>JBBQVY010000152.1:0-12138 GCA_038211085.1 Chitinophagales bacterium | reverse complement strand
ACCCAATCATACGTGGCAATGTCCTTCATGTTATCGGTAAAATTGCCGGTGCTTATGCGCTTAATAACATCCTTTGTATAAACAGGAGATGGGTTGCTTTTTATAGCTGTAGTGAGCGCATCGTTCACTATTTTATTTCGGTCCGCGGGTTTTTGTTCTGCCCCTTCGGGGGAGTTAGAGGGGGCCGCAATGTCAAGCAACAACACCTGCAAACCTGCTCCTGCAAAGTGAGCAGCTATACGGCTACCCATAACACCACTACCTAATACGGCAACTTTTTTAATCGTTCTTTTCATGATAGTAATTTGGGTTCTCGCTGAAATCGCTGAGAACGCTGAATGATAAAATTTTGGCTACTTTAAAAATTATTTTACCTGAATTAATATTGATTCACAATCCTTATAATAGACTCTTTATCTACCAAATGAGCCTGCGGCTACCCATAACACCACTACCTAATACGGCAACTTTTTTAATCGTTCTTTTCATGATAAGAATTTGGGTTCTCGCTGAAATCGCTGAAAACGCTGAATGATAAAATTTTGGCTACTTTAAAAATTATTTTACCTGATTAATATTGATTCACAATCCTGATAATAGACTCTTTATCTACCAAATGAGCCGTATTAAAATTGACTAAAATCCCTATCTTTTTTCCTGTTAACTTCAGATAGGTTAAAAGTTGTTTTTTATGAACATTACTCAATATCTCCACTGATTTTAGTTTTACAATTACTGATTGCTCAACCAATAGATCTAACCTAAAACCTATATCCAATTTGATAGATTTATAATCAACGTAAAGAGGAACCTGACATTGCACTTCTAACCCCAAAGATTTCAGTTCATAGTACAGACATGCCTCATATACACTTTCGAGTAATCCAGGACCTAATTGTTTAAAGACCTCATACATACTTCCCCGAATTTATATGTTATTTCATCTTCAGTTAGCATGACCAGTTTCCAGCGATTTCTGCGAGACAATAAAAAATTAGTTAGTTAAACAACTATTATTCGAAGATAGCAGTTTTTTCATATTGTTCGTTGTTGCATAATGATCCAGGACGAAAGTTTATTTTTTAAACAAGCTGTGCAGGTAAGCACTGGTAGTAAAAAAAGACTGCTCTTATCAGGACAGTCTTTTTTTAAGTGGAATACTTAAAATTTATTCTTCATAGGAGGTGCGGGAGGACTTATGTATTCCATCATAAAATCAACCTTGCCTTTTTAACTAACCCCACTACCTTCATCAACCTTTTCTGTAGTATTTACAAAATGAAGTTTGCCACTTTTATCTTCAGCCATCAATATCATTCCATTGCTTTCTATACCACGCATTTTGCGGGAAGCCAGGTTGGTAACAACCGTTACTTGTTTGCCAACAATATCTTCAGGTTTAAAGTGAATAGCTATTCCCGAAACAATAGTGCGTGTTTCAAAACCAAGATCCACCTGCAGTTTTAAAAGCTTGTCGGCCTTCTCTACTTTTTCTGCACTTACAATGGTGCCTACTTTCAAGTCAATTTTGGCAAAATCATCAAAAACAATTTCGGGTTTAACATCTGCTTTAACCTCCGTTGCAGGTGCTTCATTTGTTGTAGTTGCCGCTGTAGTTTCTGTTGTTGCGGGTGCTTCTTCAGCCTTTTTATTTTCTTGCACCTGTTTGCTTTTTTCTTTTAGTTTATTTAGTTGATTTTCTATTTCACTGTCCTCAATTTTTCTAAACAGCAGTTGCGGCTCACGCAAGCTATAGCCCACACTTAGCAGTTTTGTTTTTCCTGCATTCTCCCACGCAAGTAACTTGTCAACCACCTTCATCATGTAGCACAAATTTTTAGCTACTACGGGTAAAAACGGGTTAATCAAAATTGCCAGGTTTGCTGTTAGTTGCAGGCACACATGCAGGCAATTGTCTATGCGTTGTTGCAAGGCTGCAATATCGTTTTGGAAAGCTGTTTTGTCTTCTCCTTCAGCGCTATCCAATTGGGCAGTTAATGCCTTCATCTTTTTATCCAGTATCCAGGGCTCACTATCCTGCATGTATTTATTGCCTTTACGTGCCAAATCAATTACTTCAAACTGGGCTTCGCGAAGCTTATATTGCTCCAGAAGTTCTTCTGCTTTTTTGCGGGTCTTGTCAAACTCAGCCAACATATTTTCATCTGCGGTAACAATACTTTCGGCATGCAGTACGGGCACCTTGCCTTTACACAGCTTATGCATGAGCACAAATGTGCGATTGATAAAATTGCCGAATATGCTAACCAACTCGCTGTTGTTGGCATCCTGGAACCCCTTCCACGTAAACTCGCTATCCTTTGTCTCAGGACTAATAGTTGTAAGGTAATAACGCAATACATCGGCCATTACCTCTCCGCCGTTGGGTTGTTTTATCCAGTCATTAATATACTCCTCCATCTCAATACTCCAGCCGCGACTGGTACTCATTTTATCACCTTCCAAATTCATAAATTCATTGGCGGGTACATTGTCGGGTAATATGTTGCCATGCAATTTTAACATCACCGGAAAGATGATGCAATGGAAAACAATATTGTCCTTTCCAATAAAATGTACCAGCTTGGTATCAGCATCGTACCAATACGGTTTCCAGTCTGTACCATTTTGTAAAGCCCAGGCTTTGGTAGCTGAAATGTATCCGATGGGGGCATCGAACCACACGTAGAGAACCTTTCCGGCCCCCCTGCCCCCCGAAGGGGGGTTCTGTGTTATCTCCTTGTCCTCCGCATGTTCATGATCTCCTAAAGAATTGATGACAGAAATAATTTTATCCAGGACTGCATCAGAATTGTGGAGTACTTCATCATTTGTAAACCTTATCACTTCAAACCCTTTATTATTTAACAGCTGGGTTCTTTCCTCATCATTTAATTTATTTTCGTGCAATTGGTGTATTGAACCATCTACTTCAATTATTAATTTTTTAGGCAGACAAACAAAGTCGGCAATAAAATTTCCAATAATGTGCTGCCTTCTAAATTTATATCCATCTAATTTTTTACCCCCGAGTAATTGCCATAAAACATTTTCAGCCTCGGTAGGATGGCTCCGATGTTCATCAACAAAATTTTTGAGCAAACCATATGTCATAGGGTCGGCAGTTTCATAAGCCCCCATGCCCCCCGAAGGGGGGTTCTGCGTTATTTTCTCTAATCGGGCATCTTCAATATCTGCGGAGTATCCGGCATTACTTTTTCTTAACTCCCCCCTTCGGGGGGCCGGGGGGGCCGGAACTTTAATTCCCCAATCCAAATCTCTTGTTACAGCCCTGGCCTGCAGGCCGGCATCAATCCAGCTTTTGCACTGGCCTAAAACATTAGGCTTCCAGTCGGCGGCATGCTCCTTCAGTATATAGTTTCTTAAAAAATCTTCGTGACGGTTGAGGGGTAGAAACCAATGTTTGGTTAAGCGTTTAACCGGTTCGTTTCCGCTTAGGGTACTTCGCGGATTGATGAGCATATCCGGGCTTAAGGATGAACCGCATTTTTCGCACTGGTCGCCAAAAGCATTGGTATAACCGCAAACGGGACAGGTGCCCACAATGTATCGGTCTGCTAAAAATGTTTGTGTTTCCTCATCATAAAACTGCTCCGTTTCTTTTTCTTCCAGGTCGCCATTGTTATTTAGCATGGTAAAAAACTCCTGGGCAGTTTCGTGGTGCAGGGGGTCGGAGGTGCGGTGGTAGATGTCAAAATTGATACCGAGGTCAGCAAGGTTCGACTTTAAGATTTCGTGGTATTTGTCAACTATGGCCCGTGGTGTTGTGCCTTCTTTCATAGCCTGGATGGTAATGGCAGCGCCATGTTCATCGCTGCCACAGGCAAAAACTACATCTCTTTTTTGTGCTTTCTGGTAACGCACATAAATGTCTGCCGGCAGGTATGCCCCGGCAAGGTGACCGATGTGCTTTAGGCCGTTAGCATAAGGCAGGGCGGCCGTAATCATATATCTTTTAGGTGAGTTCATTTTTAGTACCCGGATTTAAATAAGTAACAGTATAGTTGCAGCCTTGCCTTTCAAAGTTTAAGGATTGCATTCTTGTGAATTTGGCAACTACACAACACCAGTGTTACTTAAAACGGGTTGCAAAAATAACCAATCGTGCTACAAGGTGAGCAAGTGACAGCATGTGTGGCTACAATAGGTTGGCTATTTGTACCCTGAAACTTTGAAAAATGGAGTGTAACATTTATTTTGGGATATGAATTCCTGTTTTATATATTAAATTATTAATGATGGATACCATAAGCAAAACAACCCATTTACATGTCAACGTGCTTGCAAGAATAAGCCTGGCAATAGCAGTATTTGTAACCATACAAATGGCTGCATGTAACAGTAAAGAAAAGGAAGTGGTCATTGCCCCGGCCCAAATGAAAGTTGCTGGTAGGGAAGGAATTGCAAAAGATAACTTTAGTCCTGTCTTTAATATCCTGTTTTTAAGAAATTACAACAGCAAGCCCGATAGCAACCAGCTTGAAATGTTTTTAACCAAGCTTAACAACCGCCCACAGATAGCCGTATTTCAATTTTTTCATACCGAAACAAATCAACTTACACTTGCGGGTTTTGGCGGCAAACAAAATCATAAGGATTTTGACAAATTTCCTTTCGTTCCTATACTTGAAATTTCTGACTGGGAGCCTAATAATAAAATTGACCTGACAGGGAAAAACGTTTTTTTTAGTAACCAGGAAATAGGTAAAGGCGAAGGCAAGGGAGCCGATCCCATAAAAGTATTAGAAAGCAAAATTAATAAGCCGGGCTTTGAATTTATAACCTTTACACCGCGGCTAATACCCGGTAACGAAGCCAACAAATACTTTATCGTGTACGATATTGGTTATATGAACAGGCTGCCAACAGCTGCTTTGCATGCTGCAGGGGCAGTCATTAGTTCACTAAGTCTTTCATTAAATCCATCGCCTCCAAGAAATGTTTTGTAATGCTTTCTCCCAATCCAAACTTTTATTTGATCAATAAAAGTTTTTGGGTAGGGAAGGATTGGCTGATGTATTGATATCCCGCAGGGAGGCTACTTTTAAAATTACATTCGAAGCAGGAAAAATTGCGTCGTTCGTTACGTTGATTTGATAGGTTATTGTTTTTCCTTAGCAGAAAGGTACAAATACAATATACTTCGTTGCTTTATCTAAATTTTTTTTGATCATTCTACAATTCTTGTGATATAGAACGTGGTCTCCTAAAAAGCAAATTCAAAGTTGCAATCACCCACCTTCCAAGCACGTAAATTAACAGATGCATTACCAGGAAAAGTTCTTCCAACTGCTCCTGTAGATTCCAACTTTTCATGATCAAAGCCATCTTTATCAACAAAATAATGAAATACATATTTGTCTTTTCTCAGGTTGCGAAATTGCTCAGTTGTCATACATAAATAATTGAATTTACCTGTGATTTTAGTAAGGGGCAGGGCAGAAACTTATATTTCATTTTTAATTTTTGCTCTGTCACATGGAACTGTAGCCGTTGCCGCAAAAAATATGTAGCGGTATAGTGCCTGCTTTATTAGACGCATGGTTGTAAAGAATCTCAGTTGTTAACTTATGTGTATTTTACCTGGGTAACAAAATATGTATATTCTCTAACCGCCATACCATCATACTAAGTTTGCATGGCTATTTTAATTTTTTATTATAGCATACCCTAATGTTTATTTACCTAAATATTGTTTTGGACCTTTCCGAAGTATGGGCATTACTAATACCATTATGTGTGTTATTATTCAATAAAAAGCAACCGGCTGTTTTAATACCGGTTATAGTTTATCTTCTTCTGGCACTGGTTTTAAATGTTATAGCCGATAGCATCATGCTATACAATTCGGGAAAGGAATTAAAGGACATGATCAGCAACAACCCATACTATAATATTCACTCTGTAGTACGATTTGTTTGCTTCTGTTTGTTCTTTTTAAAATTGAAGCAATCGTATTTTACTACGATTAAAAAGTTGATACCTTTTGTTTGGGTGCTGTTTATTTTGATAAATTTTTCTTTTATTGAGCAGACCGGCTTCTTTAATTTTCTGTATCTCAGTGGTAATTTGTTAGCTGCTGAAGCTTACCTTTTACTGGTGTATTGTATGTTGTACTATTTATCGCAATTGCGTGATGATTTGCAAAAGTTTAAAAGTGAAAAGGTTTTTTGGGTAGTTACCGGGTTGGCTATCTACGTTGTAATCAACTTTTTTGTTTTTTTATTTTATATTCCTGTGCTTGACGAAAATGAGTCCCTTGCTACGAGAATGTGGGATATTCATAACGTAGCATATATCATTTTTTGTATCTTATTAGCCAAAGCCTTTTATGTACCTGCTAAAAACTAATATGGCGGTTTTGATGATCATTGGGATTTCAGCAATGCTTTTGCTGTTTGTAAGTTTTCTCATTTCCTTCATCACCAGCCAGCGAAAAAAACTTCAATACCATAAACAAATACAGGAGGCAAACGAGAGAGAACAACAAATTCTTACCGAACAAAAAAATGTGTTGGAAGAAAAGGTTAAGGAGCGTACCGCAGAATTGATTGAGCAAAAGGAGGCATTGCAACACACGCTCAACGATCTTAAATCGACACAACTGCAACTGGTGCAACGCGAAAAAATGGCCAGCCTGGGAGAATTAACCGCTGGTATTGCCCATGAGATTCAAAACCCTTTAAATTTTGTAAATAACTTTTCGGAAGTAAATGCTGAGTTGCTTGCCGAAATAAATGAGCAATTAGAAAGGGAAACGCTTTCCTCAGAGGGGAAAAGTAACCTTGAATCTATTCTGCAAAATGTTGCACAAAATCTTGAAAAAATTAGTGAACATGGTAAACGTGCCGATGCAATTGTAAAAGGAATGTTGTTACACTCAAGAGCGAGTGCAGGCGACAAACAACTAACAGATATTAATGCACTAAGCGATGAATATTTAAGATTGGCTTACCATGGACTGCGGGCAAAGGATAAGTCCTTTAATGCAATGTTTAAAATGGAGCTGGATCCTGCTGTTCCTAAAATCAATGTTATCTCGCAGGATATTGGGCGTGTGTTTATCAATCTTTTTAATAACGCCTTTTATTCAGTAAACGAAAAGAAAAAGCTACTGGTTACAGGCTATGATCCTACCGTTTGGGTTAAAACAACTTTTGATGCGTTTTCAGTGAGAATTATTGTACGCGACAATGGACTTGGTATGGCATCAAATGTATTGGATAAAATTTATCAGCCTTTCTTTACTACCAAGCCAACCGGGCAGGGTACGGGTCTTGGGTTGTCTCTTAGTTACGACATAATAAAAGCTCACCAGGGTGAGCTTAAAGTAAACACAAAGGAGGGTGAGTTTGCTGAATTTTTAATCACCCTTCCTTTGCGTTCTTAATAATACTTTTCTATATTTTATAGGATTAGGTATTTACTTCGCAACAGCCTCTTAATTCTAATTTTAAAAGCTCAAGCCGCAGGGCTTCGTTATTGCAATAGGACTCCACCCCCTTGTTTCTCCCGATAAATCGGGACTTCGCATTTTTTGGAATGCCTTCGCTACGCTTGGCACCCAACCGGCTGATGTCCTTTATGCAATAACTGTTGTCAGGGTACGCATGTTACCGACACTAATTTTGCAAAAGATCTACCTAATCCTATTATTTTAAATATTTATCAAACCAGGTAAAATAGCGCTCCAGCCTGTCTTTTATAAAGCTTGGCTGCGTAAATCCATGAAACTGATTGGGGTATACAATCAACTCAGTGGGCACATCCAGCGATCTTAACGCCTGGTACATTTGCTCGCTGCCAACTGCCGGTACATTAAAATCTTTTTCTCCCACCATAAACTGCGTTGGCGTTTTAATTCTATCGGCATGTAAAAAAGGGTAGGAGAGTTTCAGGTACTTCTCTATGTTGTTGTCTTTCCACGGTAAACCAATCTCGTTTACATATTGATTAATGTACTGGTCTACTCCAAATAACGAAAGGGGAGCTGCAACCCCTGCGCCGCTGCTGGCGGCTTTAAAGCGGGTATCGCTTGCAATGGTATAATCGGTTAATATGCCGCCATAACTCCAGCCCGAAATGCCCAGTTTGTTTGGATCAGCTATTCCTTTAGCTACCAGGTAATCCGCTGCACCTAATATATCTGCTACTTCTTTATTACCCCAGTCACCAGAAATGGTTCGGGAAAAATCAACGCCCCTTCCAAGGCTTCCACGATAGTTAACGGCTGCCACTGCATAGCCATGAGCTGCTAACATTTGACGGGTTAAATCAAAGCTTAACTCGTCCTGCGAGGTTGGTCCACCGTGTATGTAAAAAATGAGCGGCAGATTTTTTTGTGACTTGTTTGGGGGGTAATATATCAATCCTGAAACCTGGGTTCCATCCTTGCTGGCCGAGGTAAACTTTTCCACTTTTGCCAAAGTGATAGAGTCGATAAATTTGTTTTGAATAGTAGTTAACCTGCGGGGCTTGCCACTTTCAACAACATATATTTCAGAAGGCATCTGTGGCTCCGACATAAAAGAAACTAGTTCACCTGAAGGCAATACCTCTATCGAACCAAAGCTTCTATCTCCTCCCGAAATTGTTTTCATAGTACCATCAGCGGCATCAAAGGCGGCTATGTAGCGTTGCCTGTCGTCGGAAATTAAGGCAACTATAGTTTTACCATTTTGCAACCAGCGTGGATTGCTGATTGGCCGGTCTAATGAAGTGCCGATCAATTTGGGTTCGCCGCCTGCAGCATCTATAATACAAAGGCCGGTTTGATCGTACATTTCGAAAGTGGCATTAGACATAGAGCGCAGATAAGCTATTTTTTTACCATTAGGGCTCCATTGGGGGTCTGCGTCGCCACCAGTCCAGGTTGTTAGTTTTCTTGGTTTAGCACCCAGCGCAGTATCTACCAGGTATATGTCTGTGTTCTCATTTCTGTCCGGCTCTTCAGTTTGGTTGCTTACAAAAGCAATCGTTTTGCTATCGGGGCTCCAGGTGGCATCAGCCTCGGTGTATTTGCCAAAAGTTACCTGTCTTGTTTTTTTTGAAGCAATATCAAAAAGGTATAAATGGGTTCTGCTGGTGTCGTATTGGTAACCGCTAACATCCTGCTTAAACCTGAATTTATTGATGACGTAGGGTTGAGGTGGTTTGTTTTTAGCAGTGTCTTTGGGGTCTTTCATAGTTAGCACCAGTTTCTTACTATCGGGACTCCAGCTATAAGCATTCAGATCGCCTTTTATATCCGTAAGTTTAATACCTTCTCCTCCACGGCGGTCTAATAACCAAACCTGCCCTGTACCACCCAGCCGCGAGGCTGTGAAAGAAATATACTTACCATCGGGGCTCCAACGTGGGCTGCTTTCGTTATCGGGGCTGTTAGTAAGCTGCACATTTTCTTTGCCATCCATACTTACCATCCATATGTCAGTATTTCTTTTGTCTTTGGCCGAATCGATAGTACTTACCGTATAAGCTACCCATTTGCCATCGGGAGAAACATTAGCATCAGACAGGTTTTGTAGGCGGTAAATATCCCCGGGACGTAAAGTGCGTTTTGCATTTTGGGCACCAAGTATGCCGGTAAAACAAATCAATAAAAAAAGGGTACAGGTACGAATGTGCATGCGTTGAAGAATAAAGATTTGGAAAAAATAAATATACCAAAGAAACTGTAATTACACCTGAGCAAGAGGCCCGATACCCCATGCAAACGAATCTAAGTTTTTCTCCATTCATATTTAAACCGGCTTAAATTACTGTCTTTCTAGTCCCGATAGTGACTTTTGGTGGGTAGATACGTTTCAAAAAAGCATAATGCGTTCCGATAGGAACGCCTTGTGTTATTTTAGGCAATATTTTCTACCTGCGAGTTTTGCCTAAAGGCACAGCAAAAGATAAATTAATTAAGATTCGTTTGCCCTTGGCCGATGCCTCTCGTATCCGTCCATAATTTAAGACAACACTTTATTGTTTCAAAAGTTTTCATCTCTTAGAAGCTTTCTAAAAATGATTTTTTGGAATACTAACTGTAGTCTTTCATAGCCTCATCCTTGCTGACTGCCCCAACCGAATGGCGGGGTCGCAATCCGTTTATCTGTTATAATAAATGGGATCTTCAGTTTCAAAATCATAGTGTCAAACTAAATTTAGACAGCTTCTTCTAATTAAATAAAATTTTGCCTTTACCCACGCATATTTTTATCCCACTTCATATAATGGGGCAAACCTAATGCTGTATTATTGCTGCATGACTATCATACCTCCCTACTTAAAAAAAGGTGATACTATTGGCATTGTTTGCCCGGCAGGCTACATGCCCTATGAGAAGGCCGCCGTCTGTATTGAAGTTTTACAACAATGGGGTTATAAAGTAAAAATTGGCAAAACGCTTGGTAGCCAGTTTGGCTATTTCTCGGGTACAGATGAAGAACGCTTAACGGACCTGCAACAAATGTTGGATGATGATACCGTACAGGCCGTTTTATGCGGACGCGGGGGTTATGGAATGGGCAGGATTATAGAAGACATCAATTTTGTAAAATTTAGAAAGAAGCCAAAATGGGTGATTGGCTTTAGTGATATAACGGTCTTTCACGCTCATGTTTACAGGCGATTTTCCATTGCCGGTATACATGCCCCCATGGCGGCGGCGTTCAACGATCTTGAGTACAAAAATGAATATGTACAGTCGCTGCGAAAAGTATTGACCGGTAAAAAAAGTAAGTATACCTCTGCCTCCCATTCCTTTAATAAACAGGGTACTGTTACGGCTCCGTTGATAGGTGGAAACTTATCGCTGCTTGCGCACCTGGTGGGCACGCCTTCAGCCTTAAAAACAAAAGGCCACCTACTGTTTTTAGAGGATGTAGGCGAATACATTTATAACATAGACCGCATGATGTACCAGTTAAAAAGAAGCGGGGCCTTTGATGAAGTAGCCGGTGTTGTAATTGGTCTTTTTACTGATATGAAAGATACCGTGCTGCCTTTTGGAAGCAATGTGTACGAGGTAATAAAAGAGGTACTGAAAGAGTACAGCTTCCCTGTCTGTTACCAGTTTCCTGTAAGCCATGAAAAAGAAAATTATGCTGTAAAAGTTGGGGTGATTTACCAGCTTAAAGTTGGAAAGAACAAAGTAACACTGACCGAACAATAAAGCGCTGCACATAATTTTTTCTCAATAACCTATTTAAATTTTCGGTTGAAAAGAAAGACTGCTTGCACTATTTTTGTTATCAATCAAAATGCATTGGATTACGATTGTGATAGTTAAAATTGATAACGCATGACCTTTGTTCAGTTAGAATATATTGTTGCAGTTGATACTTACCGTCACTTTGCATCTGCTGCGGAGCATTGCTTTGTAACCCAGCCAACGCTAAGCATGCAGATACAAAAAATGGAACTTGAACTAGGCGTAAAAATATTTGACCGTAGCAAACAGCCCGTTGTTCCCACGGAGATAGGACAGCAACTAGTTGAACAGGCTAAAAGAATCCTTTCTGAAAAAAGTATGATTGATGAGCTTGTTCAGATAAAAAAGGGCATTCTTACCGGGGAACTAAAGATTGGTATCATCCCTACATTAGCTCCCTATCTTTTGCCGCTTTTTATACAACAGTTTACCGCCAAACATCCTGAGGTCCGTTTGATTGTAAGTGAGCTAACAACAGAAAAGATTATTTCGAGACTAAAAGAAAGCAGGATTGATGTGGGCATTTTGGTAACGCCATTAAATGAACCAGGTATAAAAGAACATGTTTTGTTTTACGAGGAACTGGTAGCTTATGTCTCCAAAAATAACCCGGTCTATCACAAGGCTTACCTACTTCCGCAGGATATTGATCCCAATAAGCTTTGGTTGCTTGAAGAAGGGCATTGCTTTAGATCGCAGATCCTAAACCTTTGTGAACTGAGAAAGGTGGGCAGCAAAAACAATAATTTGGAATACGAATCAGGCAGCTTTGAAACCCTGCGTCGTATGGTTGAATTAAACGATGGGATTACGGTTCTTCCACAGTTGGCTACTTACGATCTTAACAGCAACCAGCAACAACTGGTGCGGCGCTTTAGAAATCCTTCCCCCATGCGTGAAGTGAGCATGGTGGTACA
>JBBQVY010000151.1:0-12246 GCA_038211085.1 Chitinophagales bacterium | reverse complement strand
TGCCTGCCAATTGCTTTGGTTTCCAAATATTACCTTTGCCAAAATTTAAGATTGAATGGTATATCTCACAAGGGTAGAGCATTTTAACGCAGCACATAAATTATACAACCCAAACTGGTCCCCTGAAAAGAACGAGGAAATGTTTGGGGTGTGCGCAAACGAAAACTGGCATGGACACAATTTTGATTTATATGTAACTATTAAGGGTGAAGTAAATGCTGAAACGGGTTTTTTGTTTGACGTTAAAAAACTAAGCAAAATAATACAGGCAAATGCTGTACAAAAACTGGATCACAAAAATTTAAACCTTGATGTAGACTTTTTACAGGGCAAGATGTGTAGTACCGAAAACCTTGCCCAGGCTATTTGGCAACAAATAGTTCCTCATTTACCCGAAGGCGTAAAATTACATTGTATAAAGTTGTACGAAACACCCAGGATATATGTGGAGTATTTTGGAGATTGAGTTTACCTCTTTACAAACCGCTGCTGTAAACCATTTTAATAATTGAGCGTTAAGTAAGTTAATATGACCAACAAAGTAGCTGTTTACAGAAAGGAACATTTTAATGCGGCTCACAGGCTCAACAATCCTTTATGGGATGAAGTTACCAATCAAAAGGTTTTTGGAAAGTGTAACAATCCAAACTATCATGGACATAATTATGAATTGATAGTTAAAGTAATTGGGGTGCCTGATGAACGTACAGGATATGTTATAGATATGAAAGTATTAAGCGACCTGATAGAGGAGAGTGTTTTAAAAAGATTTGATCATAAGAATCTCAACCTTGATACAGCAGAGTTTAAAGACCTTAATCCTACGGCTGAAAATATTTCAATAGTTATCTTTAATATTCTACGCGAAAAGATTGATGTTAGCCTTGAATTACAAGTAAGACTTTACGAAACGGAAAGAAATTTTGTAGAATACCCGGCTTCTTTAACTTGATTTATAATCCCTAAAGAGGGCAAAATATTTTGTATGGCATATAAAAAAGTGGAATCATACGATGAAGATGTTACAGAAGGATTGAAACATCATTATCGCGAATCTATAAAGTTGTTGGGCGAAGATCCCGACAGGGAAGGCCTTGAGAAAACACCGGAACGTATTGCAAAGGCTATGCAGTTTATGACACAGGGTTACGACCAGGATGCTAAAGCCATTTTAGACTCGGCCAAATTTCATGAAGATGTCAGCGAAATGGTGCTGGTGAAAAATATTGAATTGTACAGCATGTGCGAACATCATATGCTTCCTTTTTTTGGTAAGGCACATATTGCTTACATACCAAATGGGTTCATAACAGGACTTAGCAAACTTGCCCGTGTGGTAGATGTGTACAGCAGGAGACTACAGGTGCAGGAGCGTTTGACCACTCAAATATTAGCAGCCATTAAGGAAAGTCTTAACCCTTTAGGAGTGGCGGTAGTTATTGAAGCAGCACACTTATGTATGATGCAAAGAGGTGTGCAAAAACAAAACTCCTATACAACTACTTCTGCGTTTTCGGGTCAGTTTGAGAATTATAGTACGCGAACTGAATTCTTAAAATTGATTTCATCTAAGCTCAGCTAAAATTTATTTTACAATTGATTAAGCCCTGGCATTTGTTGCCGGGGTTTTTTATGAAATAGAATTAATAGGGTTTTATGGGGAATGCAATAAATCAATCACAGATTCAATTATACGCTGTATTGCAGATATTACACAGGCTAAACTTACATTTGAGCAAATTTTACAAACATGCATGCATATATATTTCCCGGGCAGGGCAGCCAGTTTACAGGCATGGGAAAGAACTTATACGAGAGCAGTGATGTTGCCAGGCAACTTTTTGAACAAGCCAATGATATTGCTGGTTTTCGCCTGTCGGATACCATGTTTTCGGGAACAGATGTAGAATTGAAACAAACCAATGTTACACAGCCTGCTGTTTTTCTGCATTCAGTTCTTGCTTATAAAACCTTGGAGAATATACAACCCGACATGGTAGCCGGTCACTCGTTAGGTGAGTTTTCTGCTCTTGTGGCAAATGGGGTTTTAACTTTTGAAGATGCTTTAAGACTGGTTATTATAAGGGCAAAAGCAATGCAAAAGGCCTGTGAGTTAAATCCTTCAACAATGGCCGCAGTGCTGGCATTGGACGATGCAAAGGCCATAGAAATTTGCAACCAAATACAGGAAGAAACAGGCGAGATTGTTGTACCTGCAAACTACAACTGCCCCGGTCAGTTGGTGATAAGCGGCAGTATAAAGGGCATTGAGATTGCCTGCATAAAAATGAAAGAAGCTGGTGCTAAAAGAGCTTTGGTATTACCTGTCGGTGGGGCCTTTCATAGCCCGTTAATGGCTCCTGCAAAAGAAGAATTGGCAAAGGCTATTCACGCTACGAAATTTAATGAACCGTCATGCCCTGTTTATCAAAATGTAGTTGCCAAAGCAGTTACAGACCCACTTCAAATTCAACAAAATTTAATTGACCAATTAACCGGTGCGGTGCAGTGGACGCAATGTGTACAGGCGATGGTTGCCGATGGTGCAACTGAATTTACAGAGGTTGGTCCAGGCAAAGTATTACAGGGACTTGTATCAAAAATTTATAAGGAAGCTGTAGTAAATGGAATAAGCTAAGAAGATTGTTTATGTACTAAAGCAAATCAAAAATAGTAATATGTTTGTATTGTGATGCTTGGTCAAGCCTCTTATCTTCGGGTAACGTAACCAAGTTCAAGAACTTAAGGCTCGCTTTTTAGCGGGTCTTTTTTTATTTTAAGCTATTGCATTTTTTCGTCTTGCAGGCAACAATAGAACATATCCGAACTTATATTTTAAACAACAGCTACGCTACAATTCACCCACTCTCCGTCAAATGATGCCTGGTATTTTTTATAAAAATTGATAGCTGGTTCATTCCATTCAAGCACCTGCCAGGCTATACCGGTAAAACCTTTTTCTTTAGCTTCTTCTATCAACCGGTCAAACAATAATTTGCCCAAACCTTTGCCCCTCATTTCTTCAGTTACCAGCAAATCTTCAAGGTACATGCGTTGCCCTTTCCATGTGCTAAACCTGATGTAATACAACGCAAAGCCCTGTATGATGCCATCAACCTCAACAACAAATGCCCACCACACAGGCTGTTTGCCAAAACCACTTTCCGTAAAATGTTCAAGCGTAACGGTTACTTCATTTGGTGCTTTTTCGTAGACCGCTAATTCATGCACCAGTTCCAGTATGCGGCTACAATCTTCTTGTTTTGCTCTTCTTAAAACAGGCGTACCCATTGTATAAATGCTTTTATTTTTGGTTATAATGATTGATCAAGATCCCGTAAAATATCGGCTATATTTTCAATGCCTACACTCATTCTTATAAGGCCATCGGTAATGCCGTATTTAATCCTTTCTTCTTTTGGTACGCCGTAATGTGTCATAGATGCGGGATGGGAAAGCAGGGTATCTACCGTACCTAACGACACTGCTCTTACACACATTTGCAGATTGTCAATAAACTTTTTGCCGGCTATCAATCCACCCTTCAACTCAAAACTTAACATGGCCCCGGGCCGCCGCATTTGCTTTTGTGCAATTGCATAATCAGGGTGAGAAGACAACCCGTTAAAGTTTACTTTTTCAACGGAAGGATGCTTCTGCAAAAAAGCAGCTACCTGCACGGCATTATCGCAATGACGGTCCATGCGTAACTCCAAAGTTTTCATTCCCTGTATCAATAAAAAAGCATCAAAAGGATTGCTGTTACCTCCTAATAAGCGATGCCATTTGGTTGCCTTCGTTTTCATAAACTCAATATCTCTTCCTAATAAAACTCCACCTATTGCTGTACCATGACCATTTAAAAATTTGGTGGTTGAATGAAAAACAAAATCAACCCCATACTTAAAAGGTGATTGTAAATATGGAGTAGCAAAAGTGTTATCGACAGTAACAAGTATGCCGTGCGCCTTTGCCATGTTAGTGACTTCTTCTATGTCAACACACTGTATGGTAGGGTTTGCTGGTGTTTCAATATGTACCAGTTTTATAGCTGGTTCTCTTTTCAAAATGTCTTCTGTTACATCCAGGTCACGCAAGTCTGCCACAATGGTTTCAATACCATTTTGTGCCAGCACTTTTGTAAGCAATTCATAGGTGCCCCCATATAAAGAAAAATGTGTTAGTACCTTATCTCCGGGTTTCAGGTTTGATAAAAACATCGTAGACATTGCGGCCTGCCCGCTGGCATGTAAGAGTGCTTTTACCTCAAGCGGGCTGCCATCAGCATTGGTAATGCCAAAAGTTTCAAGGCTTTCAATTACGTTCTCTGCATCTGTAAATGTCGGGTTGCCCCACCTGCTATATATATACCCATCCTGTATGCCTGCAAAGCGTTCCATACCCTGGTCTGCGGTATCGAAAGTAAAGGTAGAAGTAGCGTATATGGGTGTAAGATGTGCCGAATTAGGGTGTTGATTTTGATTGCCATGAATTGCAATGGAACTAAACCCTGTGTTTTTAAAAGATTTTACAGCCATGTCTGTTATAGGATTATTTAATTTGCAATGACTTCTTAATTATTAAGCTGTCAAAGATAAAAGTATCCCTGCCAAATGAAACAAATTGTTACCCAGTACGCCGCCTACAATTTGTGGGCAAATACTATTTTCATTCATTATATTAAGAAGCTGAGCAATGAGCAGCAGCATGCCTTTGCAGCATCAAGCTTTCCATCGTTATACAAAACGATTGTGCACATGTGGGAGACGGAACGTAACTGGTTAAAACGGTTACAGTTTGAAGAGAACATACCTGCAGGTGGAGGGCCTGTCTCGTTATCATTTGATGAAGTTGCTGGTTCTTTATTACAGGAAAGCAAGATGGTTAATGAATGGATAGAAAAAGTCACGGCTGAAAAAATCGAACATGTAATTGCCTACCAAAACTCCAGGCGGGAGCAATTCAAACAACCCGCTTTTCAAATACTGCTTCACTTGTTTAACCACGAAACCTATCACCGTGGACAAATGGTAAGTATGTTCCACCAGTTACAACTCAACAACATTCCTAATACTGACTTTATTAGCTGGAGCAGGTTGCAGAAAAAGAATACAAAACTTTAAGCAGTAAAAAAATATTAGTTAGTATCGTAAGCCCATTTTACATAAGTGGCACCCCAGGTAAAACCTCCGCCAAAGGCAGCTAGAACTAGGTTGTCGCCTTTCTTCAACTGGCGTTCCCAATCCCACAAACAAAGCGGTATAGTGCCCGAAGTTGTATTACCATACCGGTGAATATTAAGCATCACTTTCTCAGGCGATAAACCCATGCGCTTAGCTGTAGCATCAATAATTCTTTTATTAGCCTGGTGAGGAACCAGCCATGCTATTTCATCGCCTGTTAAATTGTTGCGCTGCATTAATTCGTAAGCAGCATCAGCCATACCAACTACAGCAAACTTAAAAACCGATTGGCCTTCCTGGTATATGTAATGCTCTTTGGCAGCAATGGTTTCCATTGATGAAGGCCTTGCCGAACCGCCGGCTTTCATATGTAAATATTTTGCTCCGCTACCATCACTTTTTAACAGGCTGTCCTGTATGCCTAATCCTTCTTCATTGGGTTCTAATAAAACAGCCCCCGCAGCATCTCCAAAAAGAATACAGGTAGTACGGTCGCTGTAATCAACTATTGAGCTCATTTTATCACTGCCAACGACAACAACTTTTTTGTAACGGCCACTTTCAATAAAAGCAGTAGCAGTTGTTAATCCAAATAAAAAACCTGAGCATGCTGCACCCAGGTCAAAACCGAAAGCATTTTTAGCGCCTATCTTATCGCAAATAATGTTGGCTGTCGCCGGAAAAAACATATCCGGGGTAACTGTACAACAAATCAGTAAGTCAATCTCCATAGGATCTATACCACGCTTTTTGCAAAGCTCTAAAACGGCCGGTGCGCCCATATCCGAAGTGCCAAGTCCTTCACCTTTTAGTATCCTTCTTTCTTCAACGCCAGTACGACTTTTAATCCATTCGTCATTGGTATCAACCATAGTTTCCAATATCTTGTTGGTGAGCCTGTATTCAGGTAAAAAAGCACCAACTGCAGTTATGGCTGCTGTAATCTTTTGTTGCATCGTAGAGATTAATGTGTTTATTTGGGGCCGTAAAAGTAAATCATTTTTGTTTTGATGAATGGCATCTCATCTGCGATGATGCTCTTGTTTTTAAAAAGCAAGCATTTAAAAGTTAAGATGTGAGGCTGGCAACTACAAACTGTCATCATCGGCTTTTTTACTTTTTACTTAGAACTTACAACTATAACTTATAACTCATTATGTATCGTATAGGAACGGGGACAGATTATCATCAATTGGTTACAGGCCGCGATCTGTGGATAGGTGGCGTACAAATACCGCATACATTAGGAGCCCTTGGCCACAGCGATGCTGATGTATTGTTGCATGCTATATGCGATGCTATGTTAGGAGCTTTAAGCCTGGGCGATATTGGTTATCATTTTCCGGATACTTCTGCCGATTTTAAAAATATAGATAGTAAAATCCTGCTCCAAAAAACATTTGATTTAATTTCTGCCAGGGGATATAAGGTTGTTAATGTAGATTCAACATTATGCCTTGAAGAACCTAAAATAAAGCCTTACGTAAAGCAGATGCAGGAAACCATTGCAGCTATTTTGCAAGTAACCGCAAATGATGTTTCAGTAAAAGCTACCACTACAGAAAAACTTGGGTTTGTAGGCAGAGAGGAAGGACTGATGGCTAATGCTGTTGTGTTGCTTTGCGTTAAATGATTTTAACATTCTCCTAATCCTATTCGGTAACCTTGTATACACAAACAGTTATTTTTGCCGCCTGTGCATTCATTAACCGTTAAAATAATAAATCGTTCCGGCAACCCTTTACCAGCATATGCAACTGAGGGTTCATCGGGTATGGATGTTAGAGCCGATATAGCACAACCTATTGAACTAACGGCTATGCAAAGGATGTTGGTGCCTACAGGATTATTTATAGAACTACCCCTGGGTTACGAAGCACAGGTACGACCAAGAAGTGGCCTGGCAATTAAACAAGGCATCACCTGCTTAAATACACCAGGTACTATAGACGCCGATTACAGGGGAGAGATCAAGGTGATTTTAATTAATCTTTCAAATGAAACACAAGTCATACAGCCTGGTGACAGGATTGCACAACTTGTATTTCAAAAAGTTGAAAAGATTGTTTTAGTAGATACCACAGAAATATCTTCAACTCTAAGAGGCGAAGGCGGCTTTGGGCATACTGGTAAACAATAAAAACTATGAGGCTAACCGTTATTATACTTTTCATTTTTTGTTGGGCAATTGGCTGCAGGCCTTCAAAAAAAATTCAGAAAATACAGGATGCTGTTTCAAAAGTTGATACTACAGCAGTTGTAGTTGTTACAAAAAATGATAAGGTTGATTCCTCTAAATTGATAGAAGAGGTATACAAAAAGGTGTTGAAGAACAAGATTGATTTTAACACTTTTTCAGCAAAAGTAAAAGTAGATTACGTAGGTAAGGAATCGGATGATCAGGCAACAGCTTTTATCAGGATTAAAAAGGACAGTGTCTTTTGGGTATCGCTCCGTGGTGCTTTAGGTATTGAAGGTTTAAGGTTACAGGTTACTAAAGACAGTGTGATAGTAATGTACATGCTAAAGAAACAAGTGGCCCGACGTAGCATAAGTTACCTGCAGGAAATTACCCAATTACCATTTGACTTTTACACTTTACAAGATGTAATTATTGGAAACCCGATATATGTAGACAGCAACATTATATCGTACAGAACCAATGTAAATAATGAGTTGGAGGTTTTGATGATTGGCAAATTATTCAAGCATTTAGTAACACTCGATGACACTGATTATAAAATTCTGCATAGCAAACTGGACGATGTTGATGCAATGAGAAACAGAACCTGCGACATAACTTTTAGTGAATACGATGGTTCAACAGGAATTCCCTTTGCTACCAAACGCAGAATAACTGTAGCAGAAAAGTCGAAGCTGGATATAAACCTGGATTATAAATCCTACGTTTTTAATCAGCCTGTTACATTTCCTTTGCCCGATACAAAAAACTTTAAGAAACTGTAGGGGTCCAAATTTTTCAAAGCACCCTTCTAATTTATACTAATAGCATGTTGAAGAAAATCATCTTTGTTATATTATTTATCTCGATGGCCTCAGTGCTGTTTGCTCAAACTAAAGAGGAGCTCCAACGCAAAACGAGTGACCTCAAGCGAGAAATTGACAACCTTAACAATAGCCTGGCAGCCATTAAAAAAAACAGGAAAGGTGCTTTGGTTACCTACAACCTTATCCGTAATAAAATTGTGGCAAGGGAACGGCTGGTGCAGAATATAAATCGGGAGGTGCGGGTACTGGACGATAATATTTACCTGTCTACTTTGGAGATTAATAAGTTGAGAAAAGAATTGGATACACTGAAGATAGAATACGGTAAAAGTCTCGTGTTTGCCTATAAAAACAGGAGTAATTACGATTACCTCAACTTTATATTCTCGGCAGCTACGTTTAACGATGCTGTAAAGAGAATTACCTACCTGAAAAGCTACCGCCAATACAGGGAGCAGCAAGTTGATAACATTAATAAAACACAGGATATTCTTCAGCAAAAAGTAGCCAGTCTCAATTCTAACAAGACAGAAAAGAGCCAGACCCTGCAGGAGCAAAACAAACAGTTGAATGATCTTGAAAAAGACCGTAAAGAGCAGAACCAGGAAGTAAGTAAATTAAAAAGCCAGGAGAACGACCTGGCAGCGCAGATAAGAAAGCGTGAAAAGGAAAGGGTTCAAATGCAAAATGCTATTGCGGCTGCTGTGCGCAGAGAGCAGGCGGAGGCCCGCAAAAAGGCATTAGCAGTTGCTAAACAAAAAGCTGATGATGAAAGAAAACGCCGCGAAACTGCTGCCAGTAATCCATCTAATTCTAATACAAAAGAAGAGCCGGTTGCAGTTGAAAAACCAAAGCCAGGTAACAGAACTTATAGTCCTTTTGAATCGACCGAAGAAGGTAAGGCAGCTTCTATAAATTTTGAAAACGGGAGAGGTCGTTTGCCGTGGCCGGTTGATGCAGGATTGGTTTCCATTCACTTTGGAAAATACAATATACCTGGCACAACCTTATATGGTCAATCAGATGGCATTACCATTTCGTTGCCAGTCGGTGCTTCAGTTAAATCTATATCCGATGGAGAAGTTGCCTCAGTGTTTGACCTCGGTGGTGAGCAGGCTGTGCTGGTTCGTCATGGTAAATATTTTACAACGTACAGCCACCTGGCTTCAGTTAACGTTAGCAGGAACCAGCAAATAAGAGCCGGTACTGTTATGGGCCGCTCAGCAGCAAACGATGATGGTGAGGGTGAAGTATTGTTTATGGTAAGTAACGAACGCGGCCAGGCCCTTGATCCTGAGGGATGGTTGAGAAGAAGATAGGTCTTCAAACAAAATCTTCCACTACATTATACACAGTCATCTAAGCGGCAAAACCTGCTGTATAATTTTTCGTAGATCGGTATTATGTTATGTATGTCGAAGCGATTTGCCTGTTCAAAAGCATTCTTTTTAAAAGCGGCAAGTTTATCAGGATCTGATAAAATTTCCACTGCATAGTTTCCCATGGATTGAACATCACCTACATTGGCAAGATATCCTGTTTGGCCATGTATATTTATTTCGGGCAAACCACCCGCATTGGTACTAATAACCGGCATGCCTGCAGCCATGGCTTCCAGGGCTGCCAAACCAAAGCTTTCATACTCCGAAGGCAATAAAAACAGGTCGCTTACCACGAGTATCTCTTCCATTTGCTCCTGCTTTCCCAAAAACCGTACATCATCAAAAACATCCAATGTTTTGGCAAGATCCTCCATGGCAGGTCGTTCCGGGCCATCGCCTACCATCAATAATTTGGCAGGCATGTGCTTACGTATCTCTGCAAAAATCTTTACAACATCCTGCACCCTTTTTACTTTTCTAAAGTTGGAGGCATGCACTATAATTTTTTCGCCGGCAGGTGCAATTACCTGCCTGAAAGCATCAATGGGTTTTTTGCTGAAACGTGCTACATCCACAAAGTTGTGGATCACTTCTATCTCCTTGGTTATTTTAAAACTGCGGTAGGTTTCCTCTCTCAGGTTATCACTTACTGCAGTTATGGCATCGCTTTCGTTTATGCTAAAGGTTACCACAGGTGCATACGTTTTGTCTTTGCCCACAAGGGTTATGTCAGTGCCGTGCAACGTAGTAATGAAGGGTACGGTACGACCTTCTTTTTCAACAATTTTTTTGGCAAGATATGCAGCCGAGGCATGCGGTATGGCATAATGCACATGCAGCAAATCGAGATCGTGGTTTAAAATTACATCTACCATCGTGCTGGCAAGCGCCACTTCATAAGGCGGGTAATCGAAAAGGGGATAGGTTGGCACCCTTACTTCGTGGTAGTGAATGTTTGCATTAAAAACGTTAAGCCGCACGGGTTGCTGGTACGTTATAAAATGTACTGAATGGCCTTTGTCGGCCAATGCTTTTCCCAGTTCTGTTGCCAGCACTCCACTTCCTCCAAATGTTGGATAACAAACAATTCCTATACGCATAGATATTTTTTTAAGCGCTTATGCCCGGTGCAAAAATGATATTTTAAAACAAAGGTGAGTGAATGCAGCTGCACGTGTTTATTGCAGAACAATCAATCATATTTGGTGTTATTTCACTGGTTTTTTTGTTGCCATTTGTATTTCAGTATAAGTGAGTTCTGACAAACCGGAATTAATATGACACAAGAGGAACTTAATGACATACCAGGTGGGTTGGTAACAAAATTCTTCTTCTAACAAAACCGCACCAAACTTTGTTTAACTGCCAAATTGTACCCCCGCTTATAATGGACCGAACGAGGCATGTATAGCATCGTAATGCTAAGTAACAATAATTTTTATTGAAGTTTTCCAAGGAACTATGTAAATGATTAAACGATAACATTTGCTTAAATTGGGCGGTTAAAATACTTGTATGAAGAAACTGTTTGGAGTAATATTTTTTATACCGGTTATAGGGTGGGCACAAATGAGCGACTCGGTTTTTATTAAGAAAATGTCGGATGATATTATGGGCAACGGTAAGGCTTATGAAAACCTGAGGCAATTAACAAAGGGAGTAGGTGGAAGGCTTGCCGGATCGCCTCAAATGACCAAAGCAGAAAATTGGGGAGCTGAAACTTTAAAGAATTTGGGGGCGGATAAGGTCTACATGCAGGAATGTAAAGTGCCTAACTGGAACCGTGGTGGAGCGGATAAAGCAAGTGTAATTAAGATTGGTGGTAAGAAAGAAAAACATGCATTGGATGTGCTGGCCCTTGGTAATTCCATGGGGTCGGGTAAAAAGGGTGTAACAGCCGAAGTGCTGGCACTGGCATCGTTTGCAGAGCTGGAAGAGCGCTCCGAAGAAGTAAAAGGCAAAATTGTATTTTTTAATTATGGGTTTAATCCTACCAACTTACAACCATTCAGGTCGTATGGCGATGCAGGTGTTTACCGTAGAATAGGTGCCAGCCGGGCTGCTAAGTATGGTGCGGTAGCTATCCTCATTCGTTCGTTAACCGAGGCCACTGACAACAACCCGCATACGGGTGTTATGGCTTACAACGATTCGTTTCCAAAAATACCTGCGGCGGCATTGGGTCTAAAAGATGCAGATTATTTATGGTCCACATGTAAACGAAATCCTTCGGTAAAAGTTTCACTTTTTACTAATGGGTCTTTTTTGCCAGAGGCTACCGGCCATAATGTTATTGCTGAAATAAAAGGCACCCAGTTTCCTAATGAATTTATTACCGTAGGTGGTCATTTGGATAGCTGGGATGTTAATGAGGGAGCACACGATGATGGTGCAGGAATTGTGCAAACTATGGAAGTAATGCGTGCCTTAAAAGCAATGAACTATACCCCCAAAAGAACCTTACGATTTGTACTTTTTGCTAATGAAGAAAATGGTGGCGCCGGTGGCGATGCTTATGCAACTGCAGCAGTTGCTAATACTGAAAAACACATTTTTGCCCTTGAAAGTGATGCCGGTGGATTTACGCCACGTGGTTTTGGCTTTACCATTTCGCCGGACAAATTGAACAAGGTAATGGAATGGAAAAATTTGTTTTTGCCCTATGGTGTATA
>JBBQVY010000150.1:0-12336 GCA_038211085.1 Chitinophagales bacterium | reverse complement strand
TTCCACCATAAATCATTTTATCTAAACTTAGTAAAGCCTGGTTAAGGCAACGCTCGTCCCTTGTAAAATAGTAGTGTCGTAATAAAAAGGTTATGGTAAAAGTTTGCGGAAACTTGGGTGCCCTGCCAAAGCCCCCCCATTTAGGATCACCCTGCTTTAGGGCATTTTCAGCCAATTGACCCAAGCCCTCTTTTGTTGAGGAAATACTTTTATTGGAGGTAATACTTCCAAACTCGTTTGTAGATTTGATATGATGTGTAAGATTCTCGGCCTGGCTTTCTATTTCTGATCTTTTTTCAACAAAGGCCTGCTTTACTGCCAGCAGGGTTTGTGGCCAGCTGGTACGATTATAAGCCTGCACGGGTGGAAAATAGGTTCCACCAAAAAATGGGCGGCCATCAGGCATTAAAAATACATTCAGCGGCCATCCCCCGCTTCCCGTCATTGCCTGTACTGCATCCATATAAATATGATCGATATCTGGCCTTTCTTCGCGATCAATTTTAATATTTACAAAATTGGCATTCATGATGGCAGCAGTCGCTTCATTCTCAAAACTTTCTCTTTCCATAACATGACACCAATGGCAGGCTGAATATCCAATACTAACCAAAATTGGTTTATCCTCTTGCTTGGCAAGAGCCAGAGCCTCCTCTCCCCACGGAAACCAATCTACCGGGTTATGCGCATGCTGCAGCAAATAAGGACTTGTTTCGCCAGCCAGTTTATTGGTATGAAGATGTTGCATTACTTGATGTTGTTAGGCAAGATAATATTATAAAACGTCTGAAAAACAAACAGGCTTGCAAAGGAAATCTATAATAGTTTTTAAATGCAAAAAACAGGCTTTCACCTGTTTTTGTTTATTAAAGATGTAAAAGTTTACTTCTTTTTTAGAGAGGCTAAAAATTGTTCCAAAGCTGCCACCATGCTGGGTGTTTGCGGTGCAGGTGCTTTGATTTCTATAGTTAATCCAGCTTCTTCAACAGCCTTAGATGTGTTACCTCCGAAAGCACCTATGTGAGTACCATTTTGCTGGAACAAGGGCATATTATCGAATAGACTTTTGACGCCGCTTGGTGTAAAAAAACAAATAACATCGTATTCATTATTTTCCATAACAACACTAATGTCATTACTAATGGTACGGTACATGAAGCCTAAAGCATGTTCGCACTTATTGTTCTTCAGCCAGTTGACTATCTCATTATCCTGCTGGTTCTCGCTACATACATAAAGAAATTTTTCATTTTCTTTATGCTTATTTATCACATCAAACATGCTTTTATTGGTGCCATCTGCACCATAAAAAACTTTACGCTTTCTGTATAAAATAAACTTTTGTAAATAAAGTGCCACAGCTTCAGTAATACAGAAATACTTGGTATCCTGGCTTATGGTAACTTTCATTTCGTCACAAACTCTAAAGAAATGATCAATTGCATTTCTACTTGTGAAAATGACGGCAGTGTAATAAGAAATGTCAATTTTCTGACGTCTGAAATCCTTTGAGGGGATTCCTTCTAACTTAATAAAAGGATGAAATACAAGGTCAATATCATGCTTTTTGGCCAAATCAAAATAAGGCGAACGATCGTTATCTGGCTTGGGCTGAGTGATTAAGATTCTTTTGACACCTGAAACTTCTTTACCCGCTTTTGTGCCGCTTTTTACCATGCTTTTATCCCCAATGTTTTGGCAAAACTAAAGGGTTATACTCAAATAAAGTATTAAGGACTTATAAATGAACAAAAGTGGAAGGATTTCAAATGCCAAAACATAAAGAATAAAATGTAAAGGGCTCACCTTCACTTCTCTACGAACCGGACTATAAGATATTATATACCGATAAAGAAATATTAAAATTATTAGCAATACACTAATAGTAGTGCTGATTTCAATAATTTGATTTGAAGCGAAAGCTAGTAGAAAAATAAAAGGTACCAATAATATACCTAGAATTTTGTTTACCAGGTATACCGCAAAAATGTAGGTTGAGGCTGCTTCCTTAACGTTAAATACCCATCCACTGAAACTTATCAGCAAGTACTTTGATGCATATAAGACTGCAAGACCTGCGATACAATACAGGAAAACATTTAGAAAACTAAGACTTATTACCTGGTAGTGATTGACCAATAAGGCTACATAAGTTCCGGCAGATAGAATAAAAAACAAGTTTAAAAGAAGTGAAGGAAAATTGCTCTGCATTAACTGCTCCCTGGTTTGCTTTTGCCTGAAAGAAGGTTGAAAAAACAATTTAAATAAGTTGTTATAATATCGGTAAAACATCCATTTTATGCAGGCGAGATAAAACACCAAACCTGCTAATAAATAAAAAAGGTTATCCTTTTGTTGTGGTAATCTGACTTTTACAATTTGATACACCGGCTTTTTTTGCCAGGGTAAAAATGGATTTTGCAAAAAATGAGCATAAGTGGAATCAATACCTGTAAATTTTTTTATAGGGGAAGGTTCGATTATTTTTTTTATACTATCAAGTAAAACGATACTGTCGGAGGTCAAACTTTGTTTATTGATAGAATCTGCAGGAATAGAATCCTTTACATTATTTGGCTGAACCGCCGGTATTGTTCTTATTGGTTTGAGTTGACGCCTAACTGGAATGGAATCTTTTTTAGTTTCATTTTTTTTGGTTGGATTGCTATCCGTTTGAGCCGTGCCCAGAAAACAATAGAAAATACTTAAAAATATAAATGGAAGAGATTTCAATCACAAAAAATTAGGCTGGGCAAAAATATCCCTACAGGATTTAAATCAAAAATTGTTTTTTACTATTGCTGTAAAAGGGATGTATAAATGCTTTTGCCATTCTTTAAAACACACTTACATATCCAAAATGAATTTTCGATTCTTTTATGTTAAAACGAAGGTCGTTGCGTTTACCGGCAGCATAACTAATGTTGAATATGCCTCCTTTGGTTTCAAACGCCAATCCCACACCACCACCTACAAAAGTATTAGCCATGCTAATTGACCGGTTTTTAAAATAAGTGTTACCAACATCTGTAAAACCAAAAAAATAGGAATTGAGGCCCAATAAATACCTGTACTCAAGTGTAGCAACAGCAAAACGATTTGCATAAATACTTTCTTCGTCGAAACCCCTGAGCAACTTATAACCCCCAATTTGGAACAACTCATTTTTAAAGCTGTTTGGGCTTTCATAGATGCCTGCATGAATAGCTGTTTTAAAAGCACTCTGCCTGCCCATTGGAAAATAATGAGCTGCTGCTGCAGACAATCGTAACTGGTAGGTCTTTAATTTGAGTGTATCGTACAAGCTGTTGTAATTAAAGGCAGGGTCTTTAATTTGAGTGATGGCCGCATTCTTCCTGATCTTCTTATTACCTATTGCCAGGCTCAGCTTCATCTCGTTTCCCCGTACAGGATTAAAACGGTAATTGGTATTAACAACATCATAGTTCAAAAGCAAGTTTACCGAACTAACATCTGCTATATCTGGTAGCTGCCGGCTGCTTCTAATTGCAAATGTGTCTATTTGTAAAACATTGGTTCGTTGATTTTGAATGCTGATTTTGGCTGACCTGTTAGCGGAAATGCTATAGTTAATTCCAAGTTGGGCATTCAGGTTGAGAAATATAGAATCCTTCTTAAACAAATCGAACGAAAAATCAACTCCCACAGGTGAGTTAGCAATGTATGGCTGCTGGTATTCAAGGTGCAAGCGTGGAGACCTGGGCTGGATCTGCTGCCATATCAATCCCATATTTTCCCCAGTACCAAAAGCATTTTTCAATTGCAAGTTGGCATCGATAGTAAATAATAATTTGCCCCCACCCAATTGCCGGTTATCAGGTAAAAAACCAGCCAACACATTTATTTGGTTGCTCTTTTTGGGCACCAGGTACAGGTTAACAATACTCCCGGTATTGAGCATGGTTACATCCCAAGGCTGGGCTTGTTGTACATAAGGCAACTCCAGGAGTCGCTGGTCTATTTTTGCCAGGTTTTGCTGATTGTAAAAACTTCCCCTTTCGATATTTAAATAATGATGGATAAAGTTTCGTGAGATCTTAGCCGGACCCAACATTCTAATGCTATCAATTTTATAAAACATTCCCTTATCCACTGCTAATTGACCTTGTATGATTTGTGCATCTGTTACCAGGCTATCCAATTTTATGCTGGCAAACGGGTAGCCTGTATTTTCGAACCAGTCCATTAATTTTTGCTGAACAGCCTGGTATTGAAGCAATGAAATAAATGAGGTATTACTACCCGGGATGCCAGCCATCTCCAAATACCTCTTGTAAGTTTCGGGAACTTTTATGTTTGCCCTTTCATACTGTTCACCTAAGAAAAGCCACGCAACAGCCTGGGTAGAACCCAGGAATAAACTGTCAACAGATGCTGTTATAAAACCTTTGGCATGCAAGACGTTTGGTAACTGTTTTACATAATCTGCACATTGCATTATGGACCCAAATGATGTTGTGAGTTTCAGGCTGGCTATTGAAGCAGAATCTTTATCAACAGGTTTAAAGTTGAGTAAATATTTTTTTTGAGCAGATGCTGCGGTTGCAAAAAGCATTGATAGTAACAACCAACCCAGCAAACCTTTATATCTGACTAACTTTGCCATTTTACAAAACAAGATTACCAAAAGTTTTATTCATGTATGGCAGGCATTTATGTTCATGTTCCCTTTTGCAGGAAGGCCTGCCATTATTGTAATTTCCATTTTTCTACTTCAACCAAATATCTAAACGATTTTGTATTTGCGCTACTGAAAGAAATTGATTTACAAAAACATTACCTCAATCAACCCGTAACTACCCTCTATTTTGGCGGGGGAACTCCATCGCTCTTGCCTTTAGAAAGCCTGGACCTGATTTTGTCTTCCATCCATAAAGTGTACAACACCACCGGCTTAATTGAAATTACACTTGAGGCAAACCCCGATGACATTACCGTTGAAAAATTACAAGCCTGGAAACAGATGGGAATCAACCGGCTGAGTATAGGTGTTCAATCGTTTTTAAATGAAGACCTGGTTTGGATGAACCGTGCCCACAATGCGGAGCAGGCGCAGAACTGCATTCAGTTTGCTCAACAAAATGGCTTCGAAAATATTACTATAGATCTTATTTACGGTACACCCACACTAAGCGATGTTAACTGGCAATATAATTTGAAAATGGCAGCGGATTTACAAATCCCGCATCTCTCATGTTATGCCCTGACAGTAGAACCAAAAACGGCCCTCGATACCATGATCAATCAAAAAAAGGTACAGGGTGTAGATGCAGAAAAACAGGCAGTGCATTTTAATATGTTACAGCAATTTGCTGCTTCCGCAGGATATGAACAGTACGAGATTTCGAATTTTGCAAAACCTGGTTTCAGAAGCATACACAACAGCAGTTACTGGCAGGGAGTGCCGTATTTAGGTTTAGGACCATCAGCCCATTCTTTTAATGGACTGAGCAGGCAATGGAATATTGCAAACAATGCCTTATACATTCAAAGTTTAAATGACGGTAAGGTCCCTTTCGAGAAGGAATTACTAACAAAAGAACAACGGCTCAACGAGTATATAATGACCAGTCTCAGGACTATTGAAGGCATCAACCTCACTTACTTACAGGAGAATTTTGGTGCAACAAACCGCGAGGCAATAATGTTAGCTGCTACACCCTACATCAATAATGCAACAGCTCAGATTGCTGGCAACAGCTTGCAGCTAACTTCAAAAGGCAAATTTTTGGCTGATGGAATTGCCTCTGACCTGTTTCAATTGCCTTAACAACTTTGGTTAAAAATTGAATTAATTATAAATAGTGCAGTCTACCAGTACAATAAAATGCGCAAGATGGATGTTATACATAAAATCTTTGCATTATGGACTCATGGAAAGCAACTTTATTTGAACACTTTGCAGGCAATAAACAAGTATTACCCCGCTTTTACAGGGTAGATAAATTTTTTATAACATACAAACGCTACAACGTTTGGTATGAGATGCTTTTTGAACACAATCTGAATTAATTCTTTTGTTCTCATATCCGGGAATTCGTACCCATCCCCTTTATTACTACTAAAAAGCCCCTGCAAATAATAATTTACAGGGGCTTCGCTTTTATGGTATTATTAGTAATGAAATGTTGAACGCATCGATTTCATCATGCCCTGCGTTGACCATTGACCTGGAACAATCATGCGGCGAACGGTATACAATGGCTGTGTTGAATCTCTCTTGGTTGACAAAATAAAAGCAAGTTTATAGTCGCGGTTTTTTAGTTCAGGTATTGCAGCTGCATTCCATAAACCAAAAGGGTATGCAAAGTATTTAATTGATTTGCCGGTTATGTCTTCAAGGGTCTTTCTTGGCTTTACCAATTGTATGTCCCAATCAGTAGCGGTGTATCTGGTAACCATATGATGATCCCAGGTGTGGCAGGCAATAACATTTCCGTCATCACTCAATTCTTTTATCTGCTCTTTACTCATATACCTGGGACGGTTAATGGAGATCGTCATTATAAAAAACACTCCTTTAAAACCATACTTCTTCATTTCGGTTGCACCCAAAGTGTATTGTTCAAGGTCTGTATCGTCAAAAGTTAACATTACAGGTTTCTCAGGTAAAGCTTTGCCAAAAGCCAGGTAATTGTATAACTGATCAGGCAGTATGGTGTGGTATCCACTGTCGGCAAGTACTTTCATTTGCTCAGCAAATCCTTCAGGCGAAACAGAATAACTCTTCAAGGTTTCGCTTTGACCAGGTTTGGATGGCCTTATATGATGATAGCACAAAACAGGTACTTGTGTACGGGCCATAATAGTGGCGGCATCGGCAACACTCAAATTTGCAGTAGAAGTATCACCCATCCCTTTAGATGTGTCAGTACTTGTAATGATAGCCATACTATCTTTTGTGGCAGAAGAGTTTCCATTTGTATTACAGGCCGAAGCGATGGTGCAAAAAGCACCAAGAAAAATTAAAAGTTTCATTAGATAAAAGTGATTAATTATTGATATTGAATATAGATGGGCTTGGGAGTAAATTGTAGAAGCTCCTGTGGAGTATATAAACCATTTGGGTTTTTCTTAGTATCGTTCTTATAAAACAATTTAAAGCCTGCAAATTGTACTGGCTCTTTTTTTATGTACCTGAGCCAGGTTGATTTTTTTAAGATCTTATCTCCCCAGCCGTCCATGTCCATCAACACCTGTACTTCAGGCGTTGGTTTTATGTTACCGGCATTTGTAACCATGCCCTGAGTAAATCTATGGACTACTAAAATTTTAGGAGGAAGGTTATTTTTCTTAACCAAATAAGCCAGGTAGTTAATGGTGTAATTCACATCGTCGGCATTAAAGGTTCCTATACGCTTACCGGGCAGGTCTCCAAATTTCATTGAAAATTCAGGATCTATCCCCAAATGTACATTTGGTATTTTAAGGTACTTCTCCAGTTCTGGAATTTCCTCCTGTAAAGTACTCCAGCCTACCTGCACGTCTAAAAACACCAATGCATTAATTTCTTTAGCCCAGCTTATAATGGTGTCTATTTGCTTTGAAGGCATGCGCATTCTTTGTTTGCCACCATTTGATTGAGCCGTTACAGCCACATAATGCAAGGCAGGCAGAACTGGTATTGATGTATCGGCCTTTTGCCAATTAGCCACTTCGCCTTTAAGTTTTGCCAGCATCTGATGCTTTGGTAATTCGCCCAAAATACCCATTCTTTTTGAATATAGATTTCCGTAAAATGCAACTACCCTGTTGTAAGGAAAGATAGCGCCTGTTAAAGGATAAATGGGCTTGGTGGGCCATTTGCCCGATGTATCGCCATTGCTTAAAACCAACATTCTCTTGTTATAATCAGCAGTATCAACTAATTGCAATTTCTTTTCGCTATTATTTTCTTTGGCTGCTACAACTAAGCTGTCCTTATTGGTCTCGCCAGACGAATTGGTATTACAACTTAGTATTACCATTACTATCACACTTGCCATGGTAACACCCACACATTTTTTTATTTTTTCCATGGGCCGAAGATATTAAAATTATATGCCTCAAATGTGCGGACAGGCAAATGACTATTCTATGAAAGCCGTTTTTAATCGAAAATAAGAGCTACACGTAAGTATCAGGCTGTTGAAAAAATGCTAAGCATTTTTAAAGGCTGGCCCCAGTTGATAAGAATCAAAAAAGGCAAAGTAGTTACACTTTACCTTAATGTTTTAAAAAAATTGATCGTTATTTTACGGCAAGCAATGCTACTTTTTTAATAGAAGGTGGCTCGGAGAGTAAATCATCAGCATGTTCCATAAGTGCAGTGGCAATTTTCCCGTTCAAATGCGCTTCCCTTCCCTCCTCATCGTTAAACGTATCAAATATTCCAAATGAGGAAGCATCCATTTTTAAAGCATACCACGATATGGTTTGTTCCTCCTGCTGTGCCAACTCAAGGGCGCTGGTTAAAAATTTTTCTACAGCTTCCTCCTTACCGGGCTTTGCCGTTACAGTGGCCAGAATTGCATATTTTACCATCTTTAAAAAATTTAAGTTTGAAGTAATAAATTAAAGTACGGTAAAGGCCCTGACAAGGATGTACACTAAAGTATTTGCCCGGAGATATCTACCTGGTTACGAAGCAGGTCTTTAAAATCTTCTCTTTGTCTTATTAAATGGGGAACGCCTTTTATAACCATCACCTCCGAAGGCTTAAATCTTGAATTAAAGTTGCTGGACATTTCAAATCCATAGGCTCCTGCATTATAAAAAACCAGGTAATCCCCTTCCCGTACTTCGTTCAATTCACGGTCCCATGCAAAGGTATCCGTCTCGCAAATATTGCCAACAACCGAATATTTTTTGAAATCTCCCGAAGGGTTAGAAATGTTTTCGATACGGTGGTATGAATCGTAAAACATAGGTCTTATCAAATGATTGAAGCCGCTGTTAATACTGGCAAAAGTGGTTGCTGCTGTTTGTTTTAGAACGTTTACACGTGTAATAAAATAACCCGCACTGCTTACCAGGTATTTCCCCGGCTCAAACCAAATTTGTAGTGGTTTTCCATTGGGGTTTGGATGTTCAGCAAATGCTTCGCTAACTTTTGTTGCCAACAGCTCAATATCAGTTTCGCCATCGCCATCTTTATAAGGTACCTTAAACCCCCCACCAAGGTCTATAAAATCCAATTCTGTAAACGATGGTATCATCTCGAACAACACTTCAATGCCTTTTACAAAAACATCTACATCTTTAATTTCACTTCCTGTATGTATGTGCAGGCCCCTTATGTAAATGTTGTGCAATTCAACTACCTGCAACAATTCGTTTAATTGCTCTACGGGTATACCAAATTTGCTTCTGTCGTGCCCGGTAGAAATTTTAAGGTTTCCACCCGCCAGGATATTAGGCCGCAGCCTTACACTAACGGGGTAAGTATGGCCAAATTTTTCGCCAAACTTTTTGAGGTTCGAAAGACTATCAATATTGATTTTAACCCCTAAATTCTTTGCTTCTTCGATTTCGCTAAAATCAATACCATTAGAAGTATACAAGACATTTGCTGGCTGAAAACCTGCATGCAGCGCAAGTTTTACCTCGTTAATGGAGCTGCAATCAACACTGGCTCCAATAGATTTTACATAACGCAGAACATTAATATTGGTAAGTGCTTTACAGGCATAAAAAAACACTACATCGTTATTGGCAAATGCATTGGTAAGCTTGCTGTACTGCGTTGCAATATTGTCTGCGGAGTAAACATAGACAGGAGTTCCAAATTGATTGGCAATTTGGGTTAGTTGTTCAGGCGAGAGTTGCGGTAACATATGTGCCGCGAAAATACAATCAAAAATTATTCATGCAACAGGCATTCAGCTAATGCTTGCAATAATCATCAGGCATTGCCAATTGTGGAATCTGCCCTGGGTGGAGAAGGATTTTTTTCAAAGCCTTCTTTGTTGAACGCTACTTCCTGATCTGCAGACCTTTCCTGCATTCCAGATTCCTGGGTTGCATTAATATCTCCAATAATATTTTTATTTATTACTGTTTTTAATTTGGGAGGCGACGGATTACCATCGAAAGTTCCCTCTGGTTGTGTTGCCATATGTGGTTCAGGTTTTTGGTGATTAGTTTCATTAATTAAACTTTCCTCCTTTTCAACACTTTCCCCTTGCTCAATTTGTACAATTAAAGTTAGTTCCTTTTCAATAGTTTCCATACTTTCTTCATGCAGCTCAATGGTTTCTTCAACAACAAACAATTCACGCTGGGCCTTTGGGCGGTCATCCACATTTGCTTCTTTAAAAGCAAAATCTTCATGTGCATTCAAAGCACTATTTACAACAGTAGCTTCTATTAGCTGCTCAGCAAGTACTTCCTTAATCCTTGGCAAATCGTTCGTATTATTTATTCCAAAGTAATCCATAAAAGCCTTTGAGGTAGCATACACCAACGGCTTACCTGGCAGATTTTCATTTCTTCCACTAATAACTATCAATTCTTTCTCTAATAACTTTTGAATGGAATAGTCGCTATTAACCCCGCGAATGGCCTCTACTTCTCCTTTGGTAATGGGTTGTTTGTAAGCGATTATTGCCAGCGTTTCCAATGCAGCATTGGAAAGACGCTTTAAAAATTTATCGCCATTTAATTGGCCAACTGTTTTATGAAATTCCTTCTTAGTTAGAAATTGCCATCCGCCGCCGCTTTCCCGTACTTCAAAAGGGTAAAATTCTGCGTTGTATTTTTCCTGTATGCCATCGACGGCCGCTTCAACCTGTTCAATTGAAATACGGTTTTCCATAAAACCAAAAGCATTGTTGATCAACTCAACTATTTCAGGTGAAGTCAGCGGTTTATCGCTGGCAAAGATTAGTGCTTCAATATGAGGGATGATAGTGCTTAGTTCCATGGGCAATAGGTCATTGGGTCAATAGGTCATTGGGTCATTAGGTCATTAGGTCAATAGGTCATTGGGTCATTGGGTCATTGGGTCATTTAAAAAATAAGTTCAATTATTATATGTTGGTATCCGATGGGCCAATGCTTTTAATATAACCATTTAATAGTTTATGGAAACGTTCAAGTTTTTGAATGATGGAATTAAAGGTATCCTGATCAACAAGATTTCTGTTTTTCGCTTTTATCAAAGCCGCATTTGTTTCAAATTGAGATCCCCGGGAGTAGAAACAGAAGTTCTTGTTTTCTTTAAAATGAAACCTTCCGTATCCTTCTGCAATGTTTAAAGCGATGGAGTCTGCAGAACGAACAATTTGTTTTCCCAAAGTATCTTTATCAAAAAGGGCCAGGCAATAACCATTTTGTAAACATCATCTCCAATCTCTATGGCCAGTTGGTATACAACCAAATCTTCCATTTTCACATTCATATTTGAAGTCTGGTTTATGTTGAGAAAGAAACTGACTGAAACTTATAGATCAATCACCTATTGACCTAATGACCTAATGACCAATGACCTAATGACCTAATGACTAAAAATTACCCCTGCAATGCTGCTGCACCACTTACAATCTCTGTCAACTCTGTAGTAATGGCCGCCTGACGTGCCCTGTTATATGAAATTTTAAGACCTTTCAATAATTCGTTTGCATTTTCACTGGCCTTGTCCATAGCTGTCATTCTTGCGCCGTGCTCACTTGCATGAGCATCGAGTATTGCTTTGAATAACTGCGTATTCAAAATTTTCGGCATCAACTCAGCTACCAGCTCTTCCTTTGCAGGCTCAAAAATAAAGTCAGCTTTTTTAACGCCTTCTTTCTTTTCTAACTTAGGTATTGGTAAAAATCTTTCTACAACGAAACGTTGGGTAGCAGCATTTTTAAATTCGCTGTATACCAACTCAATTACATCAAACTCTTTATTTTCAAATGCTTTAACCGCAGCAACCGAAACAGCCTGAACTGTTTCAAAGTTCAGGTTTAAAAAAACATCTTTAAAATCTGCATTGGTGTTATAGTCGGCACGTGTTAAACCTTCGTACCCCTTTTTACCAACATTCCAGATAGTAACGTTGCTTTTTTGTCTTTGAGCTTTGTATTTTTCTTCGATAGTAAGTTTTGCAAGTTTAATAATGTTGGCATTATAACCGCCTGCCAAACCACGGTCGCTGGTAATTACAATCATCAAAACCTTTTCGTTTCCACGGTCTTTAGCCAGACTTCCTCCTACTTCACCTTCAGCATTGCTTACAATATTGCTAAGCATTTCCTGCAATTTTTGAGCGTAAGGACGCATTTGAACAATGGCATCCTGCGCCCTGCGCAACTTTGCGGCACTCACCATTTTCATGGCTTTGGTAATTTG
>JBBQVY010000149.1:0-12339 GCA_038211085.1 Chitinophagales bacterium | reverse complement strand
ACAAAATACCCTTTACGAATAAACTGGTATCGTTCGTTAAAAGAGGCTTTTCTAAGGTCGGGCTCAATAATCGCATGTTCTATTACCTGTAAACTTTCAGGATTGATAAACTCTTTAAAATCGCCTTCCTCTCCGGCAGGATTTTCAACTTTAAACAACCGGTCGTATAACCTTACTTCAGCATTAAGTGCATGCTGTACACTTACCCAATGTATGGTGCCCTTTACTACTATGCCGCTTGTATCATTGCCACTCCTGCTTTCAGGAAAATATTCTGCAAATACTTCGGTCACCTTGCCGTTTTCGTCTTTATTAAAACCGGTACATTTTACTATGTATGCACTCTTTAGCCGTACCATTAAACCTACGCCGAGCCTGAAAAATTTCTTTGGAGGCTCTTCCATAAAGTCTTCCCTTTCTATCCACAGTTCTTTGGTGAATGGAATAATGCGGCTACCACCACCACCTTCTACTTCGGGATTATTTTCACTCTCCATTTCTTCTGTACGGCCTTCGGGGTAATTGGTGATTACCAGCTTTATGGGATCCAACACTACCATTCGGCGGATGGCATTTTTGTTCAGGTCCTCCCGAATGCAAAATTCCAGCAGGCTCAGATCAATCAGGTTCTCTCTTTTCTGAACACCAATTTTATCGCAAAACATCCTGATGCTTTCGGGGGTGTAGCCGCGGCGCCGTAAGCCTGCAATGGTGGGCATCCTGGGATCGCTCCATCCATCAACCAATTTTTCGTTTACCAGTTGTAGCAACTTACGTTTACTCATTACTGTGTAGGTAAGGTTTAAACGTGCAAACTCGTATTGGTGACTGGGGAAAATATTTAGTTGCTCTATGTACCAATCGTATAACGGTCTATGTGGCACGAACTCCAGTGTGCAAACAGAATGGGTAATATTTTCAATGCTGTCGCTTTGGCCATGGGCAAAATCGTACATAGGGTAAATGCACCAGGCATCACCCGTACGATGATGGTGCGCATGTTTTATACGATACATGATGGGATCACGTAACTGCATGTTGGGATTTGCCAGGTCTATTTTAGCACGTAATACTTTATCACCGTCTTTAAACTCTCCGGCCTTCATACGGGCAAATAAATCAAGGTTTTCCTCAATGGTTCTGTTGCGATATTGATTGGGATTTCCGGGTTCGGTTGGGGTACCTTTTTGTTCCGCAATTTCTTCGCTGGTGCTATTATCAACATAAGCGAGTGATTTTTTTATAAGGTCAACGGCTAAGTCGTACAACTTGTCAAAATAATCCGAAGCGTACAATTCATTACTCCACGAAAAGCCCAACCATTTTATATCGGCCTTTATGCTATCTACGTATTCAGTATCTTCTGTAACAGGGTTAGTATCATCAAAACGAAGATTTGTTTTGCCGCCATACTTGTTGGCAAGACCAAAATTGAGACAAATACTTTTAGCATGTCCTATATGCAGGTAACCATTGGGCTCAGGCGGAAAACGGGTATGAATGGTTTTGCACTTACCTTCTGCCAGGTCTGCTTCAACTATTTCTTCAATAAAATTCAGGCTCTTTTCTTCGCTCATTATTTTTCTGTTGGAGGGCAAATTTACGAAGGTTGCGCCTAAGAAGTGCTGTAAGGCGAAACGTGTAGGGGCTAGGGAAGCAATGTGTTGGCAGATATACGGCGATAGCCTTTCGGTTTTACAAGATATCTAAGATTATTTTGAAATCTATTCTTTCTTATGCGCTGCGTGTAATTTGTAGCTTAAATTCTTGCATAAATCTGTGGTTAATTTTTTTACCAGAGAGGGCACGGAGAAAAATGCAGCACAATGGATATAGAGAAAATAATCGTTTTTGTTTTTGAACGCTATTCATCAGCATTTCCAGCTTGATGTTATAAATTAAGCAGCATTAGAGCCATCAAACTTTTTATCTTTAACCGGCTTCAGTTGTCGACAGAAGGAACACAGAATACCGCCACAACTCTAAGCCGTGATCGTTATTGGCAATTTTTAAACCTCACAAAACATCAAACTTATTTATGACAATGAAAAGAAATCTGCTTGCAATTTTCACGAGCTTATTATGTGCAATTCAGTTCGCAAATGGACAGAAATTAAAAGACCCAGACTACTTTTTAGTCCCAAATAAGGATAGCTTACCGAGAATTTTTCTTGTTGGTACTTTTCACTTTGAATATTATAATGCAGACGCTTATAAAGTTGACAAAAGCAAACAGGTTGACATTCTTTCGAACCAAAAACAAAAAGAATTGAAACAACTTTTAGATTACATCTCCATTTTTAAACCCACCAAAATATGTATTGAAGCACCCGAAAAGTGGAAAACAATGGATAAGTATCGGTTGTACAAAACAGGCAAGAAAGAATTATCAAAAGATGAAGTACAACAAATTGCATTTAGACTAATGGACAAATTTAAACTTGATACAATCTATTCTATTGATGCAAGAACAATAGCAGAGGAGTTACCTGAAACAAAAGATTCGACTGTTATAAAACCATACTTTGACACAATTTTTTCGAATTATACTTTTAAGTCAAATAACAATTATGTAAAATTATTTAAATACGAAACGGAACTTAGCCTTCAACTTTCCCTGCTTGAATATTTTAAATATGCAAACTCCTCAAAGCGATTAGAAAGAGATTATGGGGGTTATCTTGTTGGAGATTTTAAAAATGGAAAATATGATGGCGCTGACGCCCTAGCCACGTATTGGTATGACAGAAACCTGAGAATATTTAGAAATATTCAAAGAATAACAACTTCACCAAATGACAGAATTTTGGTTTTGTTTGGTTCAGGACATATTGCAATTTTAGACCAACTTCTAAAAACTTCACCAGAATACAACTATATAAAATTTAACGACTTAAAATAATAAAACTGCAACCTACCGAATAGAAGGGCCAACCCTTGTAAGTGATGAGGTGCGCCTCTCACACCACTCCAATACAATTACCCGGTCGCAAGGTGAAAAGATGGAAAGGGACAGGTGGAAATGGAACAAGACTTATTACTAACTTCTATTATCAACTCCAATCAATAAACCTTAAAAACGGTCAACCTCTTTTAAACTTCAACAACTCATAACTCACCACTCACAACCCACCACTCACATCTACTCACAACTCATATCTCACCTCTCAATACACCAAATCTTCGTATGCAGCCTGTAGTTCATTATAAGCATGATTGTCGCATGCAGTTTTTGCCGCTGTCATCCCCTTTTCATACCAGGTTATTGCAGCTTCATTATTACCTGTACGCTCTAACAACTTAGCCAGGTGGTAATAAGAGCCTACATAATTTTCGTCCCTTGTTAAGATAGCCTCAAACAATTCTCTTGCTTGCTCCTCGCTACCGATTTTTATATATTCAAGGGCCAGTGCATGTTGCAAAAAATTGTCTGTTGGGTTTGCCTTCAAAAACTCTTGCAGCCGTGTAATTCTATCCATAAAATTTTGTAATTAATTTTTACAAATCATCCAATCAAATTCAGCTTCTCTTATATTTGTATATTAGTTGCATAAACAACTTTAATTGTTCATCTTAAATTAGCTTGCATGAAAATATTAGTCTGCATAAGCAAAACGCCAGACACGACCGCAAAAATAGCCTTCAAAAATGGCAATACCCAATTTGATGAAACGGGCGTTCAGTGGATCATTAACCCATACGATGAATGGTATGCATTGGTGAGGGCTATTGAACTTAAAGAGAAGGATCCTGCCACTATCATTCATTTGGTGCATGTGGGTGCTGCCGACTCCGATCCTATCATTCGCAAGGCTCTTGCTTTGGGTGGTGATGAAGCCATTCGTATTAATGGCGATAGTAAGCATGATAGTTTTTATATAGCTTCTCAAATTGCTGAAGTAGCAAAAGCGGGATCGTATGATTTGATTTTTACCGGTAAAGAAACCATTGATTTTAATGGTTCTGCAGTTGGTGGAATGGTAGCAGAATTGTTGGATTTGCCTTACATATCGTTGGCCGCCAAACTTGAAGTAAACAATAACACTGCAAACGTTACCAGGGAAATTGAAGGTGGCGAAGAGATGAACGAAGTAGCATTTCCGGTAGTGATCAGTTGCCAGAAAGGTATGGCTGAAGCAAGAATACCCAACATGCGTGGAATAATGGCTGCACGTACCAAGCCTTTAAAAGTTGTAGAGCCTGTGGCCATAGAAGCATTAACTACTATTGCTTCATTCGAACTTCCACCTGCCAAAGCCGGAGTAAAATTGGTGAGTGCCGATAACGTGGATGAGTTAATTCGCCTTTTGCACGAAGAAGCCAAGGTAATTTAAAAGTTGGTGGTTTGTGGTTGGGAATCGTTGGTGGTTGTGAGGCGTTGGTTGTTGGTTGTGAGTTGTGAGTTGTGAGTTAATAGTTGAATGATAAGTATTGAGCTTCTGTCTACTGGGCAAATTTAAGTTTTGGCCAACATTTTAATCTTGCAATTTTCACATCTCACGTTTGACGTTTCACTTTGGCTTTTTTAAGTTTCGCCTTTTTAATTTTTAATTTTTAATTTAACAACATGCCCGTTTTAATATTTGCAGACCAGGCCGATGGCCAAATAAAAAAAACATCGTTTGAAGCATTAACCTATGGCGCTAAAGTAGCCGAACAATTGGGCACCACTGCAGAAGCATTGGTATTTGGAACAATAGATTCAGACTTAACGACCTTAGGTAAATATGGAATAAAACAAGTACATCATGTTGCCGATGCTACTCTTAATCTTGTAGATGCACAGGTGTACGCAAAAGCAATTGCCGAAGCCGTAAAAACTACCAATGCAACGGTGCTCATTTTTACCCATAACAATACAGCCCGTGCTGTGGCACCACGTGTGGCGGCCCGTCTTAAAGCCGGCTATGTGCCTGCAGCAACGGCATTGCCTGAAACTGAAAATGGATTTGTAGTTAAAAAAACTGTATTCAGCGGTAAAGCCTTCGCGAATGTTTCTATCAACAGCGATATAAAAATTATTTCTCTTAATCCCAATGCTTATAAAACTGAAGCCGGTGAAGGAATTGCCGAAGTGGTTACATTGGATATACCCGTTGAAAGCAGTAAAATAAAAGTAACCGCTACCGAAAAAGTAACAGGCGAAGTTCCACTGGGAGAGGCAACATTGGTTGTTAGCGGGGGCCGCGGATTAAAAGGACCCGAAAACTGGGGTATGGTTGAAGACCTTGCACAAGCATTGGGTGCAGCAACTGCCTGCAGCCGCCCTGTGGCAGATTCCGACTGGCGTCCACACCATGAACATGTAGGACAAACGGGTGTGGCCATTGCGCCAAACCTATACATTGCATTGGGTATTTCAGGTGCCATACAGCACCTGGCAGGGGTTAATCGCAGTAAGGTGATTGTGGTAATTAATAAAGATTCGGAGGCTCCCTTTTTTAAAGCAGCCGATTATGGAATAGTGGGTGATGTATTTGATATAGTTCCTAAAATGACAGCCGCAGTAAAAAAGATGAAAGGCATAGCTTGATAACTTTTTATATTGTTTAGGATAAACCGCAGCTACAAACCTGCGGTTTTTTTTATGTCGGCTTGTGTTTAAATATAGCCTCAGAACATATGTTGTTGAAAAGTATTCAATTTATTTTTTATAACAAATGTCAATTATACCATACCCAATTCAATTAAAGTGATCAAACTTTTAAAGCAATAAACATATAAGTTTCCCCTTCCAAATTATGGCATGGTTTTTTGATTTGATGAAGAGGAGTTCAATTTTTTGCGATCTTTTATGGATGCTGAATGCAACCCGTTTTCGCAAATAAACATCAATTACATTAATCTTTTTGGGAATGAAACCTATGTATTTGTAAAAATATTTGTTTGATAAGTGTTTTATAAACATTTCCAAAGAAGATTTGATTATTGACTAAGTGGTAACAACTACTTAGCCACCCAGCATCCAATATTATAAGAAATCCCCCCAATTTCAGGGTCTTAAATTTTCATATAGTAAACCTATCATTATGACACCATTTTCCAAATCTTTACGCCCATTTATTACATTGGTATTTTTAACAGTAGCATTTGTTCAAACTACTTCTGCTCAAACCGATCCACGTTATCAATATCAACAACGAGGTAGCGGAACCCTCCCAACCAATACCACCACAAAGCCCCCTTTGGGAACTGCAATTAAGCCACAGGGTCCCTTAGCACCAACGCAATCAGTTCCCTTTGACGGCGGATTGAGTCTTTTTGTTTTAGCAGGTGCAGGCATTGCAGCCAAAAAAAGATACGACAAAAGAAAAGCAAAAGCTTAATTGACACTACACAAAAACTGGCTGGCCAAAGCAGGTTATTTGTAAAATATTTTCATATTTATGCAGGCATTATTAAAGGTGATGCCTGCATTTTTTACTCCTAATTTTTATTAACTGTATGCCAAAATTTCATGTTGGCTTATACCACCTTTTTCAATGTGAACACAAGTAAAAAAATATCACAGGTCTTTGACTGGTCATTTTTCGGACGTTTCCTCCTCATTTTCCTTTCACTTTATTGTATCAACCATTATTATTGGGGGTTAATTGATCCCAAAAATTATTATATACCCTTTTTAGCTGATCATCTTAATTATTTCTCTGTAATTACCTCATCAATTTTACATACATCTAATGTTTTCTTACATGGATTAGGCATCTCATCCCTGGTGGATGGCAAACTCATTTTCGTTATGGGTGGCAAATCTTTGTCTATGGATGTGCCTTGCATTGGGTTAGGCATCATGTTTTTTTGGGTAGCTTTTATTATTGCTGGCACATCTTCGATAAAACATAAGATTAGCTGGTGCATAGGTGGCCTTGGAGCAATATGGCTAATCAATTGTCTGCGGGTTACCATTCTACTTTACAGTCTTGAAAAAGATTGGAACCTGGGTAAATATGTTGATGCACATGACATGTTTAATTATGCTGCCTATGTAGTTATCCTCATGTTGATTTGGGTTGAAAGCAAAAGCAACTTCACTTACAAAACAGGTTTTGCTTCAAACAATAATCAACAGTTTATCGTTGATGTATCCTGATGAAAATTGCAGATTTTGGATATTCGGTAAGGCTATAATTTGGCAGCATATTTACATCCTCTTCTTCATTCCTAATATTTCAATCTTCCCTTTAAATCCATCTTACTGCGCATTAAAAAGGTTGTTTTATTTTCACTTGTACACTTACAATTCAACAGGCTATTTGGAAGTGTGCTGCAAGTAAACCTTAACGCTTCTTTGTAACCAATTTGTATCTTGCAAACCTACTTTTGTTATATGAGGATGAAGTTTACGCTCCTAAATTTATTTATACTACTCAGTTTTATTACCAATGCCCAGGACCTGACCGGTATTTGGAGAGGATACTTTGTACAGAACACTTTTGGTATTTATGAGGATCGGTACAAATTTGAAATTCAAATTGAACAAACTAAAAACAATGCCATTAAGGGCGTAACGTACTCGTACAAAACAACTGTGTTTTATGGTAAAGCCGACCTACAGGGTATGTACACTAAAAAATCTAAAAACCTTATTATAAACGAGACTAAACTTTTTGAAGTTAAAATAAGTGATGAAAGCACTCCATGTTTAATGACCTGTTATCTTGACTTTGACAAAATGGGGGAGCTTGAAACACTTTCGGGAACGTATACCAGCCGTAATTTAAAGAGCCTGAAAGATTGTGGTAATGGTAAAGTGTATTTGGAAAAAGTACCTACCAGCGACTTTTATAAAGAAGATTTCCTGGTACAATTGGAGAATAAAAAAAAGAAGGTTACCCCACCAATTGTTCGTAAAAGTTTTAAGCCTAAAACCCCGGTTATTGCAAAACAAACTCCACCTGAGAAAAAGATTAAACCTGGGGCAGAAGGTAACCTGGTTACCAAAGAAGAGAAAAAGCAAGAAACGGTTGTAGTTATTCCAAAGGTTGAGGAAAAACCTGTTAAGCCAATAGAAAAGCCTTTACCTCCTAAACCTGAAGTTGTAAAGAAAAGATATAATGACCTTGTAAAAACAATTTATACTTCCGCTAAAGAGATTAAGATTCAATTATACGATAATGGAGAGATAGATGGTGATACCATCACAGTATATCACAACAACGAATTAATAGTTTCTAAGCAAAGATTAACTGACAAGCCTATAACATTTACCATAGCCGCTAATGAAGGATCGTGGCAACATGAGTTTGTAATGGTAGCTGAAAACATGGGATCTATCCCGCCAAATACTGCGCTTATGGTTATTACTGCCGGCGATAAACGCTACGAATTATTTATTACCTCCACAGATAAAAAGAACGCTGTGGTTGTACTTGAATATAAGCCTGATTAGGAGTGAAAAAGTCAAAAATAAAAAGGGAAAATTAAAAATTATATAGCTGCCAAATTCCTACTCATTACTGACAACTGACCACTCACATCCTACTACTCACAACTGCCAACTTCCTGCTCACAACTGACCACTCACATCTTACTACTCACAACTGACATCTCACTACTCACCACTCCCCACTCACAACTTTACATTCCACGTTACTGATGGAATTATTGGGAAAAGAGAAACTTGTTTGGCTGTCACTTTCAGGTCCCCATTTAACGCTCCCCCTTCCTGGTTAAAATAAATAAAATAGGGGTTTTGCCGGCTGTAGACATTGTAAAAACTGAAAACCCAGTTATCAGTGTATCTTCTTTTTTTTCTATGAACAGGTGTATAAATTGCTGAAAGGTCTAAACGGTGATAAGGTGCTAAACGGTATTTATTAATGCTGCTGTATTCTTGCGTAAGCACTCCGTTAACCAGGTAAAACCTCTCGGGCAGTGTTACTGCATTGCCGGTACCATAAACAAAAATACCCGACACCTTCCATTTGTCGTTTATAGTATAGGTGCTTACTACAGACATATCGTGCCGTCTGTCAAATTTTCCAGGGTATTTCCTTCCACCATTAATGGCATCAAATTTTCGCCAGGTATAACTTAACGTATAACCTATCCACCCGGTCATTCTGCCTTTTACTTTATTTATAAATACCTCCGATCCGTAACTCCAGCCTTTGCCAAAAGTAAATTCCTCTTCAGGATCTTTAAGTGATGGTGTATAGCCTTCTTTATATTCAATCTGGTTTTGCATTTTTTTATAATACAACTCAACCGAAGTCTCAAACATATTGTTACGCAGGTTTCTAAAATACCCCATTGCATACTGCCAACTGATTTGGGGTTGTACACGCAGTGTGCTGGGCACCCAAAGGTCTGTGGGCAATGTGCTTCCCGCATTGCTTACCAGGTGTATGTATTGCAGGTTACGAGTTACGGCAGCTTTAATAGAACTATTTTCATTTATAGCAAACCTAAGCGTGGCACGTGGTTCAAGCCCACCATAAAGTTTTACTGTTTCACCACTTTTATAAACGGTGCTGTCCAGCTTGTTACCATTAGCATCCGTATTAAAGCTTTTGTAAGCTCCAACTTGTTGAAAACTGCTATAACGCAATCCATAATTTAGTTGAAATTTTTTGCTGATCTCCCAGTCATCCTGTAAATACAATCCAAACTCGTTAGCAAATTTTTTGTTGGAATTATTAGGCGCGAAAACTGTTGCTCCCTGTTCGGCAGTAAGAACATTGGGTAGAAAAGTATGGTAAGTATAAAGTGCTCCAAACTTTATTTTATGCTCAGGGGATGTGTACCAGTCAAAGTCTGTTTTGACATTCAGATCGCGTATGCCCGAAGATAGTTTGATAAAAAAATCGTTCTGCTTTGCAGAAAAGGAAAAGTTATAATCATTATAAACCAGGGAGGTATTGGCGAAGATTTTTTTACTGAAAATATGGTTCCACCTAAAGGTAGCAGTGGCGTTTCCCCATGGTATATCTGTATTAAATGAACGGCTTTTGTTTCTAAAAGCAAACACATCTTTACCTATATATCCACTTAGATAAATGCGATCCTTTTCCGATATCTTATAATTCATTTTTGCATTTACATCGTAGAAGTAATAACCAGAACCATAAAAGTCGCTCGTTTTTTTTATGAAAGGTTTTACAAGCGCATCAATGTAAGTTCTACGGGCAGATAATATAAAGGAGGCCTTATCCTTTTTAATAGGCCCTTGTATGGAAAACCTTGAAGCAATCAAACCAATACCGGCATCTACCTGCAATTTGTTAAGGTTACCCTCTTTCATGTTGATGTCTACAACTGAAGATAATCTGCCACCATATTGGGCAGGCATACCTCCTTTAATAAGAGAGACATTTTTGATAGCATCAGAATTGAAAATTGAGAAGAAGCCGAACAAATGGCCGGTGTTATAAACAACCGCATCATCCAGCAAAATTAAATTTTGATCCGGTCCTCCTCCCCTTACATAAAAACCGGCATTGCCCTCCCCGGCATTTCTAACTCCAGGCATAAGCTGCAGCGTTTTTAAGATATCTACCTCCCCCAAAAAAGCCGGTAATGCTTTAGCAGTTTCCATGCTAAGTTCAACCTTGCCCATTTGGGCATTTTTCACATTATTCTCCCGCTTGCGGCCTACTACCGTAACACTTTCAACAATAAAGTTCCTGGGTAAAAGCTGAATGTTGATTGTCTCGTTACTTTCAAGCCTGAGCACAAAATCCTTATTGGTATAACCAATAAAACTGCTGCTTACATCGTAAGTGCCTTTGGGTAAGGTTAAAGAAAAGAAACCGTATTGGTTGGTAGTAACCCCTTTATCAATACCCTTTATAATTAAATTAGCACCTATCAGTGTTTCACCTGATAAGGAATCTTTGATGTAGCCATTAACTGTAAATTTCTCCTGCGAAAAACAAGGTAACAGGTAACACAACAGCACAAAAACAATTACCGTTTTTTTCATTGAGCGGGTTTGGATCCATTAACAAAAAAAATTGGGGACAAGTTCAACAAGCAATAAATGGACAGCGTTAGCTATTCTTTTGTTGCGGCAAGAGTGCCAACTTTCTGTATAAGAAGTAATCTTTATTTTAAATTGTAGCAGGATGTATAGAACACTTCTAAAAGACATTGAATCACCATCCTACTGAAAATTCAATGTATCCTTTACTTCTCCACAGGTTAGCATTTTTTTGCCGAAGTAAGGGTTTTTAATGTCTGCAGACTGGCTTAACCAAAATGCACCCTGGTCGTCGAAAGCCATTGGGCAAAACTCATGGTATATTTTAGCACGATCGTAACGAACGGTTCTTATAAGGTCATACATATTATCGCTAATCATTTGAAAAGACTTTCGTTTCTCCTGAATGTTTTTTTCACCAATTAAACCTTTGGCTTCTGCTGATATGGTTTCGATGTATCCTTTAGCTGTTTCAATAATGGTAGTATCGGCCTTGATACCTGTTAATTTAAGGCTGTCTGCATTACTGATTAACAAACCAGCATAATTATTTGCAATTGTATCGTTAGAAAGAACCAGCCCATCTTTTAAATGAAAATAATTATCGAGCAAGGTGCCAAATGCTGCATTAAATTCTGCTGAGTTTTTGCTTTGGGTTAAAGGTTCATCCTTTTTAATTTCTGCTGCTTTTTGATCGGATGATCCACATGCTGCAAACACCAATAACAAGAAAATAATAAACAGATTTTTCATGCATAATTAATTTTGGCAAAAGTAAATCAAATTGCCATCCAATTGCATTAACGTACTTTTGCAGGCTGAAAAATGGTCAATGGTCAATGGTCAATGGTCAATGGTCAAAATATTTAAAATCAGATCATAAAGAAACATGTTTAAAAAAATTCTATTAACCTTACTATTTTTTACCATTACTAATCAAATTTATGCTCAAAGTATCAAAGGAAAAGTGGTAGATTCTTTGGCAAAAGCAGCCATAGAGTATTCAAGTGTAGGTATTTACACTTCTTCTGATGGCAAATTGGTTAGCGGTATGGTTACTGATGCTAACGGAATGTTCAGCATCAATAATTTAAAAGCAAACAAATACAATGTTAAAATAGATTTTATAGGCTACCAAACAAAGCTGATTAAAAACATAGATTTCAATAAATCTATTGATTTGGGTTCTATTTTATTAATTGGAAGTGCACAATTATTGAATGAAATTACGGTAACAGGCGAAACGCCTAACAGCATCAATAAAATAGACAAGCAAATTTATGTCAGAGGCTTTCGAGGGCAATAGTATTACAAATAATTTTTCTGTAATAGCACTTCGTGCTTTTTGTAATAGGACGGGCCCGTCATTTCGTGCTTTTTGTAATAGCTCGTCGTGCTTTTTGTAATAGCTCGTCGTG
>JBBQVY010000148.1:0-12373 GCA_038211085.1 Chitinophagales bacterium | reverse complement strand
ATGCGTCCATTACCATCGTCAAACGGGTGAACGGTTACTAACCATACATGACTAATGGCTGCTTTTATTACCGGATCTAATTCTTTGTTTGAATTAAACCAGTCAAAAAAGGCATTCATTTCATTGGTAAGTAGTTTGGAATCCGGAGCCTGAAAATGAACAATTTCCCTTCCAGATGGACCAGATACCACCTGCATAGGATCATCTGAAGTGTTATCGCGCCAATTGCCAACTACTATTTTGTTCATCCCGCTTCTACCGGTAGGAAACATGGCGGCATGCCATCCAAATAATCTGTCATCAGTAATCGGAAGATTAAAATTTTGAGTGGCATCCAACATCATTTCTACAACACCTTCCACATTGCGGTCGGCTGTTATAAGTCCGGCTATATCCATACCCAGTCTGCGGGCAATAGAAGAACGCACCTGGTCGCTGTTAAGTATTTCCCCTTCTATTTCACTTGATTTTAAAACGTCCAGGGTTAATGTCTCTAAGGCTGCTTCGGCTTGTAAGTTAAAGCCAAGATTTTCCATTTTGCCCATCAGCCTTCCCTGGTTGTATCGAACGTCAGCTAACAAAGTTGCAATAACATCGTTCTGCCATGTAAAATGTGGCCAATTCTCTAGTTGATGTATATAGACTGCCATTCCCCGCTTACTTTGCGGTGAATATACGGCTTATTCCCCGCATTTTATGCGGCGATTAATAACTTTATTCGCCGCATAAAGTTGTAAAAAGGAGAGGTATCAGCCCTTTCCCTCGCTAAACAAGGCTCCAAGGCCCTCTTCGTTACTAATTACAATTTCTTTTTCTGAGGTGGTTATGTAGCCTGCTTCTTCCAATTCATTTAGTACCCTGAAAACAGTTTCATATGTAGTACCGGCGTACGAGGCAATTTCCTGGCGACTTAAACTAATATTTATTGATCCGTTTTCTGTCTTGCCAAACTTGTTTTGCAGCAACATTAACGCATTGGCTATTCTTCCCTTAACGGGCATGTGGGCCATGTTCCTCATTTTTCTTTCTGAAACCTTTAGCTCTTCAGCAAAAAACATCATCAACGAATATAAAAAGTTGTGGTTTACTTTAAGTGTAGATTGAAAAAACTCATTGCTTACAAAACAAACAGTTGAAGGTTCTAGTACAGTGGCCGAAACGGGGTAGGTCAATTCGTGTCCCAGGCCACGGTGCCCCACTATATCACCTTTTTTTGCAAACCGCATAATCAGTTCCTTTTCTCCCCATTTCTTGTGCACTTTAATCGTGCCCTCGTAAACGAAAAACATTCCAATCATTGGCTGGCCCTCTTCGAATAACAGTGTGCCTTTCTTATGTATAAATGTTTGCCTGTTTGCTTCTATGGCAGGTATCCATTCTTTCAAACACAAGCGGCATAACATACAGCTTTTTAAATCGCAGCCAATTTTTGATTTTTTCATATTTACATTATGGAATACCAATTTCTGTAATGTAAATCATTAACGACCGGTAAGTTCAATAAAATTGAGGAGCAGAGGAGGTAAGATAAGAATCCACCAGTTTGCGAGTGAGAAAAGGCATGCAGCTAACGAACTTAACTGGCAGGTGGAAGATAATAACGAGGATGGCCTGGTATTAAAACGGCATGTCATCAGGTATTTTGATAAAGAGTATGTGCGTACGTATGGTTTATGCTTTGCCGTTAAAACGCAATCCAATTCAGGAATTTTTGGAAGTGTTATCATCCGCAGGCTGGGTCAGAAATCGAACAGGTTAAAAGCGCAGGAGCGGTAGGAATTATATACGCCGGTCTTCAATCCCAATTCGTCGGAGTATATTTTGTTCAGGGATCAGGTTGAAAAAGAGCACCTGGGCACTTTTCTTGTTTCGTTGTATAAAATGTTTTATGAAAGTAAAATGGAAGTGTCGGTTTTGCCTTAACCCGAATTTATAGGTTCAAAAGGCAACGATGAAACTACGGCAGTTCTTTACCAATGCAAGCATTGCCTAACTGTATACGACCAAACAGTTGGCGACGCAACCAAAAGTATTTTTGCCAGAACACATTTTAACGACTAGTCTGCTGAGTACGAATGTCCTTTATGCGAAGCTCCCCTGGAAGATTTTACAATGGTAACACCTGTGGAAAATGCTTTAAAAGTTTTGTAAATCGCTTACGGTATTCATGTTTAAGAAAGCCTTTTTATTTTCGGGGATGATAGGAAGGTATTGTACGTTAATCTGGTCCAGGGCGTACATCATACTAAATTTTTCAAGAAGGTTGTTTTTATGCATGTCTGCAATTTTCTTTAAACCTCTCGCTGAATAAATGGCGCACAAAGGCTCTTGCATAAATTTGTCTTTATACACGTAGGCATCATACTCCGGATGAATTTGGTATTGATTGTACATGTGCATCAGCACCTCAAGTTTCATCTCAATCATATCGCAGGCTAATACAACCAAATCTTCTTTAGGAAAAGTGCTGTGTGCACTCAGGATACCCGTCAATGGGCCCTTTACTGTCAATCCTTTTTTGTCAGGTATAAGAGTATGAGAAAAGAATACCCTTTTGTAGGTTGGGGCCTGGTGGGTGTTTATGGATAGTGCTACTTCCATATCAAGTTTTGACAATAAAGAAAAAGCCTGTTGTGCCCAGGTAATTTTTTTGCTGCCAATCAATAAGCCTTTGTCTTTTCCCATCCGCAGGCTTTGACCCCCACATAATACAATACCTTTCATAAAAATTATTTTATCAGTTCAAACAAGTTAAAATTTTCGTTTACTCAATGCAAACATTTAATGTTTCAGAATGAGGGTTTTAGAAAATTGTATTTATAAAAGATCAAATCCCATACAAATTCATGTTCAGCATTTAGCAAGGTTCTATGAGCAGTTCGATTTAAATAAAATCTCTGGGCTGCTAATCACGTTTTCTTAAGGTATTACTGGTTTTCACTGCTTCCTCAGGCCAGCAATAGGGTGTAGAATATTTTAACGACTAAAAAAGCTCATTTAAGAGCTACTCGATTTGCGCTTTCACCTAATCCTTTGTTTTGTAATTTTTGAAACCTTCAATAAAGATGGTTTCAATAGAAGATTATAATTCTCGTGCAATTTACACTTTACAATTTGTACCACCTCGTATCAGCAATATTTTTAATCAAAATTCAGTCAAAGCTGGTGTTTGAATGTATAATTCAAAATCCATTCAAGTTTTTAAACATAATTCAAAAAAGGAGGATAATAAAAAAAGCCCGGTTTTTAGCCGGGCATTTGTAAGTTGATAGCCGAATTATATTTTTTTCAACACCAAAGCTGTCCGGTTGGTTAAGTAAATGCTGAGCCTTTGGCTATCATCTGTTGAATAATTTATTGAGTTTTCGATCCTGTTAAAGCCACCGAACTCGCCATTGTCAGAATTTAATAGTATGGTATAAGAGCCTGCCCGGGGAACTGGAAACTGGTAACCAAAGATGGAGGAGTCCGTGCTAAAATTGAAAACAAACAGCAGGTTATTTCTTTCGTAGATGATGACTTTATTGTCGGTATCCATAAAAATTTGCTGCGCGGGTCCGCTGCTTAAAATATGATGTTCTTTAATAACCCTTATCATTTGCTTGTCCCACTCATTCAAATATTTATATTTCAAATCCGGGTTGTCGGCCAACGACCATTGGCGCCTTGCATATTGGTGGCTCCAGCCATTTCCTTCGCGTGGAAAGTCCACCCATTCAGGATGTCCAAATTCATTTCCAATAAAAGTTAGATAACCCTCGCCCCCCATGCTTATCGTAAACAACCTAATTAATTTATGCAATGCAATACCCCTGTCGATAATTAGGTTCTTGTCATTAACATGCATTTGAAAATACATTTCCTTATCCATCAGCCAAAAGGCCAGTGTTTTATCGCCCACCAACGCCTGGTCATGCGATTCGGCATAAGCAATGGTTTTTTCTTTGTAACGCCTGTTATTTAATACACCCCACATTTCATAAATGTCCCACTCTTCGTCGCTCTTTTCTTTCAAAATCTTAATCCAGTAATCGGGTATGCCCATGGCAAGCCGGTAATCAAAGCCCATTCCGCCTTCTTCCGGCTGCCTGGTTAAACCCGGCATACCACTCACATCTTCGGCAATAGAAATGGTATCGTGTTTAAATTCGTGAATAACGGCGTTTGCCAATTGCATGTAGGTAACTGCATCCCAGTCAACGCCTTCTTTAAAATATTTGTCGTAATGGTCAAACTCTGTGTGGCCATGGTGCATGTATAGCATAGAAGTAATACCATCAAAACGATAACCGTCAAAATGAAACTCCTCCAGCCAATACCTGACATTGGAGAGCAGGAATTTTTTTACTTCCCATTTTCCATAATCAAACAACTTGGAGTCCCACCCTTCGTGATAGCCCCTTGCGCCTGAATGAAAATACTGACCATCGCTTCCATCAAACTCATTCAATCCTTCCGCCATATTTTTAACGGCATGTGAATGAACGATGTCCATGATAACCGATATTCCCATACCATGGGCGGTATCTACCAGGTATTTTAAGTCTTCAGGAGTACCAAACCTTGAAGAAGGTGCAAAAAAATTGGAGACGTGGTAGCCAAACGAACCATAATATGGATGCTCCATCACAGCCATTAACTGGATAGCATTATATCCACCGGTATAAATGCGTGGTAAAATATTATCAACAAATTCGCGGTAGGTACCCACTTTTTCAGCCTCCTGGGCCATGCCTACATGGCACTCGTATATGATGGGTTGCTCCAGGTTTGCTTTCGGGTTAAAATTACTGTCTGTCCACTCGTATGCCTTTTCAGGAAACCAAAGCTGACCAGCAAAATCATAAGTGGCAACATCCTGTATTACTTTGGTTATGTAAGCGGGTATTCTATCCGTTGCTCCATTGTTACCATGAACATGCACCTTTATTTTACTTTCATGTACAAACGTGTCTTTATACTCGTTGTAATCTAAAAAAATTTCCCAATCTCCCCTGTCATTACGCTGCATTTTATGACTATGCTTGTCCCAGTTATTAAAGTCTCCTGTAAGGCTTAGCTGGTGTGCGGCAGGTGCCCACTCACGGTATACCCAACCGTTTTTTGCTTTGTCAAAATTGATCCCGTAATATTTATGAGCAGTTGAAAATTGAAGTAGGCTACCCTCAGCATCCTCAATATGTTTACGGGCTGTCACATATCGCTCATACCTTTCGTTAACATCATTTGCATAAGTATCTAACCATGGATCTTCCTGTATAATGGATAATTTTTCTGTTGTACTCATATTTTATATTTGTCAAGTTGCTTACTAAGATAATAACAATTAACCTCTGGCATTTAGCACCTATTTATTTTGACCAATTACTTGTTTTTAAAGAAGTAGTAACTGGGTTTACACTTGTAAAGAAATAAAGTGATGATTTGTGATTTGATTTGTTTAAATGCTTCTTAAGCAGGATGATTTACGATACCGGGTATGCTATGTGGGGAAAGGTACACAATAACATTCAGCTAACTAACCGCATTAATATGGTAAATATTGAATGTTACATAATAGGCAATTGCCAATATTAAAACATTGCTTAAAAGTTACATTTTTACGATGGGACTGGTCTCATATAATAGCCGAGATCGCTTCCTTTTTTAACAGGAAACGTCTTTAACCTGACTATGGTTTTATGCTAACTTGTGCGGCAATTATAAGCATCTATGAAAAAAATGTTCGTTTGCCTTTTCGGGTTCTTTCCTTCAATTTTTGCATACAGTCAAAACCAAAGTTTGCTTACTCAAACGCAATGGGTAGACAGTGTGTTTAATACTTTAAGTGAGGAGCAACGCATAGGTCAATTAATGATTATAAGGGCGCATAGCAACCTTGGCCCCGAGCATGTTCAACAGGTAAGAGACCTTATTTCAACATACAATGTTGGTGGTTTGTGCTTTTTCCAGGGTAGTCCGGTACGGCAGGCAAACCTTACCAATCAATACCAGGCTTTAGCTAAAACACCATTGCTTATAAGTATTGATGGAGAGTGGGGTTTGGGTATGAGGCTGGACAGCGTTATTAATTTTCCAAGGCAGTTAATGATAGGAGCCGTGCCCGATGCCAGGATCGCCTACCAGGTGGGAAGTGCCATTGGTGAACAATGCAAGCGACTGGGCATTCAATTGAATTTTGCACCGGATGTAGACATCAATAACAATCCCAATAACCCTGTAATCAACGACCGCAGCTTTGGTGAGGATAAATACCGGGTAGCACTTTTTGGTACGCAGTATATGAAAGGGATGCAGGATGCAGGTGTAATGGCTTGTGCCAAACACTTTCCCGGTCATGGTGATGTAGCTGTTGATTCGCATTTTGATTTGCCAGTAATAAATAAAACCCGGGAGGCTTTGGATACATTGGAATTATATCCTTTCAGACAAATGATTAAAGAAGGTGTTGGCAGTGTTATGAGCGCCCATTTGTATATTCCGGCAATTGATACTACTGCTAACCAGGCTACTTCGTTAAGCTACAAAAACGTTACAGGACTACTTAAAGATGAGTTGCATTTTACCGGCCTCACGATAACCGATGGTTTGGAAATGCAGGGAATAACAAAATATTATCCGGCTGGTGCAGCCTCGGTTCAATCGCTTGTGGCGGGTAACGATTTGCTTTGTGTTCCTGTTGATGTGCCGGGTAGTATTGCAGCAACATTGCAGGCAATACAAGAAGGGAAATTACAATGGAACGATTTAAATGCACGGGTAAAAAAAGTATTGGCAGCCAAATATCAACTGGGCCTTGCACAATTACAACCTGTTGTAACCGAGGGTTTAGTTTCAGATTTAAATGCTAAGACTGCAGAACTAAATCAACTGGTAGCACTCAATGCAATCACGCTTTTACGTCAAACCAATGCTGAACTGCTGCCGCTGGCGAAGGGTAAAAAAATTGCGTACCTCGGTGTAGGTATTGATTCTTTAAATGCATTTGGTAAAGGCATACAGCAACTCTATGGTGCAGATACATACCTCTTTGATTATATAAAAGATTTACGCCAGGTTAACATGCTGGCAGCAACTTTAAAAGAAAAATATGCTGCAGTAATTATAGGAATGCATAATTATAGTCGCAGGCCTGCAAATAATTTCGGCCTCAGCATGCCAGCTATCGATCTCATCAACCTGGTGCAAAAAGAGGTTCCTTCCATCACCTTTGTTTTTGGAAACCCTTACGCTATAAAAAACATAGACAATGCGCCAAACCTCGTGGCATGTTATGAAGACATGCCCGCCGTACAGGTAGCGGCGTTGCAATTCTTAGAAGGTAAGCAGGTTGCCAGGGGCAAGCTTACGGTAACTGTAAGCGATAGTTTTCATTTCGGTGCAGGCAATACCCACAACTTTTATTTTCCATCGGTAACACCGGAAACTGTGGGTATCAATCCCGAAGCATTTACCACTATCGACTCCATTGCAAACGATGCCATAGCCAAACATGCAACGCCGGGTTGTGTGGTTTTGGTGGCTAAAGATGGTAAAATAGCATTTGAAAAAAGTTACGGTTATACCAACTACGATAGTATACAGCCGGTAAACAATAATATGATCTATGACCTCGCCTCGGTAACAAAAGTTTCAGCAACTACAGTTTCTGTAATGAAATTATTTGAAGAGGGAAAATTGAGCCTCGATAAAACTCTGGGCGATTACTTGCCATGGGTTAGAGGAAGTAACAAGGCAGGCATAAAACTTCGAAACTTATTGTTGCACCAGGCGGGTCTTGTTGCTTACATACCTTTTTATAGGGAAACGGTGGACAGCATGCACCAATTTAAACCCGGAATTTATTCATCTTTAAAAACCTCAACATACAACATTAGGGTAGCAGAAGATTTGTACATGAGTACGGCTTACCGCGATACGATGTACAAGAAAATTTTAGAGAGCAAACTCTCAGCCCCAAACAAATACATTTATAGCGACAACGATTTTATTTTTTTAGGGAAAGTCGTAGAAGCTATTACCGGCCAGCCACTGGAAGAATATGTAAGACAAACTTTTTATCAGCCCCTCAAAATGATGAGCACGTCTTTCAGGCCACTTGATCATTACCCAATCAATAGTATTGCGCCAACAGAAAATGATACTGTGTTTAGGAAGCAATTACTGCGGGGCGATGTGCACGACCCCGGTGCAGCCATGTTTGGTGAAGTAGCAGGCCATGCAGGATTGTTTAGCAATGCCTATGACCTGGCACAGTTGTACCAATTGTTATTGAATGGTGGCGAGTTGAATGGTGTACGCTTGTTGAAGAAAAAAACCATCAACTATTTTACTGCCTATCATAGTAAGTTTAGCAGACGTGGTTTGGGATTTGACAAACCCGAAAAGGATAACGCAATACGGCCCGAACCATACCCCACCAAAAGTGCTTCACCTAAAACCTTTGGACATACCGGTTATACAGGCACCTGCGTTTGGGTAGATCCGAAATACAAGCTGGTGTATATCTTCTTATCAAATCGCATAACGCCCGACGACCAGGCGAAGTTGTTACGTATGAATGTACGGTCAAACATACAGGAGGCTATTTATAAGGGGATGAAGAGATAGCCAGCCTCATCCTCCAGACTCCTTCTCCAAAAGAGAAGGAGCGGTGCTTTAGATAATATCCGTGCATTTGATCTTCCCTTTTTTACATCTGTGGTTGACGAGTACTCCAACGATATTAAAACTCCTTATTAATGCACTCATCAATTTCATAAACCACATTTACTTCAACCTAAATTCAATCTTTAAGACGCCCTCGCTTTTAACCGGTGTGCCGTTATATGTGGCAGGCAGCCATTTGCCACTTTCCAGTACTAGCCGGACGGCCTCTTTTTCAAAACCATAACCGGCCATACTTAGGTGTTGGGCCTGCTCAATAGTACCATCTTTATTAATAATGAGCCTTACAGCAATCTCAGTTTCCACTTCATCCCACCAGGCTTTGCGGGGGTATTTTAAATTTTTCTTTAAATATTTTTTCCATTCAACTTCTCCCCCGGGGTACGAAGCCAGCACAGTAGGCCTGGTAAATATGGTGTCATATTCCACCGCAGGTTTAATACCTGTTTTTTGAGCTTGTAAGGTGCTGAGGGCAAAAAGCATTAATAGTAAGCTGCAAAGTTTTTTCATTATTACTGAGTAATTATTTAGGAAGTGGTAATACAAAGATGTTATCAAATTTCAGTTTCAATGTTAAAGCTTCTTTCACTGTTTTTTAAAAAATTGATGTAAATCTTCGCTTCTTACCTTTATAACTTATGGCTAATAAGTACCAGCAATCAGACAAGTTTACCGAAATATATAATGGCCTCAACACACAACAAAAACAGGCGGTGGATACCATTGAAGGACCTGTTATGGTTATAGCCGGGCCCGGTACGGGTAAAACACAAATACTCAGTGCCCGCATAGGTAAAATATTAATGGACACCGATACCAGGCCTGAAAATATTCTCTGCCTTACCTATACCGATGCCGGTGTGGTGGCCATGCGTAAAAGGCTCAATACTTTTATTGGTCCCGATGCTTACAAAGTAAACCTCTTCACCTTTCATGCTTTTTGTAACGATATCATCCAGGAAAACCTGTCGCTTTTCGAGAAGAATTCCATGGACCCATTATCCGAACTTGAAAAGATAGAACTCTACAAACAGCTTATTGATACACTACCCAAAGATCACTTATTGAAACGCTACCGTGGCGATGTTTATTATGAGATCAGCAACCTGCAATCGTTGTTCAGCACCATGAAACGCGAAGGCTGGTCGCCTGCTTTTATCAACACAAAAATTGACGAATACATAGCCGACCTGCCTGCCAGGGATGAATTTATTTGCAAGCGGGCTACAAAAGATTTTAAGAAAGGTGACATACGCACCGACAAGATTGCGGAGAGCACCGAAAAAATTGAAAAGCTGCGGGCAGCCGTAAATGAGTTTGATCGTTTTCAACTCATCATGCGTAATCGCAGCCGTTACGATTTTGATGATATGATCAACTGGGTCATAAAAGCATTTGAAGAAAACCAAAGCCTGCTGCTGCGTTACCAGGAGGAGTATCTATACATTTTGGTGGACGAATACCAGGATACCAGCGGTACACAAAACAGGCTGGTGCAATTGCTCATAAGTTATTGGGATAAGCCCAACGTTTTTGTGGTGGGCGATGATGACCAGAGCATCTATCGTTTTCAGGGTGCTAACGTAGAAAACATGCTGGCCTTTGCAGAGAACTATAAGCATGACTTGCTTACCGTAGTGCTTACTAGTAACTATCGTTCAACACAACCCATACTGGATATTTCAAAAACATTAATTGATTCAAATACAGAAAGGCTCGTTGCCCAAATAGAGGGTCTCTCCAAAGAACTGATATGCTCCAACCCAAAATGGGGCGACATTAATACTGAAAATGGTTGCCCTACTTTTAGAGAGTACGAAACACCGCGTCACGAAATGATACACATCACTACCGAGGTGGAGCGGCTTCTGAAGGAGGGTGTTCAACCCGGGCACATATGTATCATTTACCGCGAAAACAAATATGGAGAGGAGCTTGCACACTACCTCAAATTGAAAAAAGTGCCATACTACAGCAAGCGTAAGCTCAACATTTTTGAGATGCCCTTTGGTAAAAAGATCATCTCAATCTTAAAATACCTGGCGGCAGAGCACGACATACCTTATGGTGGCGATGAGATGTTATTTGAGTTGCTTCACTTCGATTTTTTCTCCATCCCTGCTATTGAAGTTGCCAAACTTACCGTTGAAGCTGCCGATAAAAAATACGGGGAGAACAAGACTTCCTTGCGCCGTTTGTTACACGAAAAAGCAACCCGTCCTCCAGCAGATTTATTTGACAAAGGCATACATACCGGCCTGCAAACTGCCAGCAAAATTTTGGAGAAGCTGATAGGCGAAGTGCCCAACGTAACGCTGCAAACTTTATTCGAAAAATTAATAAGAGAAGGTGGCATTTTAAAATATGTAATGACGAATGCAGAAAAGCTTTGGTTGTTACAAGTGCTTACGGCCATGTTCGATTTTATAAAAGAAGAAACACGCCGCAATCCCCTACTTAACCTGCAGGACCTTATTAATATTATTGAGTTAATGGAGAAGGAGGGATTGCCCTTACCACTAGTACAGGTTAGCGGCAGCGATAAAGGCATTAACCTGTTAACGGCACATGGCTCAAAAGGGTTAGAGTACCAATATGTTTTTATAGTAGGGGCCAATGCCACTTCGTGGGAGAAGAAGCGCAAGCCCGGTGGTGGATTCAGCTTTCCCGACACCATGTTTTCTTCAGTACCAAAAATTGTGGAGGATGAAGAATTACGACGCTTGTTTTATGTAGCCCTTACCCGGGCTGAAAGGCATTTGTTTGTGTCGTACTGCAAGTATAAAAACGATGGTAAACAATTGGAACCTTCTATGTTTATTGCCGAAATACAGGACAAACATATTTTACCCGTTGTACCAATTGTTATTGATGCAGAAACAATGGGAGAATTTGCCGCACTTGATTTTGCCGCAGATCTTAGACCGGAGCTGCAAAAGATAGAAGAGGATTTTGTAGGCAGAATTTTAGACAAATTTGTAATGAACGTGACGGCACTTAACAACTACCTGCAGTGCCCGCTCAACTTTTATTACAACAACTTAATACGTGTTCCATCGGGTAAATCAGAAGCCACAGAGTTTGGTTCATCCGTACACTTTGCACTGCAGCGCCTGTTCGAAAAAATGCAGCTTAACAATAACCAGTTTGCTGCCCGACAAGACTTTGTTGCCGATTTTAGCTGGTACATGCAACGCCACCGCGAAAGTTTTACCAGGGAGCAATTTGCCCGCAGAATGGAGTATGGACAGGAGGTGTTAAGCAAGTACTACGACAAGTACATTAACACCTGGAACAAAGTAGTAGCCATAGAGCGTAATATAAAAAATGTGGTAGTTAAAGGGGTGCCTTTAAAGGGTAAGCTGGACAAGTTAGAGTTTGATGGCAAAAACGTAAACGTGGTAGATTATAAGTCGGGTGATTACGATAAAGCCATACCAAAAATGCAACCGCCAAATGGTAAAGATCCCAATGGTGGCAGCTATTGGAGGCAGGCTGTTTTTTATAAGATACTGGTAGATAATTATGAGCAAAAAGAGTGGAAGGTGATAAGCACGGAGTTCGATTTTATTGAACCCGATAAAAAGAAAATATATCAAAAAGCCCGCATAGTTATTTCGCCCGAGGACATTACAACTGTTACGCACCAGGTAACGGAGGTGTGGCAAAAAATACAGGACCGCGACTTTTATACAGGCTGCGGCAA
>JBBQVY010000147.1:0-12518 GCA_038211085.1 Chitinophagales bacterium | reverse complement strand
TCCTACTTCACCTTCAGCATTGCTTACAATATTGCTAAGCATTTCCTGCAATTTTTGAGCGTAAGGACGCATTTGAACAATGGCATCCTGCGCCCTGCGCAACTTTGCGGCACTCACCATTTTCATGGCTTTGGTAATTTGCTGCGTGCTTTGCACACTCGTAATCCGGTTACGAACTTCTTTTAACTGACCACTCATTTAAAAAAGATTGTATTTCTTTTAAATTTTAAACTGAAAAGAACCAATGGATTGAATACTCAATTGAAGTTGAGTTCATAAATCGTCGGTTCAATTTTTTTTATTCGGCTGCGAAGGTAAGGTTTGAAGGCGAAAAGGCAAGCAGCAAACACCTGCTGGTATCTACTGCCTGCCTCATTACTATCAATGTTTCTTTGGATTTAAGCTATAGCACGGGGATCCCCTTTCAGAAATTTTCCGGTGAGATTAAACAGGGCATCTGAGGTATTTTTTCCGGCTTTACCATCTGCGGTAAGATGCGCACCGGCAAGATTTAGTAATTGTTGTAACTCTTTTGCTTTTGGAACCTCGCGGTTAGGTGCAAAACTCACTATTTCCGCCAATTGTCTAATTAATGAAAGCCGGTCGGAGATGCCGGTATTTAGCATTTGCTTTTCGGCCAGCCTGCGCAACAAAACTGCTGCACCCAATTGTTTGGATACCGCTTTAGGATCGTACTTGCCATCAGCAACATACTTTCCCTTTGTGTAATGATTGCTCATACTCCACAGGTAAGGTGAGTTTATGGGTGGAACTAACCTTCTATAACCAAACCCATTATAGCCTTCAAGTTTAAATAGCATACCGGGTATTGACCAATCGGTCCATTGATTTATCCTGTCAAAAGTGAGTGCATCTTCTGCACTTTGCTCCCATGTAAATGGTGGGTTGCCAATTTTTGGTCTGCCTGCCGGCACCTGTACGGTTCTTGCTGATAATGGATCGCCATTGTGCATATGCTTATTAAAACTCAGTGCGCCTTCCATGCAATGAATAATGCCGATAAAAAACCAGGGGATGTTCAATTTTTGACCAACACCTTCATATCGCTGACGTGAAGCTATTATTTTATCTACTATAGCATTTACTTCAGAAAGTTTTTCGGTCCTGATAACACAGGTATCAAACAACCGTTGGTATTCTGATTGTGACTGAGGATTTAATGAAAAAGTAGCCATGGCAATAGTTTTTGGTTAAGTTTTAAAGAAATTGAAATGATATGCTATGTGTCAGGTAACCTGAAAGAAATTAGCAGTAGGCTAAAATGCTCATTTGTTTTGTGAATGTCAAGTAGTTGACAAAATAATTTTCCAGGAAGGAATAAGAAATGAAATTTTAGGTAATGGAAAGCTCCATCCACATAGGCCGGTGATCAGATATAAAATATTTTACAAAACTTCTAAACTCAGCCGGAGTTTTGGTCTTATACACTTCGGCGAACAATGCATTGTCAAAAGGAAATACACCATGTGAAAGGATAGCGCTTTTCATGCCTGGTAAAAACGCTATCTGGTCATACGCCTTGTCATCGTTCAGATTGCTGTAGATTTTAGAGGTATGATCGGGTAATTGGATCCCACGGGCTACCAATGCTTTATAGACAGGGTCCTTTGCATCCACCATGGGCAGGTTAAAATCCCCCAGGGCAAATATGTTTGTTGTGTACGAATATTTACTATTCGATCTCAGTTCGGCCCAACGGCCTACGCAAAAGGCTTCAAGGCACCTTCTCTCAATAGATTTTGCTTCGCTCTCCTTTCCAAAATATAGGTGCACATTCATCAGCGAAAAATCAAAACTCTTAACCTTAAAACTTGAGAGAAAAGGACTACGATCAAAACCCTGGAAAGATGAGGTAACTCCCTCCAGCTTTATACTTTTAAATTGAGATGGTGGAATATTTACTTCCCCTACTTCAAAAAGCAAAGCAACTTTAGTAGCCCTATAAATGTATCCCATGCGTTCATTATTGCCGGAGGCATCGGAAAATATAAACCTGAAATCTTTGCCTAATAATTTCACTACTTCCTGAAAATGAGCACTGTTGTTTTTTATTTCCTGTATGGCAATAATGTCGAACCATGAAATCATTTCGGCAATGATTTTAAGATGCATTGGCTGACGTTCCTGGTCGCCAAAATTGGCTATGTTCCAGGTAGCTAATAATAAGTTGGTTGGCTTGCTTGCCGGAATTTGTAGCGTAGGTTTTGAATCTCTGTATTTTCTGAGGGCTTTAATTTCGGTAGCCAGGTTAACCTGGTATTCAAATTTTGGTTTAGGAAAGGATGGCATAATATTTAGGTAGAGGTGAAAGAATTAAATCTTTACAAAGCTGAATATGGTATCGACCACCATGTTCATAACGCTGTTTTTAAACTGGTCAACTCTTATGGCTGCAAGCCCCGCCTGGCTAAGGGCATGCATTTCCATTAACTGTTTTTGACTGTTTACCAACCATTCAAAGTCGTCGGTTGTCAATTGCCTGTCGGCCAATAATAATGTCCAGCGGGCCAGCTTTTCCTTTATTTCATTTAAAAAAAGCAAGGCTCCCTTTTTTGCTTCATTCTCATATTTCGCCAGCGAAATGCCGGCAAGATTTACTACCTGGTCTTTTAGCTGTTCGAAAAGAACTGCGAAATCAAGTTGTGCCGCCATAGAACAAAGTTTTATTTATTTAGATAAGAAAGTATTAACCTGGCTGTCTGTGGGTTTTATCTTTTTAGATTCCAATTGGGCAATTAAATCAAAGCCCTCAGCCACCTGGCTTTTGGCTTCGTTAATAAAAATCAGCCGCTCCTTTCCATCCTTTTTCCATTTTATCCAATACGATGGAATAATAGAAGAACTTATGAATTGGCCCGCAGAATCAACGCCAAATAACTTACTCCACATTTTTACCGTAACACCATTTTTTGGCCGGTGCTTTTCATATTCAATTATCTTCAAAAGCCTGGTATTGACTTCGCCGATTTTTGCCTCATGGCTTTGATACGGTTCAACGGATTGATCCATTAGCTCCAATACATCTACCTTAACCGCAGTAACCTGTACATAGGCGTATTGATCAAAAGGAGAAATAGTGGCACAACCCTGAATACATATAATAATAATGGTAGTTAAAACTGGGGAAACAAATGTTCTGCTCAACATAGAAAAAAGGTTTGGATAAACTGTAATATTCTTAGAGTAATGTAAGCACAATTATTTGAAATATTAACACCCCCGGATTGCCCGGCTTATCGCATCTCAAAGCCAATCGTTACCTTTGTCCGCCTGTCAAATTGGCTACAGAGTATACCGTAGCATCAAATTTGACTTCAAAAAAATCTTTTAAATAACATTCAATACAGAACCCAGATATATGTTGAGCATACTTTCCAAAATTTTCGGCGGCAACAAATCTCAAAAAGATGTAAAACTGCTTATGCCTATTGTTGAAAAGGTGGGCCAGTTTTTTAAGCAGTACGAAAGCCTTACCAATGACGAACTCAGAGGAAAAACTATTGAATTTAGATCAAGGATCAAGAATCATCTCCTGGAAATTGATAATACAATAGCAGCTAAAAAGGTTGAGGCAGAAGCCTTGCCCGTTGAAGAGATTACACAAAGAGATGTTATCTACCAGCAAATTGACAAATTAAAAAAAGAACGGGACACGCAGATTGAAGCCATATTAGCAGAAATACAACCTGAGGCTTTTGCAGTGGTAAAAGAAACAGCAAGACGTTTTACCAACAACACTGAGATTGTTGCAACAGCTACTGACCTGGATCGCGAACTGAGTCTTAAAAAAGAACATGTAAGCATTGAAGACGGCAATGTGATTTATAAAAATACCTGGCTTGCGGCCGGTGGTTCCGTAACCTGGAACATGGTACACTACGATGTGCAGTTGATTGGTGGCTCAGTATTGCACCAGGGCAAAATTGCAGAAATGGCTACGGGTGAGGGTAAAACGCTGGTATCTACTTTACCTGCCTATCTTAATGCACTTGCAGATGAAGGGGTACATATTGTTACTGTAAATGATTACCTGGCCCGAAGGGATAGTGAGTGGAATGGGCCCATATTTGAATGGTTGGGGGTTACCGTTGACTGTATTGACAAACATCAGCCAAATACCGAGAACAGGAGGCAAGCCTATCTGGCCGATATTACTTATGGTACCAATAATGAGTTTGGTTTTGACTACCTCCGTGATAACATGGTGCACACGCCTGATGAAATGGTACAGCGCAAACATCATTTTGCTATGGTGGATGAGGTAGATAGTGTGTTGATTGATGATGCAAGAACTCCTTTAATTATTAGCGGACCTGTGCCAAGAGGAGACCAGCAGGAGTACGAAGCGTTAAAGCCGCGTATTTTCCAGTTGTTTGAAGCACAAAAAAAATTGACCAATCAATTTTTGAACGAAGCAAAAAAGAAAATTGCCGAGGGCAATGATGAACCCAAAGATGGCGGACTTGCTTTAATGAGGGCTGCCCGTGGCTTACCAAAAAACAATGCGCTAATTAAGTTTTTAAGCGAGCCGGGCATACGTACCAAACTGCAGAAAACTGAAAATTATTACCTGGCCGATCAGCAACGCGAAATGCCAAAAGTTGATGCTGAGCTGTTGTTTTATATTGATGAAAAAAATAATTCAGTTGAGTTAACCGATGGGGGTATCAGTATGATCACGAAGTCTGGCGAAGATCCAAACTTCTTTATACTTCCAGACATCAGCATTGCATTAAATAACATTGAAACCAATGGCACTTTATCAGCCGAAGAAAAGCTTCATCAAAAAGAGGCACTCTTAAACGACTACTCATTAAAGGCCGATCGCATACATACCGCACAACAATTATTAAAGGCTTACACCTTGTTTGATAAAGATGTTGAATACGTGGTAATGGATGGCGCAGTTAAAATTGTGGATGAGCAAACCGGACGTATACTGGATGGCCGCCGCTACAGCGATGGACTGCACCAGGCGATAGAAGCAAAAGAGAATGTAAAGATTGAAGCTGCCTCGCAAACTTATGCAACGGTTACCCTGCAAAACTATTTTAGAATGTACCATAAGCTGGCCGGTATGACTGGTACAGCCGAAACAGAAGCTGCCGAGTTGTGGGACATTTATAAGCTGGATGTGGTTAACGTACCTACCAATGTAAACGTAATACGTTTGGATGAGCAGGATATGATATTTAAAACCAAGCGTGAAAAATATAAAGCGGTTATTGAGAAGATTGAAGAATTGCGCAACGGTGGCCGCCCTTGCCTGGTAGGTACTACCAGCGTAGAAGTGTCAGAATTATTGAGCAGGATGTTGAAACAAAAACAAATACCTCACAATGTTTTAAATGCTAAACAACATGCCCGTGAAGCACAGGTTGTGGCCGAAGCCGGTTTGGCTGGTGCTATAACTATTGCTACCAACATGGCTGGTCGTGGTACGGATATTAAACTTGGACCCGGTGTTAAAAATGCCGGCGGGTTGGCTATACTTGGTACAGAGCGTCACGAAAGCCGTCGTGTAGACAGGCAGTTACGTGGTCGTGCAGGACGCCAGGGAGATCCCGGATCATCTATGTTCTTTGTGTCGCTTGAAGATGATTTGATGCGCATGTTTGGCAGCGAACGTATTGCTAAAGTGATGGACTTTGCCGGTTATAAAGAAGGCGAGGTTATTCAGCACAGCATGATTACAAAGAGCATTGAAAGAGCCCAACGCAAAGTAGAAGAGAACAACTTTGGTATTCGTAAACGTTTGCTGGAGTACGATGATGTGATGAATAAACAACGTACGGTTATCTATTCAAAACGCAACCATGCTTTGTTTGGAGACCGCCTTGCTCTGGATCTTGACAATGCATTTTACCTGGTTGCAGAAGGCCTTATTACTTCGTTTAAAGAGCAGTCAGATTTTGAAGGGTTCCGCCTGGCGGTAATCATGAATTATGGTATTGACACCAGTATTACAGAAGAAGAGTTGAACAAATTATCTGCCCAACAGCTCTCTGAGAAATTATACAACGAAGCAATTAATAACTACCAACACCACAAAACCGAAGTTGCAGATAATGCATTGCCAGTATTTAAAAACATACGCCAGCAACAGGGGCCAAATATTGCAAATGTTGTGGTTCCATTTACTGATGGCAGAAAACTAATGCAGGTATTGGCCAATATGGATAAAACCATTGAATCGAACGGAAGGGAGTTGGCGAATGCTTTAGAAAGAAGTGTTGCATTAGGATTAATAGATGATAGTTGGAAAGAACACCTGCGTGCTATGGATGATTTAAAGCAGAGCGTACAAACAGCATCGTACGAGCAAAAAGACCCATTGGTAATTTATAAAATGGAAGCTTTTGGTTTGTTTAAAAAGATGGATGAAGAGGTGAATAAAGAGATTGTATCTTTCTTATGTCACAGCGCTATACCAGTTGAAGAAGACGAACGCCGCCCCGTACAACAACAAATAAGAGAAGGCCGCGAGGAGAAAACCGACATGAGTAAAATGCGCATTAATAAAGCGGAAATTGATGCAGCAGGCCAGGATTACGCAGCCAATGAGAATGATTATTTTGATCCTTCGGGCGGAGGAGCCCCTGCTGTTAAACAACAACCCATAGTTGTAGGACCGAAGGTTGGACGTAACGACCCCTGCCCTTGTGGTAGTGGCAAAAAATTTAAGCAATGCCATGGTAAGGATGCATAAATAAATAATTGATATTGATTTAAGCCGGTTATGAAAATGACCGGCTTTTTTATTGTGAGGAAGATGAAAAAGGAACGACATTACTTCAATAGCTCCGGTGGAGCGAGCTTTTGGTAGAAAAAAAGAATGGTGAAAATACCGCCGGGCCATTTCATTTAGTTAAGGTGTCGTCATCCTGAACTTGGTTCAGGATCTCCTGGATGATGCTAGCAAACGTGCAAGGGATGCTGAATTAAATTCAGCATGACGGCTTCTATCTCTTCAATTTACTTTCAAAACTTTCTCATCCATTCACGTTCTATATTATCTTACCCATTCAAAAAATTACATATGAAGAAAATTGTTTCCTTATTTCTTTTCATGCTGCTCGTTAACCAGGTTTACAGCCAGCAAAGCATGCCGTTATCGACCCCTGAATTACAAGGTTTTTCAAGCGAACGATTAATGCGCATTGATAAAAATGTACAAGAATGGATTAATAAAAACTGGATGAACAGTGCCCAGGTTCTTATAACGCGGAATGGTAAAATTATCTATAACAAAGCTTACGGGTACGATGATGCAGAAAAAAAAACAGCTCTTAAAAATGACCAGCTTTTCCGGTTGGCTTCGCAAACCAAAGCCATTACCAGCGTAGGCATCATGGCCTTGTTTGAAGAGGGTAAATTATTGCTGGATGATTCCGTTGCTAAATACATTCCAGAGTTTGCCAACATTCGGGTTATTGATAAGTTTAATGAAAATGATTCCTCCTATACAACAGTTGCTGCCGAAAGGCCTGTTACCATTCGCGATTTGTTAACCCATACCTCTGGAATAGGATATGCACAAATTGGGTCTAAAATAGCCAATGCCATTTATGCAAAAAACAACATTACTTCTGGTATTGCAGAAACTGAGGGTAATACAATAGGCGAGGCAATGAAAAGGTTAGCCTCGCTTCCCCTAATGCATCAACCCGGTAAAAAATGGACGTACGGCTTAAACGCTGACTTGCTTGGCTACCTGATTGAAGTGGTTTCCGGACAAAAGCTGGATGCCTTTTTTAAAGCCCGCATTTTCGATCCGTTAGGCATGAAGGATACCTGGTTTTATCTTCCGAAGGATAAACAAAACCGGCTTACTACCTTAACCATGGAAGATGATAATGGAGTGCATCCTATGAACGAAAATTATAAGTTTAATGGAAGCAAAATGAAACCAAACTACCCTGATGTTGTGGGCACGTATTTTTCGGGAGGCGCCGGGTTAACCGCAAGCATAACTGATTATGCCATCTTTTTACAAATGCTTTTGAACGGTGGAACATATAATGGCAAAACCATATTGTCTCCAAGTAGTGTAAGGATGATGACCACAAATCAAATAGGGGACCTCAGCCTGGGAAATGAAAAATTTGGCCTTGGCTTTAGCATAACAACTGAGCAGTCTGCTGCCAAGCTGCCCGTGTCTGTTGGTAATTTTAGTTGGGGAGGCGCTTTTGGTACTTCTTATTGGGTAGACCCAAAAGAGAAAATTGTAGCGCAGATTTATACACAAATCTGGGGCAGGCGGCACAATGTTGAAGATGCATTTAAGGTGTTGGTGTACCAGGCCATGTTACGTTCTCTTTCAAATTAATTTAACACAGCCTGTGCAAACATCAGCTGCCTGTTCTGGTCTTAAAAAGAAAAAGCAATGAGCAAAATATTTATTTCTATCGTTTTTATTGCCGCCACTACATTTGCCCAGGCCCAAACAAAAGACTCTGCTTTTCTTCAAACCAAAAAAGAAAAAGCTGAAATAAAAGAGGCAGACCAACACAGGCTGCATATGGAAAAAGAGCAGTTAAAGGCTGCACCTGAAATAATGAATAATGAGAAAATAGTCTCAAAAAAAACCAGCAGGAAACACTGCTGTAAGGCTAAAAAATGTAAAAAAACTTCGTAGCCATGTTTTAATCGCAAAAAGTGTTCTGTTACAATTCGGGGCACTTTTGCGTTACGGACATTTTCCAAACTTAAAGCCTTATAGGTTTGGCCGTTGTGGCTTCGTCCGGTAACCAGAAACAATAAATTTACCGATTAAATATGCTGCCCGGAGCTGGTCATTTTTTGCAGGTACTTATATAGCATATTTTGGTATTTTAGATAATAGTGAATTAGAAAACATTCCTGCTTTTCATAGATTATGTTCTAAATTTTTACACGTTAAAAGAATATCCTTAACATGGCCGATCATTTACATTCAGAACTAAAAAAAGAATTTCAATTGGAGCGGATGATATTGTTTAGCGATGCAGTTTTTGCTATCGCTATCACGCTGTTAGTAATTGAAATAAAAGTACCTGAAATTGAAAAACACCTGGTGAACGACCATTTATTAGGGGAGGCTATGGAGCATCTTATTCCAAAATTTGTCGGCTTCTTCATCAGCTTTATTTTAATTGGGTTATACTGGATTTTACATCATCGAATGTTTGGCTTTGTAATTACCTACACACCTAAAACTCTAATTTTAAACCTTGCGTTTTTATTTGCTGTAGCCTTAATGCCATTTAGCACGGCCTATTATAGCGAATACATGTTGCGCTCCTTAGTTAACCCTACCCTGGTGTATATTTTCAACATCGCATTGCTGGCAATAATGAATTTTCTTATGTGGTTACATGTCTCAAATCCAAAAAATAATTTATCAGAAGGTATATCGCCACGGGAAAAAAAGATGTACCCATTAAGAGCTATCATTTTACCGTTTTTTTTTATTGTCTCAGCCGTTGTGTACATGATCAATCCAAAGCTTGCTGTTATTGCGGCCCCTGTTATGGGATTGAGCATTCGACTTGTGCGAAAATTATTTATTGATAAACCAAGGCAAAAAGTAACTAACTAATAAGCGACATTGCTTATCTACATAGGTTACTCCATTAATTTAAAAGCCCCCTATATTTCCAAGAATCCATTTTCAAATTTTTTCTAAAATCAAAATGTCTTGGGCAAACCGGGACATTTTTTATGCTCATATATTCAACTTCCACTACTTCTATTTCTCTACAAACATCCCGACAATCCGGTTTCCAATCAATGTTCTGTTTACCAAAATAGGGTGTCCCAGCAGGACTAATCCCCACCGGTGAGCCAACCTTACCCTATTTTAAACAATGACTATCCAAATAATGTTACCCGAATCAGTTCCGTCAAAAACATTTAATAAAAACAGGTACTGCATTGCCAATGAAAAATTATATACAAATTTATTTTTTGAGCGAAAAATCGAAAGAAATCATTGCGAAAATTACACTTGGCTTTGCTTTAATGGGTTTCCTGGTTCATCTTGGGCTGATTGAACTGGTACATTTTGGTCTTTTAAATTCAACCTATACTGAGGGACTGCTTAACAATCCGATTGGCGCTATTTACACGCCTTTCTCCTTCATCCTGTTTTACGAAGTATACCTGCTGATCTATTACCTGCCTAAATCGTTTAGCAAATACATCGGAAAACAATATGAGATCATTACGCTCATCATCATTCGCCGGGTATTTAAAGACCTATCGAAACTGGAGCTCACAACTGATTTTTTTCAACGAAAAAATGATGTCAATTTTTTATACGACCTGCTGACAGTCCTGATACTTTTTGCCCTTATTATAACCTTTTACAGGCTTGCAAAATCTAACGTTCAAGCTGCCACAAATACCGAAGGTCCCAGCGCAGAACTCATCCGGTTCATCAGGATAAAGCTGCTGTTGTCAAGCCTGCTAATACTGGTTTTTCTTTTTATGTCTATTCAAAGCTTTACCACGTGGGTAGGTATTACATTTAGCCGGGGTACAGCAATTACTGTGGCCAATGAAGACCTCAATAAAATTTTCTTCGACAACTTTTTTACCATATTGATTTTGATAGACGTGCTACTATTGCTGCTAACGTTTACGTTGTTCGATAAGTTTAACGTTGTAATGCGCAATTCGGGTTTTGCTATTTCAACCATTCTCATCAAAATATCGTTTGGTACAACAGGCATTGTCAATAACCTGCTTATTGTTACAGCCCTGGTATTTGGTGTATCCATCTTTTACCTGCACAATCGCTTTTTGGCAATGGAAGCGTTCTCCAAAAAATAACGAACCCATTAAACCGCAACTTATTTATTGCATTAAACAATTACACCCCTTTTGTAAATCAAAAGGGGTGTAATTAGTCAATGAAAGCGCTTCCTCATTTTTCAACAAACATTCCGGAGAACCTGTGTTGATCAATCTTATTATACAAAGGCTCCAATTGTTGTTGCGTACGTAATTGACGCTCTTCCAACTGTGCCTGCAAAGCAGAGGCCCTGAACGAGCCGGTAAGCACATACTTTAATGCGCTAGCCAGTGAAGGTTCTGCTGTATTTCCCCAATCATAGATAACTCCATCGGCAGATTTCTTATCCGGTCCAAAGCCATTATAATAATCAGCATTTCCTGCGCTGTTCACCGTTTTAAACGATATAGGATAAATGGATACATTGAAGATATCAATCGGAAAAAATCCAACCGGTTTGCCATAAGTTGAATCACCTATCAGCTTTACATCCATATAAGGCTTCAAATTATTGATCAGCAATTCGCTTGCAGAAGCGGAGGATTTACTAACTATAAAAAACACCCGGCTTAGCCCTGATCCACCCGTATTGCTAAACTTCTGAGTGTTGTTGGCTTCAGAAAAAGAAACATTAGAATAGCCATCTTTCAGTTTTAATAAAGGGAAGTTTCCGTTCTGTAAATTTTGATTGAAAATGTACTTGTACATTACCTGGTTGTTGGCCGTGGCCGGGGCAATCAGGTTTGCTAATGCATCTTGAGTTTGGGTAGACCCACCCGGGTTGTATCTTAAATCAACAACCAGGTCGTTAATGCCTGAGGCTTTAAATGAATTAAAGGCATTGGTTAATTCTACTCTTGATGGCTCGCCAAAAAACTGGTTAAAAACAAGATATCCAACCTTTTTTGTACCAACCGGTATTACACTCTGGTGCAAAACCGAATTTGAAACAAAACTCGTTTTGCTAAGGTTGCTGGTTACTACGGATCCATCTGGTTTTACAAACTCAAACGAAGCGTTTGTTGTAGCACCAAAGAAAACATCATTCAAAATTTTTATACTGGCATTATCATAATTAATAGCGGTACCATCAATCTTATTAATGTACCACCCTCTTTTTACTCCTACAGTGCCTGCGGTTGATCTATCGTACACATAGCTCACATACCAATGCACCGAATCAACAGGGTCCACCTTATCAGCGGCGGCAGCTTTTACAAAAAACCCAAGACTTACACTTTCGCCTGTTTGCAGTCCGGCAGAGGTTTCTTTGCTGGTAACAAAACTAAAACGATCGAGTGGCTGCAATTTTTTTATACCATTCATAACAGCCGAACCTGCTTCCAGCAAGGTTGTTCCCTGGTATTGCCTTGGATTAAATTGATCGTAAGCCGGAAGTAAATCCTGCCACAGGTACACTTCTTTTGAGTACAGATAAACCGAATCTTTCAACAGGTCAACCTGTGATGCAGTAGTTGAGGTTGTAGGATTTGTTGGTGTGGTGACTGCTGTATTGTCAAGCTCTTTTTTGCAAGACGATACAACTAGCAAGACTACACAGCTAAGATAGAGGAGTGTTTTTTTCATGTGCTTTTATATACCTGCAATTAACGATAATAAAGCATTGTCAGGATGTATTGAAGTGTAAATACTAACCTCCCATTTTTAATTTTAATGTTACTTTAAGAATTGAATTAAAACGTTAATAAAATGTAACAGC
>JBBQVY010000146.1:0-12539 GCA_038211085.1 Chitinophagales bacterium | reverse complement strand
TAACTAACGCTTCCATCTATAATTTTTATCTCTTTTATGTTTAAGAAATCAGGTACGTTCTTAAGCATGCTTGTTGGTAGCAACTTTAATTCATTGGGTTCGCTGGGCGGAAGTTTATCACGGAAAACAACCAACTGAGGTTGTACCAATTGCACTGATGAAGCCGACAAATTCTTGTTGAGTTTAAAATCTTCCAAATCAAAATCATGGATGATGATCTGGTTAGAATTCAAGGTTAAAAAATCAATTTGGTAAGGAGCAATCAAAATCGTTGAATCTTTCGAATGGATGGGACGGTAACTAAATGAGTCTACCTGCATCTTTTTTAATCCATTGTTGTAGGATGCATTTGACCATGTATACACATTTTTAGCATCAGCATAATGACCATTTTTGCTTTTAAATGTTGCAGATGAATTGTTGTTAAACCAAAGCGGAAGGTTGACTATGTTCTCCGAATTTACATTTACATTTTCTAATGAAATATTTCCTGCAAGCAACTCGTTTTTGCCAGGGCCAACGTGGAATGGATGTAAATTTTGCAGGTACATGTCGTCAATAGTAACTCCCCATCGTTCAACATCATCTATTTTGTTATGAAAGATATTGGAAAGAGAAACCGCTACTTTACCCTGTGTTACACCCATAGGTAGCATATTGGCTTTTTGAATAGTAGCTGTATTGGTGCTTATTTTAACATTGGCTGTTTTAAGCTGGTTACTATCTAACGAAAATTTTGTGGCTGTTAACAGGCTGCCTGCGGAGTAAGGTAGCTTTATGGTTGTGATGCTATCGTTTTTTGAGGTAGTAATGGTTATGTCCGGCTCAACCATTTGCAGATTGTCAACTGAAAAAAACATGCTTTTCTTTTTAGAAGTTTCTATTTTTTTTTCATGCTTGCCGGCTTCTATTTTAAGGAGTGGTTTTATTATAGTGGCTTCAGCAAATGTGTATTTATTAGAAAGTAACGAGTTTAAGTTGGCTGTAAAATTAATTTCAGGGGTTTGAAGATTAATAGAATTGCTGTCCTTGGATTGAAGTAGTTGTAGGTTTTTAAAGTTTGACTTATCGTTGTCTTTTACCATATACTCCTCAATAGAAGCATGTAAGTCTTTACCGCCTAAGTTTAAGTCTTTGCCGGCAAATAAAAGTTCGCTTGTAACAAAATGTGCCGTTCCTTTTTTTGATATTTTGTCTGCATGTACAAGGTCAACAATTGTTTTAAGAGTACCCTTTGTACTAACCATGTTTATCCTGGTGTTGTTTCCGGTTATATCAGTAAACTCCAGGGAACCACTTTTTGTTATATATCTGATACGTTTTTCAAATTCCTGTATATCAACATAAGCGTTATTCCAGTTGATACCGTGTGCAGCAATATCCTTTGCTTCGTCCTGCAGCACCATAGATGTTACAGTTATATCATCTACATCTGCATGAATTTTTTTGTTGCTGTTCTCCATGATCAATTCGTTACCCAAAAAATGGATACCCGATGCCCGTGCAGCCTCCTCATTAATTTTTATCAGCGAGTCTACCTGTAAGCTTGTAACCGAACTATTAATTGTGGTTGTGCCGTTGTCCAGTTTTAGAATGGTGTTCTCACCTTTAATATTCTTTACATAAAAAGTTCCATCATCCGGTTTTCTATTCAGCTTGTTTGCAGGCAGGGTATGCAATGCTACTGATGCCGCTTTCCATTGCAGGCCATCGGCATATATACTTTCAGTTACATCATCTATTAGCATATTGTCTAAAAAAACCCCACTTATTACTGCATTAATGTTATTGCTGGCACTGTTTAAAACAAGCTGGTCAGCATAAATTCTATTGTCAGGTATGTATCGCATATTTATCAATTGCCCTGTCAAATCTTTCCTGTGCAAAACTCCTTTCGACATTGAGAAAAAATCTACTGCCCGGCGAAGGCCTTCCTGGTTGATGGCTCTGAGCAAAGTATTGCTTGAAACTTTTAGGTTTACCTGTTGCAAATCGAGCGTAGTAGACTTGCCAAAGTTTAGCATTAGTTGCCCGTTTCTTATCTCCAGCTTATCCAGGGTCATAAGGCTGTCCATATTTTGCAACGTTGAAAAAAAGTTGGTCTTCTTTTTCGAAACAGGTGTTTTTTTAGTGTAACGAATTATAGGGTTAATAATGAGGGCTTCTTTTGCTACAACTGTTTGATCGAAAACCAATTTATACCAGTCCAAGCCGGTCAATTCAAAGTAAGGAAACTTGAAATCGCGTATGCTTTTTAACTTTAAACGCGAGGGGGTTGTCTTAACTGTAAAGTTGTTAAGCACAATTTTTTTATTAATGAAGTGTATGCTATCAAAATTGAAAACGGCAGAGCTATCAACATTGTAAAGGTGGTAATCGCGTACCATCATATCAAAGCGTTTTACTGATACCGGCGACGAAGAGTCAGACCGGATCTTCAATCCATACATTTCAAAATTGTCTTTGTTACTGTTGAAGACGGACCGTGGTCGCTTGCCAATAAAATCGAAACGAATGCCTGCATCCTTTACGCCAACAAACCCAAGATCAAGGTCACTTGTCAATTCTTTAATCATCTTTTCGGGGTCGGGGTTGCCTTTTTTATCGCCATCCGATGGGTTTATTTTAAAATTGAAAATGGGGTTCTCGCAAAAAACGGTATCGGCACGTACCAGGTTTAATTTGCTCATGGCAGCAAAGTCTACACCTACCAGTAATAATTTTTTAAAAAAGATTTTGTAACTACTTGTAGCTGTTCCCTTTGGCACCGCGGTTATGGTGCAACTGTCCAGTTCAATTCGTTTTTGAAATAACTGGAGTTTGAAATTTTTGAACGACAGGTGATGTCTTCCGTTGGGTAATCCAATTGTTTGACTGTTGCTCGTTAAAAAAACCTCATCTTCAGATGAAACACCGGGAGTTGTTTTTGTAGGGTCGCGTAAAACGTTCAGGTTAATGTTTGTAATCCATACTGGGTCTGTACCAGGTTTTATCTTGTTTACCAGCTTTAAGCTTGCATTGGATACTAGAATTCTCCTGATGCCAAAATCTGTAAGAACGTCCAGCATTGAATTGTAGATACGCCCCATCTCTTCAGTTACTGAAAGGTTTTCTTTGTTTTGGGTTACTGTATCTTTTCGCCATTGTAATACCTCGATAACAGGGTTGATAATATCTATGGAATCCAACTTCAGGTCTCGCTTTAAAATCAATGGCCAAAAGGAAGCCACCTTAAGTGTAAGCTTATTAAATGTTACATGGTACGATGTTGGAACAGTTACAGAATCGGTACTGGTTATGTCTCCATCTTTTATCTGCATCCTGTTATTGAATACACTAAAACTAACATCCGTCAGGTCAAGCTTAATTCTGCCTTTCGACTTCTCCTCAACAATAGTTTTTAAAATCTCTTTGGCATTTCTTACAAACCAAATTTGCAAACCCAACACCAGGATAATTACAAAACCCAGCCCATACAAAGCAAACTTCGTATACCGGTGCATCGTATATTTCTTCCTGTTATCGTTCATTAAACAATTGATATGTACCCATAAAATAGTGGCTATCTTCTAAATTTAGTAAAAAGCAATCACCACAGTAAATTATCATACAAGCATAATCATCCTAAGCTTGAAAAATCGGCTACTTTTAATTTTTAAAATACAAGAATGAAAGGGATTTTACTGGTGGCAGTGCTGTTATCTACTTTATTTTCTTCAATAGGTCAATATAAGAAATACAATTTTCAGCAACCAAAAATGGGCTCTCCCTTTAACATTATTTTGTATGCTGAGGATTCCATAAATGCGGCACATGCTGCGCAACTGGCCTTTCAACTGGTTGACACTTTAAACCAGGTTTACAGTGATTATTTACCAAATAGCGAACTTAACCAGCTGTGCAGTACTGCAGGCAGTGGTAACTGGATTACAGTTTCACCAATTTTGTACAGCATATTGGTAAGCGCTAATGCAGCCGGCAAAGAAAGCAAAGGCAGTTTTGATATAACCATGAGCCCGGTAATAAGAATTTGGCGAAATGCCCGGCGGCTTAAAAGATTGCCTTCAAAGGATAGCATTCGCCTTGCCATGCAAAAAGTTGGCTATCGATTGATCGACATTGATACGATTAGAAAAATGGTTCGACTTACCAGGCATGGTATGCAATTAGATCTTGGAGGTATTGCCAAAGGCGAAACAGCCCAAAGAGTAAGTAACCGTTTAACAGCAATGGGGTTTCCTTATGCATTAATTGATGCAGGTGGGGATATTGTAGCAGGAAGTACACCGGCAAATATTCCCGGTTGGAAAATAGCCATCAACCTGCCCGAAAGCGAAGAGTTGATGGACAGGCAATTGCTTATGAGGAATGCTGCTGTTACCACCTCGGGTGACCTATATCAATATCTTGAAGTTGATGGTATTCGCTATTCGCACATCATTAACCCGGCTACCGGCTGGGCGGTCACGAATAACAGAAATGTTACCGTTATTGCCTCCAAAGGCATAGATGCCGACTGGCTAACAAAAGCCTGCACCATCTTACCAATTAAAAGGGCTTTGAAACTGGTGGCCAAATATCCCGGTGCACAGGTGCAAATTGCCGTAAACAAAAACCAAAAAATACATTTCTACCGTTCCCGTGGTTTTGCTGCTTTTTTTAAGTAATGGTGAAATAGAAAATGTTTATTTTACACTTCATAATTATAAACCTGAAGATTAAAAAAAATCAGGAGTTTTTTAAAACCTCTATGCGAAAAATGCTATGTGCCAAAGGGGTAAAATAATATATCGATGGTAAAATTTTTTTCTGGGTTTGCTGCCTTTTGTTCTCTTTCCTTGATGATGTCAGTCGGTGTTGTCGCTCAGCCAGCATCCGGTATTTTCAAAACCTACAAACAAGCCATTTCCGGTAGCCCATTAGAATGTACGATGGTGCCGGTGACCGGTGGAAAATTTGTAAAGGGCAGCGCAGAAAAAAGCAAAGGCCACCAGGCCGATGAAAGTCCTGCGAAAGAAGTAACCATTTCATCTTTTTGGATGGGGGCAACAGAGGTTACTTATGATGAATATGATGCTTTTTTTAAAGATGAGACTATATCGCGTAATGAAACAACGGATGCAATTACACGACCCAGTCCACCGTACATTGATCTAACTTTAGGCATGGGCAAACAGGGTGGCTTTCCGGCAAACAGTATGTCGCAATATGGTGCTATTATGTATTGCCGCTGGCTGTATAATAAAACCGGTATTTTTTACCGCCTGCCTACCGAAGCAGAATGGGAATATGCCTGCCGGGCAGGAACAAAATCGGCGTATTTTTTTGGTGAGGATACTACCGGCTTGAGTAAGTACGCCTGGTTTGCAGGCAACAGTGATAACAAGTACCACAAAACGGGCTTAAAACAGCCAAATGCCTGGGGATTGTACGATATGTTGGGCAATGTTGCAGAGTGGACACTGGACCAGTACAATGAAGCTTATTTTAAATCTATTGCTTCCAATACAACAGACCCTTTAATTAAACCAACAGCCCGGCATCCAAGAACGCTTAAAGGTGGTAATTACGAGGACGAGGCAACGGCATTAAGAAGTGCAGCAAGATTAAAATCCAAACTTGAGTGGAACAATAGGGACCCGCAAATACCACGTAGCCGCTGGTGGAATGCTGATGCGCCTTTTATTGGGTTTAGAATTGTAAGACCTTTACAACAACCTTCAAAAGAAGAAATTGATACATTCTTTGCTAATTATATTGATAACTATTAATTGAATAAACCTTCTAATAAACGCTAAAATTTGCCAAAAATGAACAAAAACAACCTATCACAATCAAGAAGAGATTTTGTAAAAAATACCTCGCTGGTAGCGGGGGGCCTAATGGCAATGCCCATGCTCTCGGGGGCTAATTATTTTGCCGGCTCAAACGATGTTATCAAAATAGCCATGGTAGGCTGCGGAGGCCGTGGTACGGGTGCTATAGTGCAGGCGCTCAGTACCAAACAAAATGTACAATTGGTAGCCATGGCCGATGCTTTTCGCGACCGCCTCGACAAAAGTTATAGCAATATAATTGAGGCATTAAAAGACAAAGGAAATGATAAAAGAGTCCAGGTTAAAGAAGAAAATAAATTTGTGGGTTTTGATGCTTATAAAAATGCCATTGCTTTAGCCGATGTGGTTATTTTGGCTACCCCTCCCGGTTTCAGGCCCATTCATTTTGAAGAGGCTATCAAGCAGAACAAACACGTTTTTATGGAAAAGCCGGTAGCTACCGATCCTGCAGGTATTCAAAAAGTGTTAGCCGTGGCCGAAGAAGCCAAAAGAAAAAAACTGAATGTGGTTACAGGCTTACAGCGCCGCTACCAAACCAGTTACCGCGAGTTAATGAAGCGTCTTAAAGACGGTGCCATCGGCGATGTAGTTTCGGCACAGGCATGGTGGAACAACGATGGGGTTTGGGTTAACCCACGCAAACCTGGTATGACCGAAATGGAATACCAAATGCGCAACTGGTATTACTTTAACTGGTTGTGTGGCGATCATATTACCGAGCAGCACATTCATAACCTCGACGTCATTAACTGGGCGTTGGAAGATTACCCGGAAACCGCCCAGGGCATGGGTGGCCGCGAGGTAAGAAAGGGCAAAGATTATGGTGAAATTTTTGATCATCATTTTGTAGAATTTCATTACCCTAATGGCGTAATTCTTAATAGCCAGTGTCGCCATCAAAAAGGTACTATGAGTAAAGTGGACGAATTAATTATGGGTACAAAGGGCAAAATATTTTTTGACCAGGCACGCATAACCGACCTTAAAGGCAACACCATTTACCAGTTTGATAAAAAGACAGATAACCGTCCGTACCAGAACGAGCACGATGAGTTGTTTGCAGCCATCGCTGCCGGTCAATATAAATTCTGGGATGCTGAAAGAACCGCAAAAAGCACCATGACCTCCATATTAGGAAGAATGGCCACTTATTCAGGTCAGCAGGTTGCGTGGGATAAGGCAATCAACTCAGGTATCAACATTCACCCAACTGAGTATGCCTGGGATGCCGTTATGCCCAACATGCCCGATGCCAATGGCCTCTATGCTGTTGCTGTGCCGGGTATAACCAAATATGATGTGGCTATGAAATAGTGAACACAAATTTTTAAAACAGGTGAGGGGCATTCAGCAATTGGATGCCCTTTTGCTTTTGTTCCGGCTGTCCGTTCCCAAATCCGCCACAAGACAAACGCACAAAACCTTTTGCGTGTTTTCCACTTCCATCCGGCAGCCCTTCAACATATGGGGTTCATCAACCTGAAAGGTTTAAAATAAAGAAGGTGGCAATAAATTGCCACCCCGTAAAAACAATATTCCCCCCAGAATATGTCTTACCTTCTTTACTATTGATCTAAAGTTATTTTACGGTTACCCTTGCTATTATCACTATTAAATCAAAAGGTGCAACATGTTTCAGTATTTTAAAAGTTAGGTTTTTCAAGTTCGTTTCAATGCCACTTTACGCAACCAGTTTTTCAAAACAATAACATGTTTATCAACAAAGTGAAAATGGATGAATTTGGCGATTTGGTAGTACGATGAATTGCGTATATTTTTAAATTAACTTCTGCTGACTTTGCTACCCCTTATGCGAAACATCTTTCTCATTATATTTTTATTGTCAGCCAAAATTGTTTCTTGTCAACAGTTTTCTATTTACCAGGGTATAACAACCAGCAATGGTTTACCTAGTAACTATGTGTTTTCAATTTGCGAAGATGAAAAGGGATATTTATGGGTAGGCACCGATAAGGGCCTGTGCCGTTTTAACGGATTTAGCTGGCAGATATGGGATAAGGATAATGGTTTACCCGGTAACTACGTATCCGCTGTTTTTCCCGACAAGAAAGGGGGTTTGTGGTTATCTATTAGCCAAAAAGGATTGTATCATTTCGATATGTCAAAAGGAGTATCTACAAAAATTGCTGACCAAAAAGTTATTGCTTTTAATTCTCTTTATCCTGATACTTCGGGTAATCTATTAATGGAAAGGGTTGAAATCAACACGGTGTGCGGGTATTTGTTGCAAGCCAATAATTTTGCTCACCCTACAAAAGTGTATGAGTATTATCCAGACTCCGTGTATACCATTCGTGCAAACTCTACTGACAAAAAGGTATTTTGTATTACTTCAGGTGCCCAAACTTCACTCTTAAAAATTAAAACATCCTGGAGTATTATAAACAAAAGTTTACCGGATAGTGATGTGGTACAGGGTATATATTATGCCAGCGACGGGCTGGTCATCAGTAATACCAAAAGCTATCATTTCAACAAATCGGGTAAAATAGAAAGGGTTTTAAAGTTGTTTAAAGATCATAATACTTATGCAGTCAATTGCATAACTGGTAATGGCTATTATATTTCAAACGTTTTATCAGGATACTACTTTATAAATACCAAAGGCGACGCTCATTTTTATACGGGTAAAAGCGGTTTAGGGTCTGATTATATTAACCAGGTTTATGAGATGAGAGATGGAACTATTGTGTTTGCAACGCTGGGTGCCGGCATTCAATTTAAACGCAACGAATACAAGCGAACCTACCTGACCGGAAACCGCATGGTTCGTTCCATTTTAAAAGAAGGCAACAACTGGTATGCGCTGGCTGGAGAGAATTTTTTAAAAATAAACGAAGTTGACTCGCAATTAAACGACCTGGGTAAGGTGCAAACATCTGCACTTACCATGTATAAAAAGCAAGACCAGCTTATTGTAGGCTCCTTAAAAGGAATAAACTTTTATGCTCTAAATATTGGACTTAAGCCGCAACAGTTTATCCCTTACAATTCTGGCATTTCTTCTATTATACAAAATGGTACCGGGTTTTATGCATCCACTTATGGTAATGGTTTAATATCCTTTACCAATACAGCCGATCGTCCTGTAGTTGTAAGTACTATTATGCCAATTATCGAAAAAACCGTCCCCCTCACGCATGGTTTTGCCTTTCTTTCATACGAAGATGGTATCATCATTACAGATACAATCAATTCCAAACATCTTCATCTTACTTTAAAAGATGGCTTACTCAGCAATAGCATCAATCATATTCATGAATATTTGGACGGTTATTATATTGGCTCTAAAGGAGGTCTTTCTATTTATGCAAATGGTAAGGTCCAAAAAACGCTATCGTACAATGCGGGATTTGTTGGCAAAAGGGTGGTATACAGCTTTCATGATAAAAACAAAACATTATGGGTAATATCTGATAAATACCTGCACGTATATGATGGTGTAAAACTTAGGGTGATCTCTTCTCATCCCATTGTAAGCGATGCGGAGGATAATGTCAATGCGGCCTTCTACGATGCCGCAACCAATCAACTGGCAACAGGAACCAATAAAAACATCAGCCTTATTTCTCTGGCTGGTATTCAACCAAACAAAAATGTTGCAGTCCCCAATATTTTGCAGACCCATATTGATGGTAAAGTACAGGAGGGAAATAATTATTCTGTTCCGTATTACTTTAATACGGTCGCCTTTAATATTGCACCTTTTGCTACATCGCCACTTTCGAAAAATAAGTTTCTCTACATGTTAAAAGGTAAGGATAAAGCCTGGCGTGAAGTTGAAGACTCACTAACTATATCTTATAATGCGCTGCGTGCCGGCAGCTACCAGTTAATGGCAAAAATTATAAATCCTGATGGTTATGAAAGCACTGATATACAGGTAGCAGCTTTTAAAGTTGATAAACCTTTTTGGCAAACAGGACCCTCTGTTGCATTGATAATGCTTGCCACCAGTTTAATTACACTTTTGCTGGCAAGGTATGTTGAAGCATACAGGCAGCGTAAAAGAAAGGCTGCATTAATGCTGGAGCATTCGTTAAGAAACGAAAGAGAAAGAATATCTAAAGACTTACACGATCACCTGGGCTCCAACCTGGTGAACATAGTGGCGCAGGTAGACAACATAGAAAACCGCATGAACAGACGTTCATTTCCTGAAGCCCTTACTTCGGTACAAAAACTAAGTATGCATGCAAGGGAAGTGATCAATGTGCTGCGCGAAACAGTTTGGGCCGTTCAGGAGAACGAGCATTCTATGGACAGCTTTATCATTCGCATTCGTACTTTTCTGCAACGCATGTATGAGTCTACGCAGGTTAATTGGCATGTGAACCTAACAGCCGATGCCTATCCAAATCTATCATCCAAACAAACACTTCATTTATTTAGGATTATCCAGGAAGCAACACAGAATATTTTAAAACATAGCAAAGCCAGTTCCGCAGATTATGATTTTGTACTTCATGATTCAAACCTTAAAGTGACCATTCGTGACACAGGAACCGGATTTACAGTAAATGCAAAAAGCGGGCAGGGGATGGCAAACATGAAGCAAAGAGCAAATGATATGAATGCAACTATATGCATTGACTCAAAACATGGAACTGTTATTAAACTTGTAGTACCGGTCAATTTGGTGCCGGTAGTTTAAATAATTCCTAAATATGACTTTCATCGTATAAGAAACCTGATTTTTTTATTGCACTTTCATTTTATGAGTGAACCCGTAACTATTGGAATTGTTGATGATAACACATCTTTTCTTTTGCAACTGCAGGAGAACCTTGCACCTTATACGGAGGTGAAGGTGCTGTTTACCGCTCAAAATGGAGAAGAAGCTTTAAAGAAACTGGAACTATGTGATAAGCTGCCGCAGGTGCTATTGATGGATGTTGATATGCCTATTATGGATGGTATTGTAACAACAGGTATTGTTGCTGAAAACACGTCAATCAAAGTTTTAATCTTAACCGTTTTTGATACGGATGAAAAAATATTTGAAGCAATAAAAGCAGGAGCCGCTGGCTACCTTTTAAAAGACAGCAAGCCTCATAGAATTATTACAGCCATAGAAGATATTATAAGCGGGGGAGCACCTATGAGCCCACACATAGCATCACGTACATTAGAACTACTTCGCAACACCGCATCTCATGGTAAAGGCATGCCCACACCTGATGACTATAAATTGTCGGATAGGGAAGTGCAATTATTACAATCGCTGGTAGAAGGAAATACATACCAGCAAATAGCAGACACTATGTTTATCAGTCATGGTACCGTTCGCAAGCATGTGCAGAATATTTATCAAAAACTGCACATTCACTCAAAGGTAGAAGCAGTGAATAAGGTTAACAAATACAAATGGTTTCAATAGGATTATCGCAGCCGGATGGGTATTGCCATAGTGGAATGAACCTTTCATTATGCAAAACCGGTACTCTAATTTTTTATTTTCGATACTTTCTTTACAACCCAATCACCAACTTTGTACCCTTGCGAAAGCCCGTTTTCAATGGCATCTTTAAAATGAATGCCTCCATAAAATCGTGAAATAGCTGCTTCCTCTGCTGCCTGTAAAAAGCTGGTGAAACTTCGTGCAGGTAGCCCGTAACGAACTTCCACATTGTCAGTATAACTAAACTTATCGCCAAAATAGTGAGTGAGTATAGTAGCAGAGGTGGCTGAGATAGTTGAATGTCCGCTCAGGTATTCGGGGAATGGAGGTGTTTGTAACAGCGGCTCCCATTTAGTGTCAATGTATTTGCGGATGGCAGTTTCGGGGCGTATTCTATTGCTCCTGAATTTTTCGTCCCAGCAACAAATAAATGCATCCATAAGGCCCACAGACACCTGGCTAAATATCTGCAAAGACTCACCAAAAGATTTGCTTGCTTTTGAACAGGCAATACCTGTTATGCCCATCCAATGTGCACCCGGCGATATCTTTTTTAAACCCATCATTAAGTGACCATTATCCTGCAAAGCAAAAGGATTACAATCCCAAAAGGCAGCTATCGTTCTATGCTCGTCCGTTAATGTATCTGTGTAATTGGTAAGCATCATTTTATAAAATGGTGAGTTCTTATCTGTAGAAAAAGGAACCGGTGGTGGAGGAACAAATTGTGTGCAGGTATCTAATGTAAAAGGTCGCACTGTTTTAAACCAGGGCTCCACTGCTTCAAAAAAAGCAGGCGGTGTGGGGTACCAACTGCCCGCAACATTGGCAGGGGTGTAACGCTGGTAATTGCTGATCCTGTTATACCTGTCGGCTTTAGCATAAGCCAGTATTTTTTTGCTGATTGCAAGGGCATATTTTTCTGACTGCTCAATCGTTTCATCGCTATAGCCAGCCTGCCTGCAAGAGTCTACAATGTGCAACCGGTATTTTTCAAGCTGCATACCACTGGGCTGCATTTTTTTAGCTGTTTCCAGCATAGCCAGTATAGCGCTTAGCTGGTAAGCATAACCTTTTATGGTGTCTTGTTTTTTTAAATCGGGGTATTGATTTAATAATCCATGCATACTCTTAAAACCCTTTTCGTTTTGCGATATCACTTCGTATCCTGCAAGAGTTGTGTATGCAAAAAACCTGGATGCCAAGGGCGGGTTGGTAACATCATGTATCATCAGGTCCATCATTTCGAAATAGATGGAGCTTATATTATCAGCAGTAAA
>JBBQVY010000145.1:0-12578 GCA_038211085.1 Chitinophagales bacterium | reverse complement strand
ATGTTCTGCATTAACAAGGCTGCCCTTTTGTGCAACGTGTTTGCCTAAAACCTGCCGTAATGCAGCATGCAATAAATGTGTAGCGGTGTGATGAGCTTCAATTCGTTTTCTGGCCGCGGAATCGACTTTGGCTAAAAGCTGGCCGCTAATAACACGGGGCAGGGTATCAGTAAAATGAATGATGAGATTATTCTCTTTTTTTGTGTTATTTACACTGATCAATTCATCATTGAAAATGAGTTCTCCAGTGTCGCCAACCTGTCCTCCACTCTCTGCATAAAAGGGAGTAGCTTCAAGCACCAACTGGTAACCATCCTTGCCTTTACCCGTTACTTTTCTATACTTTACCACTTTGCTTTTAATTTCCAGGGTATCGTAACCAACAAATTCATTCAGGGCTTTATCATCCAAAACCACCCAGTCTTCAGTATCTAAAGTAGTAGCAGCCCGGCTGCGATTTTTTTGCTGAAGCATCTCAGTTTCAAAAGCAGGTTCATCTACTGAAAGATTGTTTTCTGCAGCAATCAATCTTGTCAGGTCTATTGGAAAGCCATAAGTATCGAACAGTTCAAAGGCAGCTTTGCCATTAATAATTTTAGAAGCATCAAGCTGGGTGAATTTTATTATTTCATCAATCTTTTTAAGACCCTTTTCAAGTGTTCTTAAAAAGGCTTCTTCTTCTTCTTTTACCACTTTTTCTACAAATTCTAACTGGCCAATAAGTTCGGGAAAAACATCCTTAAACTGTTCTGCCAGCCCCGGCAATAACTTATACAATAGTGGCTGCTGGTAGTTTAAGTATGAATAATAATATCGTACAGCCCGTCGTAAAATGCGGCGGATTACATACCCTGCACCGGTATTCGATGGCAATTGTCCATCAGCAATGGTAAAGGCTATAGCACGAATATGGTCGGCAATAACTCTGAAACTAATGGCTTGTTTGCTATCGCTTTTATCGTAGTGTTTGCCTGTTAATTTTTCAACAGCAGCTATGGTTCCGGTAAAAATATCCGTATCGTAATTACTGTTCTTTTGTTGTATTACTCTTACCAATCTTTCAAAGCCCATTCCTGTGTCAACGTGTTTGGCAGGCAAAGGTTCAAGACTCCCATTCTTTAAACGGTTATACTGGATGAATACATTGTTCCATATTTCAATTACCTGCGGGTTGTCTTTATTTACAAGGTCCCTGCCTGGCACAAGGGCACGTTCTTCATCTGGCCTCATGTCTACATGTATTTCACTGCACGGACCACAAGGTCCGGTATCACCCATTTCCCAAAAATTATCTTTTTTATTTCCATGAACTATATGGTCTTCCGCCACTAGTTTTTGCCACTCCCGCATGGCAATGGTCGATGCAGGTAACCCTTCTTTTTCATCTCCTTCAAATACGCTTACGTATAATTTATCTTTTGGTATTTTATAAACTTCAGTTAGCAATTCCCAGCTCCAGGCAATAGCCTCAGCCTTAAAATAATCGCCAAAGCTCCAGTTACCCAGCATTTCAAACATGGTGTGGTGATAGCTGTCAACACCTACTTCTTCAAGGTCGTTATGCTTGCCACTAACCCTCAGGCATTTTTGTGTGTCGGCCACCCTGGCGTACTCAGGATTTTTGTTTCCTAAAAAATAATCTTTGAATTGATTCATGCCTGCATTGGTAAACAAAAGGGTAGGATCGTTTTTAACTACAATAGGTGCAGAAGGAACTATATTATGTTGTTTAGAAACAAAAAAATCCAGGAAATTCTTTCTGATCTCGGCACTTGTCATCATATCTACTCGATTATTTAGCTGTATGTTTAGGTATCAAAAAAATTATATTTGCATGGTTTGATAACCGGGCGGCAAAGGTACTAAACCACGTCATTATTAAGGGGAGCTCACTCATTTAAAATAGCTTGTTTTAAAATTTGGCATCTTTTAAATGGTATATTAAGTAATCGCTTTAACAACAAAAATTTTTGTAGAAATAGTTAAAGCCATATGAAACTATGGAACTTTTGAAGGCGCCAGTTAATTTTTAAACTTACTTGCGTGTCTTAAAAAATGGTTTCAACCCAAACTAATGGAAGGCACAACCGGTATTTTTTGCCGGTTTTGACAGCTTACAGAAACATCCATTAATAATAGATCAGGTGTTTTGAAGAAGATAAAATACTACTATAATACCCATAGTCTCCGTTATGAGAAATTGGAAGTACCCCTGAGAGTTAAACTGCTGCGGGTATTTGCTTTTCTTGCTACAGCATTGGTAACTGCCGCCCTTATTGTATGGGTTGGTTTTCGGTATATCGGCTCGCCCAACGAGCGAATTTTAAGAGACCAGTTGGATGATTACAGCGAAGGATATAAGCTGATGCAGCACCAGGTAGAGCAATTGAAGGAGCAAATGAGTGAACTGGAAACCAGGGATAACAAAGTGTATCGCGCCATTTTTGAAGCCAACCCCATACCCGATAGTGCCAGGGCAAAAGAACAGGCAAAAAAGGCAGAAATATCGCTTGTTACAAGGTTGAGCGACGATGCTCTTGTAGGTGGAATGATATCTCAATTAAACAATCTTTCGGCCAGGCTTGCTTATCAAACAAGAAGCTATAGTGAGATTGATGAAATGATAAAAAATAAGGAGAAGCTGCTGGGTGCCATACCCGCTATTCAGCCCGTTAGCAATGCTGACCTGCGGCGCATTGCCTCAGGTTTTGGTAGCAGGATAGACCCTGTTTATAAAATATCAAAGTTTCATGCAGGACTTGATTTTACAGCGCCCCAGGGTACACCTATTTATGCTACAGCTGATGGCCGTATTAAGGAAGCCAATTATAACGAAGGCGGATTTGGCAACCATGTAGTCATTAATCATGGGTATGGTTACGAAACTTTATACGGACATATGGTACGCGTAAAAGCACGTGTTGGCAAGCAGGTTAAAAGAGGGGAGGTAATAGGATGGGTGGGTAACACGGGTAAAAGCACGGGTCCACACTGTCATTATGAAGTTCACAAAAATGGAACTCCTGTTGATCCTGTTTACTTTTTTTATAATGACCTTACACCTGAGCAATTTGACCGCATACTTAAAATGGCTGCAGTCAGCAACCAAAGTTTCGATTAGTTTTTATATCTACATCTTATCCACTTAACCTGTAGTTAAGAGAATAAAGAAGTTTCGTTTATTAATTTTACAAAATGCCACAACTAGATCTTTTTGGGTTACCAATCACTCCTGAAAAGGAGGAGAAAAAGCCTGCGATAAAAGATCGGAAAGCTAACAGGACGAAGGATGACGAAGAAACCGTTATAACTGAAAGTGATATAGAAACAAATACTATTGAAGCGTTATCCTTACTTGAAAAGGCGGTCTTTGATAATTATAAGCCCGAAACTTCAAACCAAAATATTACCCCTGACAAGGTACCCGTTGAACGTATTGGCGATATTATTTTTGAAGACAGCAAAATAACCGTTAAAATAAAAGCGCGGCAAGTTCGTAAGCCGGGGGCAACTGGTAATAATGTTTATGTAGAAGGAGCCATTGCTGCAAATGGAAAACCCCAGCCACGCAGGTCAATTGTAACACAGCAGCCAAAATCAGATTATAGCATTGCTCTAAATGAAAAGCTATCGAAGGTAAAAAACAGTATAAAAGAAGGCCTGTTGCAGGATGCTGCCGAAAAGAAGAGAAAAAAGAAAGAAGCCCAGCCACAACAAAAACGTGGAAGAAAATCGTTTAAAGAAATAGATATTGAAGCCGACCTGGTAAATGTGCCTGAAGATGAAATATTGTTTATGAAACAATATTACCCGATTAGTGAAGTGGCTGGTTGGTTTAACGTTAATACATCTTTAATCAGGTTTTGGGAAAATGAATTTGATATTTTAAAACCCCGGAAAAACCGGAAGGGCGATCGTTTGTTCAGGCCGGAAGATGTAAAGAATTTGCAGCTTATTCACCTGCTATTACGTCAAAAGAAGTTTTCAATAGAAGGTGCAAGAGAGTATATCAAAACCAACAAAAACAAGGTGGACGTACAAATGCAGTTAACTCAAACGCTCCAAAAATTTAAAGGATTTTTGCTGGAGCTTAAAGCATCCCTTTGATTTTGACCCCGTGGTTTTGAATGTGTTTTAAAATTGGAGGGTAAGTATGAAATGAGTATTAGGTCGAAAAAAGTAAAGTTGTATATGGATACTTTTTATAAGCATTTACTTGGTTTTACAGTGGCGATTGTTTTGTTTGGGTGTGCTCAAAAGCAATCAACCACCGATACAAAAGATTCATTGACTACCCCTGTTGTGGAAACTACTGCCGCTGTATCAAATGAATATGATCCCAGCCAGGATTCTACTTTTAAACCAGTTGTAAGTGAAACGCCTCAGCCACAACATGATCTTTCTCTAAAAAAAATTGGCGAACTGGTATTACAAGACAGCATTGCCTATCTATCGAACGAAGTGACAGCTTTTATGTTGCTGGATAGTCTTCTATCAAAAAACAAATCTTCCAGAGATTTTTATTTTAAGGTGTTTAATAAAATTATGGAACGTAGCGGCGGCTCGCTGGATGATGCAGTGGGTGATTATGCTTTAACCTATGTTGAAAATTATCCCAAAGATTTTTTGGAGAATAGCCGAAATTTTACAGACGATAAGCTGGCAAGCTGGGGGGGCAATATTGGTATTGAACTTTTCTTATCTTCTCAAAATCAAAAGGAAGCGTTTGAAAAATCAACGCGAATGTTTAAATCAAACTGCAAAAATTGCGACCAGCAACAACTGGCCCGCCTCGATAGTTTTAACAATATGATCTGGACTACTATAGAGCAAAACCTAAACCAGAGGAAGCCTGAGTAGTAGCAACCCTATCACTTATTTGTTTAAGGTTCATGAGCTTCTTTAACCGATTTCATTTGAATATCTAACTGCTGCATTAATCCAATAATTTCAAGATTAACTTGTTGCCTGAGGTTTACAAATTCTTCTGCTGTTTGAAAGGCATTGGTCATGTAATCAACTGTTACTACGTGGCAATCCCTGCCTGTATCACTCACAAAAACAGTGGTATCTTCAACCCCATCTTTTTGTAAAATTTTTACAATGCCTGCAGTTAATTGTTGCAATTGCCGGGCACTGGTCACCGGGTTTACTTCAAGCCTACCTTCCACTTTGCGTTGGGTACGCATGCTTATGTTATCCAAAATACTATCAACCATTTTTTTGTTGGGGATGGTAATGTAAGTTTTATGATCGGTTCGTACCCGTGTACTTCTCAAGCCAATTTTTTCAACACTGCCTGTAAAGCCTTCCACTTTTACGGTGTCACCGGTAGTAAAAGGTTTATCAAAAAAGATGATAAAAGAAGCGATCAGGTTTTCCAGGCTTTCGCGGGTGGCCAATGCTATGGCAGCGCCTACAATACTCAGCCCGGTAAACAGGTTGCCAATCTTTTGATTGAATGAAAATTTGAGCAGTAGCAGTATACCGATGATAACAAGCACTACTTTAAAAAAGTCTTTAAAGAAAACAATCAACTGATTTTGGCTGTGGTCCAGAGTAGTGTCTGATTTCTCTTTTAAAACATAAGCTGCAAAATCAATAATGCGAAGTAATAGCCAGATAAAGACCGTTATCAAAACACCTTTATATAATGCGTCAGTAATAACCTGTATCGGAATTTTAAACATTTTAAAATCGAAAGCGGCCGGATAATACAGGCGGTCAATTGCCAGGAACGTAATAAATAAAACAAGGAAGAGATCGAGTGGTTGAACAATTAAATTAATAAAACCCTGCTTGTTAATAGTCGTATCCGACTTCATGACCATTTTAAAAATAACAGATGCCAGGTACTTTGAGATAAACCGCTTTATTATAAGTGCAACTACAAGGCTGGCTAAAACCAACAGGTAGCTTTGAATGGTATTGTCAAGAAATTTTCCTTGCAGAAAATTGTACATATTTAAAATGAGTTTGGAACGGTATAAAAAGTTTAGGGAGTATGAAAAATTTCAATGTCGCCATTACTGGTTAATATATACAGGCGGTTACCCGTAAACCTGGTTACGGCAAATTTATTTTGGGCCTGGCTAAAAATGTAATAATCCATTTGCAAAGTAAGCGGTTTGTATAAAACCAGGTATTTGCTGTTGCGTGCAGTTATAGTGTTTTTATCAATTATTTGCAGATCGCTGTAATCTTTAAAAGAGTACTTGTTTTTGTATGCTCCATAATAATCGAAAACAAAAATTCCTTTTGTAGAATCGTAAAGGTATAATTGTCCATCGCGGTCAAATAGTTGTTGTGGTTGTGGTGCCTCATCAAAGATCATTCTGAAGTCAGTTGATTCCATAACGACTTTCCCTTGGTCATCAATCTTTTTAATTTTACTGTTTTGCTCATCAAACAACCAGATGGCTCCATCGTAACTGCTGGCAATTGCCTGCACCTGGAAGATTTCCTGCTTTCTAAGATCAATAGTTGTGCGAACATTGAGTAACCTGTCCAGAACAACCACCGTAGCGAAATCTTTATAGTAAACCAACAACTTTAATGGATTTGAAGCATCAATGAAAGATATATTTCCATAGCGTTTTACGTCATTGTAAACAGATACAGAATCACCTTTATCATTTAGTTTTTTTATTTGGTTTGATGAATTAATGAGGTAAATATTACCAAGATGATCAGTTGTAAATCCTTCAAATTTACCCTTAATGGCCTGGTCGGGAATTAGGGACAGCAGGCTGTCTTTTTGAGAGAATAATGGGATGCTTGAGGCAAATGTTACTATGATTAAAAGGTAAATTCTCATAAAAAATGTGCACTTGCGGGTGTAAGACAACGTCAGGTAATTGTTGATTGGTTAAATTATGATTGCCATGTATGAAGTGTAACATCGGTTCCATCAAAAACAGCATAAGTAAAATTGGTAATCCAATCGCCCAGGTTTATGTAACGGCTATGATCGTTCAGTTTATAATCGATAGGCACATGACGGTGACCAAAAATGAAAAAATCAACCGGTTCTTTTGCCAATACTTCTCTGGCAAATATTACCAGCCATTCTTTGTCTTCGCCCAAAAAATGGTATTCTTCCTCATTTGTATTTTGCCTGCTTTTTTGGCTAAAATAATTTGCCGTTCCTATGGCCATGGCCGGCGGCAGCAATCCAAACAACCATTGGCAAATTTTATTCCTAAATATTTTTTTTAAAAATTTATAACCATGGTCTCCAGGGCCAAGTCCATCTCCATGACCAATAAAAAATTTTCTGCCGTTCCACTCAAATCTCTTTGGTTCAAAATATACAGGTATGTTCATTTCTTTTTCAAAGTAGCCACTCATCCACATATCGTGGTTGCCTACAAAAAAATGAATCGCTATTCCCAGGTCTGTTAACTCAGCCAGTTTACCTAATATTCTTACGTATCCTTTTGGTACCACCTGCCTGTACTCATACCAAAAATCAAACATATCGCCTACTATAAAAATCGCTGCCGTAGTATGTTTAATGCTTTCTAAAAATGATACAATTTTTTTTTCGCGAAGCAGGCTTTCTTTAGGGTTTGGAGCCCCCAGGTGAAAATCGGAAAGGAAGTAAATTTTTTTATCTGGTGTAGCCTCCATTCAAATTATAATTTGCTCTTGTGTTGTATAAATTCTAATACATCGCCGGAGGCTATTAAAGGATGGTCCTCAATCACATCGTTGTACCAGTACATCCATGCTGTAGCATTCTCTCCACCTATAAAAACAGTTGCTTTTTGGCGGGTATATAAAGATCTTTCATCGTTTTCAGGATGTACTCCTTCGTAATCATCCAACTGTTCAAAGGCCCAATCAAATTCTTTTTCATTTTTTAACTGGTACAATTCACCTACGATAAAATAGTCATCATCAGTAGTGGGTATTGCGGCAGGATAGCTGCCCAAATCGTACAACTTACCTCTCACTTTTGCCTGGTCAATAAGGGTAAAATACCTGCTTATATACTCATAAGCCGGGTGTTTAAAACCGCTGCGCAATGAGCCGTATACAAATAATTTTAAGACATCATTAGTCATAAAATTAAAGATATGAAAGCAGAAACTTTTGTACGAAAATGTTATAAGAGAATTAGGAGATGTTGCCCTCTACTAAAAAAACATATACTTCTTTGGGGCCATGTACACCAACTACCAAAGTTTTTTCTATATCTGCAGTGCGGCTTGGACCCGAAGCCATAGTAATTAATGAAGGAATTTTGTTCGAATATTTTTTTAGGAGTATTTGCAATCCTTCTTTTATATCGTACACCAGTTGGCTTGTGTAAGCAATGCAAATATGTATAGGTGCATAAACACTTACGGTTCGTCCACTCAACTGTGCACTGCTCATAATGATGCTGCCGGTACGTGCTACAAGCAATTCGCAGGAAGTTAAGCCTGCATCGCAATCTGCAAGACTTGAAATATTAATACCCGGAAAACCTGCTGTTGTCAAAGGCTCCGACAATTGGGGTTCACGGCAATAAATTGAAGTAATCTTTTTTGTATTGAAAAGTTGAAGCAATTGTTCCTGCAATTCTGCATCATCAGAACAATAAGAAAATTTGCCTAAAAGCCCTGTGAAGTTCTCAGCAAATTCAAGTTCCAATTCTTTTATTTCGGGTTGAAAAACACTGGTTGCTCCTTCGCTTTGTAAAAAAGGAACAGGCACCGGGTTAGCGAGTGCCTGTCTTACTTTTTTTAGAATGTTCTCTTTTGCTGATGATGAACCCTTCATATTATTTTTTAAACTTCATTAGCAGTATCAACAACTGTTTTCTCAGGTGGTGCACCAAGACCTGCATTTTGGTCATGTATTACATCCAACAGATTTTTATCACTATACGGTCGTTTACCAATCAAAGCTTCAACATCACTTTGAAACAACACTTCTTTCTCTAATAATTCTTTGGCCAGTACTTCAACCTCATGACGTTTTTCAGTTAGCAAAGCCTTCGTTCTTACGTAGGCAATGTCTATCATCTTCCTTACTTCCTCGTCGATCATCTTACCGGTTTCTTCGCTATATGGTTTGGTAAAAGTATTTTCTGCAGTAGGATCGTAATAACTCACATTTCCTACCTTATCATTCATACCATACACGGTAACCATTGAATAAGCAATCTTAGTGATCTGCTGTAAATCGTTACTAGCCCCGGTACTTATTTTACCAAAGAAAATGTCTTCAGCAGCACGCCCACCAAGCGTCATTGCTATCTGGTCGTTTAGTTGGTCTGTATTGTACAAATACTGCTCTTTTGGTGTGTATTGAGCATACCCTAAAGCGGCCGTTCCTCTTGGTACAATAGTAACTTTTAGTAAAGGATAAGCATGCTCCAGGAACCAACCGCAAATAGCATGTCCGGCTTCGTGGTACGCAATAATCTCTTTTTCCTCTGGAAGTATGATTTTATTCCTCTTTTCCAATCCGCCAATAACACGGTCAATGGCATCCTGAAAATCGCTCATGTCCACTGCATCTTTGCCTTTGCGGGCAGCTATTAATGCAGCTTCGTTACAAACGTTGGCAATATCAGCACCAGCAAAACCAGGTGTTTGTTCTGCCAGTTTATGAATGTCTAATGTTTCAGAAATCTTGATTGGCTTCAGATGCACTTTAAAGATAGCCTCACGTCCCTTTTTATCGGGGCGGTCTATGGTTATCTGGCGGTCGAAACGTCCCGGGCGTAGCAATGCGGTATCCAGAACATCGGGGCGGTTTGTAGCAGCTAAAATTATGATGCCGATATCTGTTCCGAAACCATCCATTTCAACCAATAATTGGTTCAAAGTATTTTCACGTTCATCATTACTCATAATGGCATTTCTGCCCCTTGCACGGCCTATTGCATCAATCTCATCAATAAAAATAATACATGGTGCTTTTTCACGGGCTTGCTTAAACAAATCTCTTACCCTGCTTGCCCCTACACCCACAAACATTTCAACAAAATCGCTACCGCTAAGGCTAAAGAAAGGCACCTGTGCCTCACCGGCCATAGCCTTTGCCAGCAATGTTTTTCCGGTGCCCGGAGGTCCAACCAATAAAGCTCCCTTTGGTATTTTACCTCCGAGGGCTGTATATTTTTTGGGGTTTTTAAGGAAGTCGACAATTTCCATCACCTCCACCTTGGCTTCATCCAAACCGGCAACATCACCAAAATTTATATTTACACGGGCGCCTTTATCAAAAAGTGTTGCTTTTGATTTTCCTATGTTGAAGATGCCACCGGGGCCACCACCACCACTGGGGCCGCCCATTTTGCGCATTAGCAAAACCCAAAGCCCAACAAATAACAGGATGGTAACAATAGTATTAGCAATTGGTCCAAACCATTCGCCTTCGTTGGCTACGGTTTCAGGCACCTTTTCAACTCCTAATTTGTTTTGTGTACTGTCTTTAAAAAATGCACTTTGGGCAGCATTGAAACTTTCCCAGTCTGTAACACTAAATTCAAATTGAGGTCCCTTAACAAAACCGCTTGAATTCTTTTTTACTTTACTTTCAAAATAAGGCTTTCTAAGACTTTCGGGTTTTATATAAACTCTTACAAGTTCTTTATTCTTTACCAGGTCCAACTTTTCAACATCGCCTGATGCAAGCATATTTTGCCTGAAAGCAAGCTCTGTGGTTTTAACAGCATCAGGTGTGCCGCTAATGAAATTTGCACCAATCAGTACTACAGCAATGACTGCATAAATCCAGTATATGCTGAATTTTGGACCCTTTTTTGAAGATTTATCTTCTCCATTGGGCATTCCTGAAATATTTCGAAAATCTTTTTTAATTTTTTTATCTTCTTGTGCCATAACCTACTTGTCTTCTCTTATTAATAAAAATCCGTTATGAAATTTTCGATGCATGGCAATTAACCATTATGTTCCTGCGACTCAGCATCGCTCCACATTTCATCGAGATTATAAAATTTGCGTACATCAGGTAACATAACATGCACCACAATGTTTACAAAATCAATTAAAACCCATTGTAAAGCCTGGTATCCTTCGTGTTTATAAGCAACCTCACCGCATTGCGTTTTAACTTCTTCCTGTACAAACTCGCCAATAGCCCGTAACTGTTGAGGGTTACCAGCTTCGCAAATAATAAAAAAGTCCGCTACGGCCTCGTGAATTTTCCGTAGGTCAAGCGAAACAATGTTTACCCCTTTTTTTTCCTGGATTGCGTGAATGATGGTTTTAAAAAGCCTGGAGTTTTTTGTGGTCCTAACTACGCTGCTTTTTTTCCTGGTAGTTAGTAATGTAAGTGGTTCCAATAATGAATCGTTTAATTTTTAAATATTGTATTACACCCTTATGTGGGCTAATAGCCATGGTCTCAAATAAAAGTTGTAGGACTCAGAATATGTTTTAATCTTCAAATTCAAAGAAATCATCAAACTAAAATTTTTGAGTTTCAACAAAATAAATCCGAACCAACCTGTATTCCTTAATTGCAGAAGCAAATTGTTGTTAATACTTAAACCTCAATCTGCACCATCCTGTTTTCAAATGTTTTAGTCCAACTTTCCTTCCTCCTATCTTCGTCAAAAATACTGTTTCTTTTCGAGCTTAAAATGACAGCAGGTAAACCGTTTATAGAATTACTTGAAGTGGATAGCACCAACAACTATGCCATGGCACAGGTGCAAGCCTCTTTGGCAGTAGCTGGTACTGCATGGTTTGCACACAAGCAAACATCCGGTAAAGGGCAAAGGGGAAAGACCTGGTTTTCGAAGGAAAAAGAGAACATTATTTTAAGCATTGCCATTGATCCTGCACCACTAACAATAGCCAATCAATTTACTTTGAGTGCCGTATGTGCCCTGGCTTGTGTTGAATTGATTGGAAGGTATACTGACACTGCGATAAAAATTAAATGGCCTAATGATGTGTACATGGGAGACAGAAAGGCAGGGGGTATTTTAATTGAAAATGTATTGCAGGGAGATCGATGGAAATTTTCTGTGGTTGGAATTGGTATAAATGTTAATCAAACTGCTTTTTCGGATGATGTGCCAAATGCTACTTCATTGGCGGCAGTTACCGGCAATACCTATGACCCGCTGTTATTGGCCCGGGAGTTATGTGTGATCTTTGAAAAGATGTGGCAGAAAATTGAAAGTGGAAGCACAGAGGCAATTATACAGGAGTACAACCATAAACTATTTAAGCTGAATGAGATAGTTAACTTTAAGATGGATAACGCAGTACTATCTGCCAAAGTATTGGGCGTAAATGATAGTGGCGAATTAATACTTGATACCGGTGAGGAAATAACTGTACCCATTGGGCAGATTAGTTGGTTATTGCCTAATTAATTTCAATTCCTTCCAGGATAGTAAGATCTCTTTCTTTTGTTCGTGCCTCTATCTCAAAGCGGTTGTTGGTGTAGCCATTATTGAAAGTTTCCATCAGGTATAAAAAAAGAAATTGAAGCAGGCCAAACTTTTTGTATTGTTTAACATGAGCAATTTCGTGCCTGAGCCATCTTTTATTGAGCAGGAACTCCGACTTGGAGGTATTGTGTAAATGAATGGTTTTTCCTAA
>JBBQVY010000144.1:0-12633 GCA_038211085.1 Chitinophagales bacterium | reverse complement strand
TAGCTTGCCAGCAGCTGTTTGCCGAAAAAATTACTTCAGTAGAATCATTATTTAACAACGGGTGTACATACGCAGTTATAAGTTTTTTTACCACAGAGTTACACAGATTTTTTTCACAGAGGACACAGAGAAACTCTTTGCTTATCTCGGTGTAACTCTGGGTTCTGTATTTTGTTCAATAGAATTACCTTCAGTACAAGAGTGCGACGCAACCGGGATGCCATGAAAAATAAATGCCCGGATCAAAAAATGTATTGTGTTATTGTTTTAAAATATTGACACCGTTATTGATAAAATTATAGCGGTATTCTACAATTTTTGATGAAACTTTTTCGGCTATTTTTTAAATATAGTATCCTGTGCATTACCGCCTGATTTAAGGTAAGCCAACAGGTCTTTTAATTCCTCACTATTTAACGGATTGATCATGCCCGGAAGCATTGGCGAAATTTCGGAAACCCTTGTTCGCAAAACATCTTTTTTGAGAATCTCCCGCACGGTTTGCGGTGCAAAAGGGTTTTGTGAAATGGTGTATTTATCATCATCCTGGCTGATCGTTCTGCCAATAACTGAACCACCTTCTTTTAAATAAAAAACGGTAGAACCATATTGATCGGAGATTGTTTTACTCGGCTCAATAATAGCCTGAAGCATATCCTTATAGGTAAACCTGGTTCCCAACTGCGTTAAGTCGGGACCGGCTACACCACCTTCGCCACGCATGTTGTGACAGGCGATACATAAGCTTGCGGCAAAAAGACCTTTGCCATTTTCAAAATTACGTTTGGTGATGCCACTGTCTGCCACTGCTACAGCTTCATCCAAAGTCCATTCTCTATAGGGTCCTTTGGGTTGTATCGCTCCTTTTGTGAGGTCGGTACCTGAAAGTGCAACAATAGAATCGCCTGACAAATCATTGAAATAAGCAAAGCGGTCTTTGGGAACATTGGCGAGTGCGTTGTGCCTGGCACCATCTATAAACCCTACAAAACTGTGGCCGCCCCTAAAACTAAAAGCATGGTAAAACCATTTAAAATATTGATCCTGTAATTCAGGTGTCCATCCTGTTTTGGCCTGGCTTAATACCGTAGCATAATAGGTTTGCTGGCTTGGCGGAATTTTCGCAAGCATCCCCGCAATGTCCATTCCGTATTGAGGATTGCGCATGATAAGATCGGAAGAGTTGGTAAATGTTTCTTGCCCCGAACTATTATCATCTTTCGCAACCGCCAGTAAAGCCATTGTTTTTTCAACCGCCTGCGGCGCTTCAAGATAAACCGATACTTTACTCAGTTCCCTGTTTAATTCATTGCCACCTTTTGAAGGATATTGTGCATTTAGATAAGCTGAAATATCGGCTTTCACTGCCGCATCCGGTAAACCCATGCGGGAAAGAACCAATTCAACAGCACGCACAAGATCTATTTGTTGCGGTTCGGTTAATTGCGCATAATTAATTCCTGTAAGTGCAGTGAGATATTGGTTTTTATCTTTTGCATCACCTTTACGCGCTAATGCAATAATGGCTTGTGTAAGTATTACCGGATCCTTTTCTGTCAGCGCTTTGCCCTGCCATTCACTTACAGGCTGGTGCTCTATGGCAATGCGTGCGGCATACCTTATAAAGCGATCTTCGTGCTTTAAATAAGGCCACGCAAAATCTACAGCACCTGCTTTGGGTGCACCATGATATTCTTCCAGTTGTCTGCGGATTTTTTGTTCTTCATTTAGTGCTGCAACAGGCAATTGTTCTGTGTTCTTTGTATTATCGCCATAATAAACGCGGTAAAGGTCAGACTCTAACCTGCGGCCACCAGTTAGAAAATACAAGGCACCATCCGGGCCTACCACACCATCCGTTAATGGTAATGGTGAACCTGAAACAAATTCTTCTCCGGTTGCTTTGTAAGATGATCCCTGCGGCTCAAGGTGAATGGAATAAATGATTCCAAAACTCCAGTCAAAAGCGAAGATAGATTTGCGGTATTTTTCAGGGAAATGGGCATTCATGCCAGACACTACATTGGTTGGTGATCCCTGGCCAATATTTAATACAGCAGGTAGGTTATCAGGAAAAACCGGCGACCATTTATTGGTACCGGGGCGCCACCCGAATTCGCTTCCACTGGTAACATGACAAATACGTGTAGGGCGGTACCAGGGTGTTCCAAAATCCCATTCCATATCAGAATCATAAGTGAACATATCACCTGCATCATTAAAGGCCAGATCAAATGGGTTACGAAACCCTGAACTGTATAATTCCCAGTTTGTTCCGGTAGAATCTACATTAGCTATCCAACCGCCATGCCAGTTCACGGTATTATCGTGTCCATTCGGATCTTTTATCAGCGGCAGCAGGTTATCAATCTTGCCATCAGCAAAATTTCTATAGCCCTGCATTTCAGGAATTTTTGTAAAGTTTCCTGCAATAACAAAAAGTGATTTTTTATCAGGTGACAGTACAATACTGTGCGGCCCATGTTCGCCTTCGCCATCTAATGCTTTTAATAAAGTTATTTTATCAAACTGGTCATCACCGTCGGTATCCTGTAAACGATAGAGCCCGCTTCCTTTACTAAAAGCACTATCGCTTTCGTGGTTGATCATTACGTATAAGCTGTTAAACGCATACAGCAAACCATGGGCATAACCAATACTTATTTTTTTTTGCGAAGTATCTGCAGCGGCTTCCTTATCGGTGGGAATATCCAGCTGTTCAACTTTTATTTTTGTAATGGTATCGCCAATGGCGGGCACCGTCATGCGGTATAATGCGCCATATTGGTCAGATGCAATCAGGCGACCTTTATCATCAAAGGTCATAGACACCCAGGAGCCTTCCCCATTTTCTGATGGCCCTAACAAATGATCCGCATTAAAACCTTCGGGCAGTTTTAAATTAGCAATTTTTGGATCTGAACTTTGCTTTGTTACGGGTACTTCATTATTGCAGGAAAGCATTATAACAAAAACCGATAAAAACAGGAACAACTTTAAAGAAAGAGATTTGAATGGCATAGCTGGATTTTAATAGTTAAAAATAACTCCGAACTAAAGATAGCTATTCATCGCTTTATAAATCACTGGTTTTTTTATTTTCTGATAGTGAGCATGGTTCTCCTTATTTTATTTTTTCAAATACATTATTTGAACCAGACAGAAGTTATCATGGCATCGCCGGTTGCGTCGCACACTTTTACGTTTTGTAATTCTATTGAGCTTTTAGCTAAGCGTAGATTTTGGAGAAGTGGTTCGTGATGAAAAGAACTATGACGAAGGAAAGTTTGCAGCTAAAGGATCAGGAATAAATGAAGTTTTTAAACAGCGGGACAGTCAACGCAACTGTTTGTTTACCGATAAACCCCAAAGCCCTGTTTTAAAAATTTGCATTTATCTTTTTGTTGGCTGCAGTGCTGCTTTTGGAGCGAAGCGGTGTCCGTCAATGTAAGCAGAAAAGTTTGTAAGAAGTTTTATACCGTCTTTAGTAAGGCGTTTGGAAGCATTAATAAAAATGCGATACTCTTTTTATATTTCACTTCGTAATAGTTGCCACCAATTTGCAAATTTTTGTAGTAGGCTGGTCTGTTGTCCCAATAGTTTTTCTCTGAAGTAAAGCACCAGGCGTTTTCGCCAAGCACCTTTGCTAAAAACCATTTTTCAACCAGTCGTGTTGCCCGTCCGTTGCCGTCAACAAATGGGTGAATGTTTACAAACACCAAATGAATATAAGCAGCGTAGTAAAAGACTTCGGCTGTTGTCAGTTTGCTTTTTAGTAAAATTGAAATGTTTGTAAAAAGTTTTTCTAATTCCTGTTTAATGAACTCAGGTTCAGCGGCTAAATAGATTAGTCGTCCTTCACTTCTAACACTCACTTTTACTTTTCTGATTTTACCCCGTTCTTTCTTTATAAGAATTGACTGCGTCAAAATTTCATGTGCTTTCAAAATATTGTCAAGCGTTAATTCATTTTCTCTTGCAAATTGGTAAGCAGCGATGAGTTCTTCAATCTCTTTAATTTCTTTTGTCCTGAGATGCAAATTAAATTCACTTGACTTTAAGTAAGTATCAAAACTAACAGTGTTACCCTCAATGTTTGAAGAGTGAACCGCTGAATTCGCAAGATAAAATTTAAAGTCGTCAATACTTTGCAGTTTGTCTTTTAACGCTGCAAAAGCATTTTCAACATCAACATTCAGGAGTTTTTTATAGGTGTTGAAGTAGTTCTGATTCAATATTTTTAGTTCAAAAATCATTGTTTAAAGTTACGAAAAAATGTGGTTTTTCAGAATAGAAAACTGCCAACTAAAAGTTTGAAAGTTGAGAGTTAGCGGTGTTCCCCAAGCTTGCGCACAACGCACAAGGGATAGATGAAGTTTTTAAATAGAGGGATTAAAAGCGCTCCCTTCGCAGAAGGGTTTTTATCTTCAATTCCAGATGCCCTGCGGAACATCTGGAATAAAGGGTTATCCTTATTTTTTTTTAAAATTCATTTATGAAACGGGCAGCTGTTATAATGGCATCGCCTATTGGCCTGTCCCGACCTTTCGGGAGTCACTCACTTGTACGTTCTGAACTTTATGCGGCAATATGCAGACTGGTTTATTTAAATGTACATCATGCAGATTGAAGAGAAGAAAAAAGATAACGATTAGCTGTATTGTTTTAAACCAAGGTTGCCAAGGTTCGAGTCTTCACGAGCTTCTAATATGTTACGTTCCGGTACGTGGAGACACGTACCGGGGCATTTTTATTTTATTTTATGGTCACGAACCAAGGCGAGGAGAATTAAAATTTTATCCTGACGGCTATGGTGAAGACACGTACCGGGGCATCTTTATTTTATGGACACGAACCAAGGCGAGGGAGCATCTTTATTTATTTTATGGGCACGAACCAAGGCGAGGGGGGATACCCAAATTATTTTTCCTCTGCTTTCATCAAATGCTTAACATAGAAAGTTGCTAATTCGGCATTGTAATCTTTTGCAAGTTCACTTGCCACTCTCATCTTTAATGTTTCAACTTTGTGAAGTTTCATTCTTAAATAATACGGACAAGCATCAGTCAGCCAATTGCAATTGAAGTTTGAGTAATCGTAGTTTTGATAATTGACAAGCCAATTATAGTAATCCGATTTTTGAGCAATTACTTGAATTCTTTCTTCTGTAAAATCAATTTCCAAAAGTGAAAGACAGTTCATACAATTGAAACCAACATAGCTGTGAAAAATCCAATGCCCTTTTTCTTCTTTCAAATCAAAGCCATGACAAGCATTTTGAGCATAAGAAATATATTGGTCTAAAAGGTTTGTGTGTTCATGTTTATTGAAAACCTCATTGAAAACTCCGTGTTGGTAAAAGTCAGGGTCAAATTTATTTTCAAGATGTTCAACTGCTTTTTGTTTGATAAGAAGTTTTCCATTTTCATCTGCCACATTCCAAAGAGAAAAAATCTTAGTCATGTCATGGTAGCGATTGTTCTTTGAACATGGAGTTGAATGCAGATTAAATATTTTGAGAAAAAAGGCTTGGTCTGTAATTGTAAAATTTGCGTTCTCTGCTGCACTATCGCAAATATCTTCTAATGAACTATTAGCGTTGCGATGATATTTTTCGGAAAGAGTTAATTCAATTATGCTTTTGATTTGCTTCTCGTCAAATGCCTGAATGCAGTTTGATAAAAATCTTGTTGCATATTCCCAACTGGAGTGGTTTACATCTTCGCCAGCATGTAGAAAATCAGTGAATGGTTGTGTAATTGGTTTCAGTTCCTCACTGTTCAAATTCACTTTTGAAAGAATAAGCATTGCCCGATTAAACAAATGTCTTAGCAATTGACGGTAGTGAGAAAAATATTCTTGCCTGTTTATGTCCTCATTAAATTTTACTCCAACATGCTTTTGATTTGCAACCTGTGAAGTGAAAAAGTTTGTCATCATTTTTATAAATGATTTCTTTTCTGTTTCAGCAATCTCAATTTTCTTTATGTCATATGTTTTGAAAATTCTTTTCATTGAATCTTCTTCAACATAAAAGAGCATCATTGTAAGAACGAAGTTGTCAAACTCTTTGTATTTATATTCATACCTGCTATCAGTTGTGTAGCTATTGAAAAATGCTTCAATGGCTTTTGTCATTGTTGCTCTGAAAGTGAAAAAATCATCTGTGATAATACTGTTCAAAGTATAGTAAGCAAAAAGCAAATGCAATTCTTGTCCTAGTAAAATAACTGATGCTGCTCCGCTACTTGAACCTTTGTTTGCATAAAGAACTTTCATTGCTCGGATTCTTTCGGCATGTTCTTCTATTTTTTCTCGGCTGTAATTTAAATGATAATCTTCCTTGACTTTTATGAGTTCATCTCTCACAATAAGCGGAACATCTAAACCGCAAAGAACATTATGCAAATCAATCTCCTCAATTTTCGGAAGAATGGCTTTTGCTTCATTCTCCCACCAAGGTGAATCAACAAAATTGTAAATAGAATAACTGTTATACTGTGCAAGAAAGTGAACTACATTTTTTTTCTGCTCCTTGCTTTTTTCAGCAATGGAGTTAAAAATCTGCCAACCCTTTATATGTTCACCAAGTTTGCATGAATAATAACCTTCACTCAAAGCATCAACTAATTCGTCCGAATGTTTGATTGATTTTTCTTTGAGCAAAGCGAAAAGCGAAGGGGTGTTAAATTTCTGATACTTGCATTGATTACAAGTGCAATCTGGATTGTAAGGAAGAACCGAAATTTTATGGTGTTCAATTTCTGTGTATTTCTCCCTATAGCAAATGTAACGAACAAGTGAGTTATTTAAAATAGTAAAAATCTCTTTTAGTTTTTCTGAAAATGGTTTTAGTGCTTCATCGTTAATTTCAATTTCATATTTCTCATTGACTTTTACTTTTTGCAAGAGTTTGTGAATTGCAATGTTGTTTGTTTTAAGGCAGTAGTTAGAATAAGGTTCGTAAACTTTCTCATCAAGATTGAAAGGAAATATTCTTGCAAGGGTTCTCGGGTAAATCAAACCAAAGCCGTCAAAGGATTTCAAAACATGATACAACTGGTCAACGATATGAATTGACTTTAACTTTTCATCATACTTAACTGGTATAACGGGTTTTCTTTTTACATGAGGGTTTGTTTCGTATTCAAGATAGTCAGCAATTAATTCAAGTTTATCCGTGTCTATATCAGTAAGAATTTCCCTTTCTAAATCTGCAACATTTATGTATTTACTTTCAACATTATGTTCTGCAAGTTTTTCTAAAGCATTGCTGCTGCATTTTGTTTCTGCTGAAATACTAAAGATGGTAAACTTAGAATAGGATTTTTGCTTGTTGCTTTTTAAAAAAGCATTAACAGTCTTTGTAAGCTTTGTCGCTTTGTTCTGTGATGTAATTTGATAAGCGATTCTTTCTGTGTTGTAGAATAAGTCAATGGCTGATTCATTCTGCCTGATTGCATTAGCGTTTCTTAAATCGTATTCATAAAGAAGATTGAAAAGAACTTTGAAAAAATCTTCGGCTACAATATTTACATCGGTAAAGTTTAGCTTGTTGGCGATTTTAACTCTTGCAAGAATAAAAGCAAACGCATATTCAATTTTTCCTTTGGCTACAATTCTTCTGTCCATTCTACATTATTTGCTTTCTACAATTTTTATTTCTGCTTCTGTCAACTCGTAGAGTTGATAAACGATTTCGTTTATTCTGCTTTCGCAATATTCAATCTTGCCTTGCAGTTGTGAAACTTGCGTAGCAAGTTTTACTTCTGCTTTTTCTTGATTGAGTTGTAAAAGTTGGTTTACCAACTTTTCAATTTCTTTTTGAATTTTTATTTCTGCTTTTGGAACTGGTAACTCTCTCAAATCTTGAAGCAACACTTTTGGAAATGCTCCTTTAAAAGCGTTTGCCGATGTGTTGCTATGATAAAACGAAATGAGTTTTGAATTGAGTAGCCCTAAAAGAAATTTTATGTTTAAGTCCTTTGACTTCATTTTTATTCCGTCAACTGAATTTGAAAACACAAAATCTTTGTCGACGAAAGTTCCTTGGATGATTCCGTTGGCTGTTACTTCTCTTATTAAAATTCTTTCTCCGTTAAACCAGTGTGGTTGTCTTGGTGCTGCTAACCACTCACCGTAATCTACAAAGCCGCCTTTCCATTTAGTTGCATACCTAACAATTTCGCTTCCCCCTAAAAGCGGTCTATGTGAGTTGCTCGTTTTCTTGTCTGAATGAAATACTTTTGTTTTTGATTCATTTCCTTTTTGTGGTGGCTTTCCTTTTCCATTCTCATAAATTTTTACTCCCCAAACAACATCAGCAAAATCATTGAGAATGTTTTTTTGCTTTCTTATTTTCTGAACAACCTTGTTTGTTTTATCATCAGCGTAAACAGGAAACGCAAAAGAATTTTCTGCTTTAATTTCTTTTGTGCTTATGGTGTATGAAATTTTATCTTTTACATCCCACCTTTCAACTTCAAAAGTTTTGCTTGGAGAATTGTTTGATAAAACTAAAATGCAAGTTTCAACTGATGCGTCTTTAAAGGTTTGCTTCGGTGTGATTACAAAATTTTCAATACAGTTTTCTTCAACCAAATATTTTCTCAACTTATGGTCATAAGTTGAAGCAACCCATGCAGAAGGAATAATGAATCCCAAATAACCCTCGTCGGCAAGTAAATTTCTTGCTCGCTCTATGAATAAACAATATGTATCCAATTGATAATTGGCTACTCTATATTTCCTCCTCAAATAATCATCTACTTCTTTTGTAAGCAGAGCACCATAAGGCGGATTTCCAATTACTATGTCAAAACCTCCCTTTAAACCATATACTGTCGTAGGTTCTTCCACAGTTTTGATGTAATCGGATATTGCTTTGTTAAGTTCTTGCTCAACTTCAATTGATTTTATTATTGCCCTTTTTACTTTATGAATTGGATTATCAACGTTAAGTTTACCTTTTAGGTGAAACACTTCCGGAAATTCTCTCTGCCAATTAAACGGCTTTATCTTTTTCTCAAAACCAAAATCCAATTCGCTTGCATAAAAATCTGTATCAACTAAACTGTTTCCGCTTTTGATGTTGTTGTCAAGCGTTGGCAAAACTCTTTCGTGAAAGAGTTTCATCTGTGTTGCAATGCTTGCTTCGGTTTCGCCTTCCATGCATTTCAAAAGCAAACTCAACTTGGTTACTTCAACTGCGTTCACATCTATATCAACTCCGAAAATGTTGTTGAGCAAAATTCTTTTCTTCTCACTTGTGGTAAGATTGCCTTCGGGTGTAAGCGGGTTTCCTTTATTTCCTTTGGAAATTTTTCCGTTGTCGCTGTAATAGTTTTTATGCCAGTCCAACAAATACTGGTAAGCACCGATAAGAAAACTGCCACTGCCGCAGGCAGGGTCAACTATTTTTATTTTGCTTATCTCTTTCGGTGTTTTGTTTTCGGTGAGTTTGCCGACTGCGTTCTTTACAATGTATTCAACTATATATTGCGGAGTGTAATAAACTCCTCCCGCTTTTCTTACTTCGGGTTTCTCCTCAACTTTCGCAATGTGTCCGGGTGTGATACGAATTACTTTTCCTAAAAACTGTTCGTAAGCACTTCCTAAAATCTCTACTGATAAAACCGAAAACTCGTAAGGGCTTTCGGGATAATACAATTCGTTGATGATTGTTTTTACAATCTTGTTTTCAAGCGAAAGTGTTTTGCTGATTTTGTCTTTTTTGAAATCAAACAAACCCGAATTATACTTTTCATCGGCTTGCTCAAACTGTCGGAAAAGATTTTTGTAATAATCTCCGCTCTTGATTGCTTCTTTCAAAGTGCCATAAGGTTCAACACTTCTGTCCTCTGCAATTCGCAAGAAAATAATTCTGTCAATGGTTTGCTGAACAGCAAAATTTATTTCGTCTTCGTCAAGTTGTTTGTTGTTGCGACTGATGCTTGTTGCAAGGTATGTCCGCCAACTGTCAAGCGATTGCAAAAATTCTTTGTCAACAGTTGCTGTTCCTTTTTTGCTTGCGTTGCCTTCAACAAATTTGTCAAAGCTGCCTTTGAGAACTCTCTCTTTGCTGAAAGTGTCCCAGATAAAACCAAACTCTTTTAGGTAATCTTTATAAGTGAGATACTTGATTCTTGCAACTGATGCTTTGTCTGTCGGTGTCGGCTTTTTGGTGCAATCGTAAATTGCAAATTCTTCAAAGTCGGTGATAATGCTGATAGGAAGTTTGGCACTCCAACCATATCTGCGGACTTGATAAGCTGGCTGAATGTCGTCTTTAACTACAACACTTGGCTTCTTTGCTTCCACAAAGAAAAGTCGTTTACCTCCAACCAACCGAAAAGAATAGTCGGGTGCTTTGGTTGCCTTGCCAACTTTTACTCTGTCTTCGTGAATTACTTCTCTGTAACTTTCTGCATAGCCGTTTTCGTTGTCAATGTCCCAACCCAACGCTTTGAAAAACGGGTCAATGAAATCCCGTCTTGTCAGCGTTTCGTTGTAGTCGGCTCTTTTGTAAGAGTCAAACTGCTCCGTAAACCTGTCAACCAGTTCTGATATTTTCTTATGTGCCGATTCTTTAGTTGTCATTCTGTAAAATAATTTTCAAATATAGATATTCAGATGGTTGATGTTACGAATAAAGCGTTGGCGATTTGGCTCTTTTTGTTTTGCCTTTTGGGTCGGATGGTGCGGCTGTGGCAAAATAAAATGTGCTCTACGCCTTGGTAAGTGTCTCCACGTACCGGAACATAACATACCAAAGTTTCGCGAAGACACGAACCCTGGCAAACTTGTTGAATGATCGCAGAGTAATTGGAACACAAAATAAATGTCAGTCAGCAACTGGATTCAACAAACAAACATTTAATCTTTAACACAAATATGTATTGTCTGTTCCTGCTCAATATATAATCAGAAAGTACAAGAGTGCGACGCAACAAAAGCTTCATATAATATCTTCTGCCCGGCTCAAAATATTTGTATTTCTTTTTAAAAAAACACCTGGTTAATTCTTACACAAATAGCTAAACAACCGTATTTGCAAACAACTCCTTAACTATTTTTCCTTTGCCATCGGGAGTGGTATAGAATGGGCGTTTTTCTATTTCGTATTGTGTGTCTTCAGGTATGCCTAAAGCGTGATAAATAGTTTGGTGAACCTGGTCGATTCTTACGGGATTTTCAATGGTTTTACAGGGGCGTTCGTCCGCTGTTTTACCATATACAAATCCTTTTTTAATTCCGCCGCCGAACATCAATATAGAACAGCCATCTGTAAAGTGGCGGTGCATACCGTAAAATTTTAATTCATTTAAAATATCCGGCTGTTGCACCTGCTCTTTAACATTGGCGCCGGGCCTGCCTTCCACCATCATATCTCTGCTGAATTCACTGGCAAGAATTACTAATGTTCTGTCTAAGCGGCCGCTTTTGTCCAGGTCTGTTATCAATTGAGCCACGGGGTCATCAATCATTTTTTTCATATTGATCATTCTGGTGTGGCCGTTCTCGTGGGTATCAAAACCTAAAAAAGGTTCGTACTCGGTGGTTACACTTATAAACCTGGCGCCCTGCTCTGTCAATCGTTTCGCCATCAGGCATCCCAAACCGAAACGGCCGGTATTGTATTTGTCATAAATTTCTTTGGGTTCCAGGCTAAGATCAAATGCTTTTGCCTCCGGTGAATTAAGCAGCATATAAGATTGCTCCATTGATCTTTTCAGTGATTCCCTCTGGTAATCGCTGCCAAATTCCCCAACGGGGCTTTTGCTGATAAGATCATTATAAAGCTGGTTGCGGCGTTCAAACCGTGTGGAATCCATGCCAACCGGCGGACGAACACTTTCCAATCCCTGGCTTGGGTCCGGTATCATAAAGGGGCCAAATTCATTTCCTAAAAAACCGGCTGTGTGAAAGGCTTTCAACTCTTCTGCTTCCCCTACATTGAACCTTTGACCGATATCAATAAATGCAGGGATAACAGGATTTTTTGGTCCTAATTGATTGGCAATCCACGCACCAATATGAGGCGCTGCTACAGTCTGCGGTGGTTCGTAACAGGTATGCCAATGATATTGGTGGCGGGAGTGAAGAATAAATCCCATATCCCCGGCAACATAAGACCTGATTAAACTTCCTTTATCCATCACCTTTCCAATGGACTGCATTCCTTCTGAAAAATTGACGCCATCCAAAGCTGTGGGCAGGGCTTGAAATGTGCTGAGTACCCTGTTTCCTTCCATTCCTTTTTCAAAAGGAGTATATCGCTTGGGGTCAAACGTTTCTGTATGTGCCATGCCGCCAGCCATCCATAATAAAATGACGGTATCGGCTGTAGAATTGTTTGCTTTTTTTATTAAGCCACAGCCATTCAGCAGGCTGGCCACCGGGGCTCCGGCCGCTAAGGCCGCCATGGTAGCGGCTCCCGATGTTTTAATAAAATCTCTTCTGTTCCAATTGGCTTTCATTGCTAAAGATTTATAAAATAAAAAACGTAGATGGCAAAAGTTTTATACAGATACAAACTTGCTGTTTACTTTTTTGTCTTGACACAAAAAAGTAACAAAAAAAGTCAAGGCTACAGAAAAATGACTAAAATTTTCTTCATTCCGCTACAACGAA
>JBBQVY010000143.1:0-12672 GCA_038211085.1 Chitinophagales bacterium | reverse complement strand
GAAATAAACAAAGGGATAAAACAAATCCAGCTTACATAAAAGTTGATTTGACAAATAGCAACAAAGCATAGTATGCCTGAAAGCACAGGGCCAATCCAAAAACTATTTTTGATTTGCTGCATATAAGTCTATCGTATATTGACGGGATAAATAAAAGGGAAAGCCCTGTTGCGTAACATGGCCTTCCCTTTTAAATTCAAATCTTTATTGAACTACTACCTTAATACTTTCTGCAAGACCATCGCCTTTTAATTGCAGAATGTAAATTCCTGCTGTGGGCTGCTGAAGATTAAGTTTGTTTAGTGTATTAGCCCTAACATCTTTGAATGTTTGCTGGTAAATGATTTTACCATTGGCATCACTTAAGGTTGCCAAAACACTTTTTGCACTTTCATTATCAAGTTTAAAATTGATACTGCCGCGAGCCGGGTTGGGAGAAACAGTAACAAGTGTTCTGATGGTTCCAAATTTTACTGACTTAACATCGGATGAAACAGCCCTGCCGTTGATGTCGTACTGTTGTAGCCTGTAATAATTGGTGCCTTTCAGTGGATTGTTATCATATGCACTGTAATTGGAAGTTGAAGAGAAAGTTCCCTTGCCTTTAACGGTACTGATGGTTTCCCATGTTCTGCCATTGGCACTTCTTTGCACCTCGAAACGGTCGTTGTTTTGCTCAGATTCTGTTGACCATTGTAATTTGACTTTAGAACCTTCGTTAGATACAGAAAAGGCTGATAAATTAATAGGCAATACTGCAGCTGTTGTAAGCGTAGGAAAGGCCCTGCCTGTAACATAGTTTGCTGCATCCACCCTAAAATAATACTTGGTACCCAGCAGAATATTTGGTGTTGCTTTTATGGCCCATTCATATTCTGTTCCCGTATTATCGCCTACGGTCGAAGACGGAAGTTTATTGGAAGCAATGATCACTTTTCCTGTTTGAAAGTTGGGGGTATTCGGGTTCGTTAATTGCTGTGTGGTTGGCTCCTTATCAACAAGATTTGGACTTGATCCTATCAGTTTAAACGGCACTCCGGGATCGGATACAACTTTAATAGTGTCCCACCTGATACTGTCGGAAGACACTTCAAAAAAGGCATCACCAAGCGTTCCGCCAGAGTTGTTTGGATCGTTGTACAGTTCAACTCTTAATCTTAAAACCTGGGTGGTGTCTGCCAGCACTATGGGCGTATTTTGTGCGGCAAACCAGGTGGCAGTTATTTGAGTGCCGTCGTTTTTACGCCAGCGCCAGTTACCCTGGGTGGTAAAGGCAAATGAGCTTGCAGAAGCAGCAAGCATTACGATGAGGATTAACAGTTTTTTCATTGTGTAAAGTTTTGTCGTTAAAAATGGTTTTGTGAATGATTAAAAAGAAAGCGATGTAAACCCATTGCAGGGCTTAATAAAAATATGTTGGATGCGTTGATTTTGTTGTTGCCGTAAAAGCCCCCCCGGCTGAAACCGTTCGGACGGGCCCCCCGATGAAGCCGTTCTGACGGGAGTGAGACCCCGCATAAATTACGGAGCAGGCCGCAAGCAAAGCTGGTAAGCATTATAAAAGTTTGGTTTAAAAAAACAACCATGGCTACTTATATTTTACAGTTATAAATCGTGGGCGTAAATGGTACGGATGCTTAACGATATCTTCCAGAAAATTAAATGAATTTACATTATAGCTAATCAATAATTCGCCGGGTTTTGACAGGTGCGGATGTCCCTTTGCGTTATAAGTATAAAAGTCCAAACCATCATAAATTTCCGGGGTATGCCATATTATTTTTGGGGGTTGAAAAGGGCCCCATGGTGTTTTACCTACCTGTATCACTACATCGGGTGTGTTGCTGCCATACTGGTATGCGGCCAGCACCCTGCCATCATCCATCAGGCTTACACTCATTTCGTTTGACACCTTTTCGGTTAAGGCGGCGGCACTGGTAATGTCGGGGTTCCAGGAAGCCCCATCCCAAAATTTCCATTCTGCAAATTTTTCGAAAGAGGCAGCCAGCACCCTTGACACGACCAATTCTTTTTTATCACCTCGCACCCCATACACATAAATATAGCCATCAGGGTTTGGCGCACCCGCCTCCTTTGTATTTGCCATAACGCTGATGCCAAAAACTACTTTACCCTTGCCCTTGCTGTCTTTAAGAAAGAAGGGTGTATCTAACTGCCGCTGATCGGCAAAGGGAGGTTTACTGTTTTTAGGTATGGCTATCAGAGATAAGCCCACATCATCAAAAGGATATATGCCACCCGGAACATTCATAATTCTATAAGCAAAAATATAAATGGTGCTGTCGGTTGCATGATTAAAGAAACCATCGCCCAACCAGTAATAATCGCCCGGCTGCGTTAACGGCGTATGCGGCTCAAACATAGATAAGGGATGCCCGGCACTGTCTCGGCGGTAATGATATTCAATATTATTTGAAGCAGGTTGATCACCTTTCATGTAGGCAACAGAGTTGTGCATCATCTCCCATCCTGCCTGTAAAGTATCGGCTTTAATGTTGCCCACAATGCAATCGCTGAACCAAAAGAAGGTGTTGGTCTCATTGGCTTTGCCCGGCGCTTCCACACCATTCATTGCTACGGAATAAATTCCATCAGCCCCTATCCATCCTGTGTCATGCTTTAGCATTTCAGCCCATTCGGGTGCAGCTGTCGTCTTAAGCATAGTAGCCGTATCCTGGTAATATTCTTTATCAGCAACGGCCAGCGTTCCTGGTTTTGAATTATTACAACTACCCACCGACCATAATATGGGCAGACACAATGCTGTTAAAATGTAGGCGCTTACTTTCATGTAAAGATTATGGTTAAACCTGATGTTTTTATTGCCCTGACTTTTGTACTACTAATAAACATTGTACTAAGGAACATGTGAAAATAAACCACCACATAGACACATAGGTAACATAGCAAAAGCACATAGTCTATGTGAAACCTATGTTTTCTACTGTGCCTATGTGGTAAACTCCTCTCGTTCATTTTGTGTGGCTGTGGCCCCCCGGCCACGGTACTCTTGCGTCCTCTTGTACCCGGTATCTCTATTTAGCGATGCCCACTTGCAACCACCATTTATAAGAGTTTAACCCTTATAAACCGTGGCCTGTATAAGTTTGGATACTTTAAAATGTCTTTAAAAAAGTCGAATGAATTCACGTTATAACTGATCAACAATTCGTTTGGCTGCGATAAGTTTGAATGCGCTTTGGCATTGTACACAATAAAGTTTTTTGCAATTTTCGGCTCCTGGCATTCCCATATTTTTATGATGGGGCCAAAAGGGCCTTCAGGATGATTGCTTAAGCGCAAACCGACCGTATTCCCTATTCCGTCTGTTTGAAAAACCATTGCATACCTGCCATCTTTTAAAGGTGTTACACTCAACTCGTTCGATGCCCGATCTGTAATGTTGGCCGTTGCATTTATATCAGCATTCCAGGTTGTACCATCCCAAAAACGCCATTCAGAAAATGTTTCAAATTGTTCAGGCTTCACCCTGGCCACCATTACATTCTTTGCTTTGCCTCTTAAGCCATACACATAAACATAGCCATCCGCATTGGGGGCAGCAGCATCTTTGGTATTCGCAAAAATTCCGGCACCAAACGATCCGTTGCCATCAGCATTACCGGCTATAAAAAACGGGGTATCCATTTGCTGCTGCTCTTCAAATGGCGGCTTACTTCCCCTGGGTATTTTAATTATAGTGTTACCTACTTCGGCAAAGCCAAACGAAGCCGAGCTGGTATCCCGTACCCTGTAACCAAAAACATAAGTAGCATCGGCCATGGAGTGATTTACAAAGCCATCGCCCAACCAATAGTAATCTCCCGGCTTTGCGTTTGGCGTAGCGGGAATAAACATTGATTCAGGTTTTCCATTGGCTTTCTTGTCATAATAAAATTCTATGTTCTCTTTTTTTGCTTCGCCACCTTTTAAAAGAGCTACCGAATTGTGCACCATTGTAAAGCCGGTTTTGAGACTGTCGTTCACGATATCTCCTATAACCGTATCGCTAAACAAAATCAATGTCTCCTGGTTTTTGGCGGCACCTGAGGTATCCACGCCATCAAGCGGAATGGCAAAAATTCCATCCCCACCAAACCAGCCTGATTTTCTTAAAAACAAACCCGTCCAGTCCGTTGCTTCCTCTACGGAAAATTTTAAAGTAGTCAGGTTTGTGTTAACAGCGGGCGGATCCTCACTTCGCATAGTCTTATCAGAAGTACACGAAATAAAAGCCAGCAAACAAAAGCTGATGATATGCCCTACCTTAATTAAACCACTTTTCATTTTACAATTTTTTAAGACACCCGGGTTAAGCAGCCTCATAGGTATACACAAATGTTTCTTTTGTACTTAAGCCAAAGGCAGAAAGATCAAGCTTTATTTCCAGTACCATTTTATCTTTTGTAAGCGACTTGACCTCATATTTTTCAATGGTGATTTTACTTGGATCGAAAACGCTGTGATATACCTGGGTAAAAGTTTTTTCATCTTCGCTTAAGGTCCATTTATCAAAAATGTTGAAGCCATCAAACGTGCAGCCAACGGCACCATAGTTTACCAGGATGGAGCTGTCTCTTCTAAAGTTGGTCTTGTTGTCCTTTTCGCACTCCTGCAATGACTCCTGTACCGGGTTGCGGCTTGTCCAAAGTTTTGAAACCAGTTTCCAGGTACGTGAGTAAATCATTTGTTCGGGCGAAGCTTCTGTATCTACTGTAAGATCTTTTTCTGCTATGTTACCTTTCGCATCTTCAAAATGAAAATTGATGCCAACCAACTTGTCTACTTCTTCGGGCTGGTAAGTATACGTATATACATAACGGTAGTTGTTATCGCTAAGCGTTTCAGGTACTACACTCGTAATGCCAAAGGCTGAAACCAAATTAATAGTTTTCGAAATTTCCAATTTTTTATAGCCATAAGGTGCATGTATGGTTAAGGTGGCCTGTACCTGTTTACCGCTTTTGCCCGATACTTTTTCAGGTGTTAGTCGCATAGAGGGTAGGTTGGCATCTATGGAATCTTTTTTACAGGCTGGAAGCATGCACAAGCCAAATGCACATAGCGTAAAAAAAAGGGTAAATCGTTTCATTAAAATACGTTTTAGATGTTATGATTTTATACGCTCCCTACCCCGGTGAGGGAAGGCACGTTTGATGTGTCAGTTACATGAGCCGGCAACCAATATCTTTCAATCTCCTCCAGTGTTTTACCTTTTGTTTCCGGTATCAATTTGTATACAAACAGGAAAGCGAACACAGCCATTACCATAAAAATCCAGAAAGTGTAAGCGCTGCCTATGGAAGCCAGCAGCATGGGAAATGATTGCGAAACGACATAAACGGCTATCCATAAAAAAAAGATGCAGACAGACATTGCTTTGCCACGATTGCGGTTTGAGAAGATTTCGGAAATTACCACAAACGCCAGGGGGCCAAGAGAGATTGCAAAGAAGGCGATGTAAGCCAGTATGGCAACCAACACCAAATAACCTTTTGCAAGATCAAAGTAAAAAGCGCCACCCACTACCAACAGGCAGGCAGCCATTCCTGCACACCCAATCAGCAACAAAGTTCTGCGGCCCCAGCGGTCAACATACTTTATGGCAACCAGGGTAAACAATACATTGATGGTACCCACTAAAACTGTTTGCATTAAAGCAGAACCCGAACCATCACCGGTTGATTTAAAAATTTCAGGGGCATAATACATGATGGCGTTTATGCCGGTAACCTGGGAGAAAATGCACAGGATAATACCGATCATTAAAGCTCTTCTTACGCCGGGTTTTAGTAAGTCCGTAAACGAACTTTTTTCAACATTTAATGCTTCTTTTATCTCGGACAATTCTTCGGTTGCTTTGGCCTCCCCATTAATTTTTGAAAGAATAAGTTTTGCCTCATCCCATCTTTCTTTTTGCGCCAGCCACCTTGGACTTTCAGGAACAAAGAAAAGTAGCAGTAAAAATATAATGGAAGGAAATATACCAGAGCCAAACATCCACCTCCAACCGGTAGTAACATTCCATGCTTCATCGTACCAGCCGGCAATGGTGGCATTTACAAAGTAGATAAGCAGGATGCCAGATACAATACCTAACTGGTTAATCGATACCAACTCTCCCCTGATTTTGGCAGGTGCTATTTCAGAAATATACATGGGTGCCAACATGGAGGCAATACCTATACCCAGGCCGCCTATGAGGCGAAAGAATACAAACCAATTCAGGTCCATTGGCACAGCTATACCAGCAGATGAAACGGCGAATAAAATGGCAGACAGTATCAACACCTTTTTACGACCAACGCGATCGCTTAAGGTGCCGGCAAACATTGCACCTGCTATGCAGCCTATCAGGGCGCATGAAGCAATCCAGCCCACCATGGCAGCCGACAGATCGTAGCGCTTTTGTATAAAGCCGATGGCTCCGGCAACAACAGCGGTATCGTAACCAAACAACAAGCCGCCCACGGCTGCTACCGTTGTTGCTTTATAAACGTACCATTTACTTCCCGTGCTGTTCATAATTTTAATTAATGCGGTAATCAATCAGGTTTTCAGTTCTTACATACGCTTTAATAGTTGCACATTGCATGCCTTCACTTTCACCGTGTGGACGTATAGTATATTCACCCACAGCAGCTGGCACTATAAATGTTTCAGCATAATGAATGATGAAAGGCTCAAACAAATTGTTGGGGCTTTCTACAATGGCTTCGCGGCCCTCAATCAGGTTTACTACGTTAAGGTTTCCATTTGTATTGTGGGGTACTTTTTCGGTGAACCAGTTCCTGCGTGTTTCTATAAATGATGTTGTGTCAAGACCGGTTCTCTCTTCTATATAGCCATCTTCTGTAGCCAATATTTCAAATTGGTTAATTATGTTTTCTGCTGTCCAGCTGGCTGTCCTGTCCCATTGAATTACTTCTTTGCCATGACCCAGCGATATAGGACGAGGCTTTCCATCAAGACCCATACGGCCCCAATCCCATAATTTAAAAGTAAAGATGTAAGGAGTGGCACTTATTTCAAGCACTACTGTATCGGCTCCGGAACAATGCACGGTGCCCGATGGAATAAGGATATGATCGTGTTTCTTAACCGGCCATTTTTCTACAAACTGCTCCGCATCAAAATCGCCGCCTTCTTCCTGTGCGGTAGCCAATTCGCTTAACATTTTTTCAGGAATAATTTCTTCTTTCAGACCCAGGTAAACAAAGGCTCCTTCTTTTGCATCCAGGATGTAATAGCTTTCATCTTGTGTGTAAGCCATTCCAAAATGTTTCCTGATATATTCTTTTAGGGGATGCACCTGCAGGCTCAAATTGCCACCTTCCATCGTGTCAAGAAAATCGAAGCGAATAGGGAATTCTTCACCAAAAGCTTCATGTACTTTTTTTCCCAACAACCTTTCGGGCTGTTGAAAAACAAGGTTAATAGCAGGCGTTTCAAATACCGCATTATCAAACCGAAGGAGTAAACTATTTTCTTCGGGCACGCAGTCAAAACCCCAGGCAAAATTTTGTTGCTGCCTGTCTAAATCACACACTTCTTTTAACCACTGGCCACCCCACGGTCCGGGATCAAAAAATGGCACAACCCTAAATGGGCGGCTTGAAGTTTCAAGCAGGGCATCGGCCAGGGCTTTACCCGAAATCATTTTTGGTTGATCGCTTATAGTAGTATCAAGCACATAATTCCAGCGCTCTGTCAATACTTTTTTCTGGCGGTCGCAAACCCTCCAGTCAACAAAAAAGCTTCGTTTGTATTGATATGAAAATTCAGCATCGGCATTAGTAGCGCCAAGGTTGCTGATACTGTTGCTCCGGTATCTCAATTGTATTTCCCACCGTGGCATATCAGCATATACCATCACATTGCAGGTGGGTGCTACCAGGGAGGCGCCCTGCCCAAAAACAATTACTGTTCCCTCCTCCACCTCATGTACCTGCTGCTGCAAAGTCAACACTTTACCGGCATCAAAAAATTGGTTTAACTCTAAGGGTGCCATATAGCCAAAAACCGGATCGTCGGTTACATAAGGATATACCATTGCTTCAATGTCAGCCGCTGTTTTCATGGCCACCGAGGCATCTATTAATAAAGCACCGGGAATATTAGCAGTAAGCACAGCAGCAATTTCGCTGGTATGCACACCGTGATAACATTCTATGCATATAACGTGCTTATTGCTGCTACCGTTAGTTAAGGCACCAGCTATTTGCTGCCAACCTTCTATGCAGTTATGGCCGGTGACTTCTACCTCGGGTAACTTATTATAATTCGATTTTTTCAACTGCTAATTTTTTATGTTATGCCAATGGGTTCCAAGTCCCCCTTCGGGGGATTTAGGGGGCTTTTTAATAACCCGCATTTTGCCCAAGCTTTGGGTTCAAATCGATCTCTCTTTGTGGTATAGGATATAGGTAATTTCTTGCTGCAGGGGTTATACCAGGCTTGGCAACCGGCACCAGCGTCTCCAGTGTTTTGGTGCGTACCAAATCAAACCACCTTTGCCCTTCCGCTACAAACTCCATTCTTCTTTCTTTTAACACTGCTGCACGAAAGGCTTCTTTACTTAAGTTGGCATAATCCGGGGTTGTACTCAGATCAACGGTGCCGTTAAAGCGGGCACGTTTTCTTACCATGTTTATGTATAGGTGGGCATCAGCCGTATTGCCCAGTTCGTTGCTGGCCTCTGCCAACATTAATAAAACATCGGCATAACGTATCACCGGAAAATCGTTAGCTGAGCCATTGGCTTTCGGCTCGGCAACGCGGTCCCAGTACTTTTTTATGTAGGGTTTTATGGTAGAAGTTGAGCCGTTGGGATTGTGAATTTCAGTTATAAAAGTTACGGCCCTTCGCTGGTCAGCAGCATCGTAGGCATTGTATAAATTTAGGGTTGGAACCTGCCATCCCTGCGGGTTGTCAACGCCTTCCACAACCAGTTGTGGAGGCAGCAACCGCACATTGAACTGGCCTGCTTCCCAAAATATAATGGCACCCCCTGCATCGCCGAAGCCCACAGAAAAAATAGCTTCTTTACCGCCACGGCCCGACAGCTTAAATACATCTGCGTAGTTGGCCCACAAAGCATATTGATTGGAATTAATGACCTCTTTGCATTTGGCAGCACACTCCTGCCAGCGGCCCAGCGTCAGGTATACTTTGGCAAGAATAGATTTTGCAGCTCCTTTGGTTGCCCTGCCACGTCCCTGCCCCACCGGGTAGCTATCGGGCAAATTTTCAGCAGCAGTAAGGTCGCTTAAAATTTGTGTGTAAATCGCATCTACATTGGCAGTTTCAGGTAATAATGGTTCTACTTCCTGCAACACCAAAGGTATCTTACCAAACATACGCACCATATCGAAGTACAAGAGACCGCGAAGAAAATACGCTTCGTTTAAGAGTCTTGTTTTCAATACTGCATTCATGGAGATACCTGGGATTCTTGCTATAGCAATGTTGGCAATAGTAATGGCTTTGTAATGCATGGTCCATGTTTCCTGGATGGAAGAATTGATGGGGCCATGCGTGAATTTGCCGATCTGGTCGTTCTGCGGTGCAAAGATTTCTTCGCTGTACATTTCGTCGGATGCAAGACCTGCCATTACCCAAAACGTGCTATGGTAAACACCTGCAGTTGAACCCGTGCTGGTTGAATTGAGGTAAGCGTAAATAGCGTTGACCGCCGAAACCGCATCGTTTTCAGTTTGATAAAAATTGGTTACAGCAACCAGGTTCTTTGGGTTTTCTTCCAAAAACTTTTTGCAGGAAGAACTACCTAACAGGATGAAAGAAAAAAGAATGGTCTTAATGTATATGGAATGTCTTTTCATAATGGCAATTTGTTGTAATTAAAAACCTACGTTTACTCCTACTGTGTATGTTTTTGCCTGCGGATAACCACCGGAGTCAATGCCTATAAGCGTAGTGCTTTGACCATAGGTATTTGCTTCAGGATCGTAACCTGTATAATTTGTAAGCGTCCATAGATTGGTTGCACCCGCAAAAATTCTAAGGCTTTTAATACTGGCCCTGTCCAATAATTTGTTAGGGATGCGGTAAGCCAGTGTTACATTTTTCAATCTCAGGTAAGAGGCATCTTCAACAATTGCAGACGAAAAAACACCGACGTCCCTGGTAGATGCAGTAGCACGTGGATATTTATTGCTGGCATTTGTTGGTGTCCACCTGTTTAATCCTGCATCGGCTAATACATTATTTTGGCCTGTAAAGCTCAAGAGGTCGAGTGCATTAAAGTTGGCCATTTTATTTCCCTGGGACCCCTGGAAGAAAATGCTTAACTCCACATTTTTAAAAGAGAATGAATTATTAAAGCCAAAGGTGAAATCGGGTTGTGCGGTGCCTAAAAGCGTACGGTCTTTTGCATCAATTTTGCCGTCTTTATTTATATCGCGGTACTTACGGTCACCTGCCCGTGCCCTTGCTGCGGTATCAGAAGAAGTGGCTTCCTGGCCAAGCAATACAGCGCTGGTCCGTGCTTCCTGGTCTGTTTGAAATATTCCTGCAAACTGGTACCCAAAAAAGGTTCCGATTGACTGGCCTTGTCTTAACAAGCTTCCACCCAATAATAAAATGTCTGTCGCTGTATTAAGATTGGTTATGTTATTCTTATTGATGGAAAGGTTGATGGAGGTATTCCATTTAAAAGCACCTGTTGTATTAACGGTGCGAATATCAAAGTCGAAACCCTTGTTGGTTATGTTACCTACATTTAAAATAGTTGTTGGAAAGCCACTGGTGGTAGGTATGGGGGTTGACAATAGCAGATCAAAAGTTTTCTTACTGTAATAATCGGCAGTAAGGGTTAAGCGATCTTTAAAGAAAGATACATCCACACCAATATCAAGTTGCTTGGTTGTTTCCCATTTAAGGCTGCGATTTACATAACTCAGTGGTTCCAGACCTGTATACACCTGGCTGCCGTTGGCACTGTTAAAAACCCCCTCGCCATAAGGCCCTATTAATGCAAGTGACTGGTAGGGAGGTATCGCCTGGTTACCGATTAATCCATAACTGGCTCTAAATTTAAGGTCGGATATATGGCGGGCATTGGCCATAAAATTTTCTTTGATTACCCGCCAGGCAAAAGCACCAGAGGGAAAGAAACCAAACTTGTTTTGATCGGCAAACTTGGAGGAGCCGTCAAACCGGCCAGTGGCGGTAAAGAGATACTTATCGACAAAAGAATAATTAATACGGCCTAAATACGAAACCATGCTCCACTGCGATTCTCCATTGAAGGGTTTTTGTGGTTTTAAACCAGCAGCTATGCTATGGTAACCTGTACGGTCGTCAGGAAATTCAAAGGCATAGGCAAACAAGCTTTCATTTCTAAACTTTTGCGTGGTATAACCCAGTAAAACATTTACGCCGTGTTTGTCATTGTACCTTTTATTAAAAGTTAGGGTATTCTCGTTCAGCCAGGTTAAACCCTGCACCGTGCCTACCGAAGCTTCGCCCTGGCTGGCAAGTGTTCGCTTAAGATAGTTAGGGCCAAAAGAGTTTTCTTTTTGGTTGAAGCCATCTATACCAAAGCTGCTTTTAAACTCCAGGTTGTTGCCGATTTTATAGCGGGCATATATGTTCCCCAATATCCTGGAGCTGGTGGTGTACGATGAATATTTTTCTGCATCGGCAATGGGGTTGCCTAAGTTTTTACCACGGTCGTTTTCGAAGGTATAACCACCTTTAACGGTAGAGTCGTACACAGGAAGCACGGGGTTAAATAGTATGGCCGCTGTAACTACACCCGGCACAATGGTACCGGCGTTGGTTAATACGCCTGTTGAAGTAATGCTGGTATAACTAACGCTGTTACCAACGGTAAGATTTTTATTTACTTCTCGGTCAAGATTTGCACGGAAAGAATAGCGTTTAAAGTTGGAGTTGAGGATGATGCCATCCTGGTCAAAATAGCCACCGGAGATGGCGTATTTTGTTTTTTCATCTCCCCCTGAAAACGACAGCTGGTAGCTGGCCATCGGTGCAGTGCGAAACAGTTCATTCTGCCAGTCTGTGCCGCTTCCAAGGTTCTTAGGATTAACATATACCGGGGTTTGGTACGCATTCAATTTTGCATCGTTTACCAGGTTGGCAAATTGTGCAGCGTTTAATAGTTTAAGCTTATTAGCTACTTCCTGTTGCCCGTAATACATATCGAACGAAACAGAACCTGTACCAGAACGGCCACGCTTGGTAGTTATAAGAACCACACCGTTTGCACCCCTTGAACCATAGATAGCAGTGGCAGAGGCATCTTTTAATATCTCAATTGATTCAATATCGTTTGGATTGATAGCGGATAATGCACCTATGCGTGGGCCTAAGGTTACGCCGGTGGTCATGTCGCCACCGTCGCTGCTCACCAGCAATCCATCAATAACATACAGTGGTTCGTTACCGGCATTTATACTGCTGGTACCTCTTATGCGAATGGATGCTTCTGCGCCAGGTTTACCGGAGGTTTGTGTGACCTGCACACCTGCTGCACGGCCCTGCATTGCCTGGTCAAATGAGGTTGCCGGAATAGCCTTTAAATCTTCAGCTTTTATAGATGCAACGGAGCCAGTGAGATCGCTCTTTTTTACCGCTCCATAACCAATTACCACTACCTGCGCCAGT
>JBBQVY010000142.1:0-12758 GCA_038211085.1 Chitinophagales bacterium | reverse complement strand
CGGCACTCTCTAAATTAATAGATGCAGATAACTGATACCGATAGTGAAAATATAGATGCTTTGCAAAAATCTGCAGAAGGCAATAAGCTCTTTCCCGTTTTTTTAAAACTGGAGAAGCTTAGGTTATTAATAGTAGGTGGTGGCTATGTGGGTCTTGAAAAACTTGAAGCTGTTGTAGGCAATAGCCCGGCAACAACTATTAAACTGGTAGCAACCAAAATAAGCGATGAGATTAAGGATCTGGTTGCGTCTTATCAACACATAACATTATTTGAAAAACCTTTTGACCCCCATGATCTGGATGACGTGGACCTGGTGATTGTGGCTATAAATGATAAAACAATCAGTGCCCAAATTGCCGCTGAAGTTAAGCATCGCGGATTGCTGGCTAATGTGGCTGATAAGCCTGAGTTGTGCGACTTTTATTTAGGGTCGATTGTAAAGAAGGGTAATCTTAAAATAGCCATTTCAACCAACGGTAAATCGCCCACCATTGCCAAGCGATTAAAGGAGCAGTTAAATGAATTGATACCTGATGAAATGGAAGGTGTGTTGGAAAATATGCAAACGATCCGTAAGAGTTTACAGGGTGATTTTGCCAACAAAATAAAGCAACTTGACGAGGTAACACGTGTGCTGGCAGCCAAGCAGGAAACACTGGAAGATAAGCCTGGTGGCAAGCGTTGGATGAAGATAGTATTGTTCTGTCTGCTTGCTTTTTTATTGATGATCCTGGGCCATGCCATCTTATCGTATATGCCGCTCGAAAGGCTGATAACTGGCATCAGGGATATTCCGAAATATATTGATACCAGCACCTTTTTGCTCATGCTGTTAACAGGGTTCCTGGCGCAAATGGCCGATGGCTCGCTGGGCATGGGCTATGGCACTATTAGTACAACTTTTCTGTTAGCCCAGGGTGTAAACCCGGCGGTGGTAAGCAGCAGGGTTCACTCTGCAAGAGTTTTTTCCAGTGGCCTTTCAGGGTATAGTCATCACAGGTTTGGCAACATCAATAAAAAGCTTTTTAAAACATTGGTTATACCCGGTATGATTGGAGCAATCATAGGTGCTTCTCTTTCCTATTTTGGCCAGAAGTATGCCACCTACGTTAGAATACCCTTATCCTTTTACACCCTCTACCTGGGCTTTTTCATCATGCGCAAGGCTTTTAAAAAAAGAAAGTCAACCGACAAAGTAAAAAGGGCCGGATGGCTGGCTTCTGCGGGTGGCTTTTTTGATGCTTTTGCCGGTGGCGGGTGGGGTACCCTGGTTACGAGTACGCTTATGTCAAAACGACGATCGCCGCGATACGTTATAGGTTCTGTTTGCCTGGCTGAATTTTTTGTAGTGCTTACCAGTTCAATTACCTTTTTCATATTACTAAAACACATTCCTTTATTAGATGTTGCCGGGCTTGTAATTGGCGGGTTAATAGCTGCACCCATAGCGGCCAGGCTGGTAGGTAAACTTCCTTTAAAAACTATGTTTATACTGGTGGGCTCTTTTGTAATACTGGCCAGTTTAAACACCTTGTGGAAGGTGATAGGGCAGTTGTAAACTTTGCCGTGTATTATCTCTTCACCTATGGTTGTAACTTATCTGTGAAAAATATATTAGTACCATGCTTTCACCGGGTGGTGACTCATTACAGTATTTAGTAAGAAAGTATTTAATGAATGTAACATCAATGTCGTTTACTTAAAAAAATTCACAGAAAGAAAAAAAGGAGCCAGGTAGCAAAGACAAGCTTTTTTTTCTTTTACACCTTGGCGTGATATTTCTTTGCGTCTTTGCGTGAAAGTTAATAATGCCCTAAGTAATCTTCATTGAATGTAATTTGGTAATGTGGATACTGCTTTCATTAATTCTATCTAAGGGCTGCGAATGCAGATTAGGGAAACTCTGTTACTTGCATACGAAACGCCTAACCCGGTCTTACCATTCCACTATATCTGTTACATTTGACTCCTTAATATTATCCACCCTTATACTTTTTATACAATGAAAAAATTGCTTGCGCTTTTTAGCTGCGTTATTTTATTCATCACCCTTTCAGCTCAACCTGTTTCAATAAAACGCGTTGACCCTACAAATTGGTGGGTAGGTATGAAGTACAATAAAGTTCAGCTACTGGTATATGGTCCCGGTGCCGGGTCACTTACGTACACCATTAAATACCCCGGTGTTCAGTTAGTAAAAACGCACAGGGTAGAAAATGCCAATTATGCTTTCCTGGATGTGAGCATTGCATCCACTACAAAAGCAGGCGTAATGACAGTAACCGGCTCTGGAAACGGACAGGTTATCAAGAGACCTTACGAGTTATTTTCGCGGAATAAAAATTTTAAACCTGCGGGAGTTAACAGTGCTGATTTCATTTACCTGCTCATGCCCGATCGTTTTTCTAATGGCGATCCGTCTAACGATAAGTATGCCGGCATGGCCGATATGCAGGCCGATGCCAATAATCCTATTTTGCGCCATGGAGGAGATTTTAAAGGCATCATCAACCACCTGGATTACCTGAAAGAACTGGGTGTAACCGCCATTTGGCCCACACCCGTAATAACAAATGATGAAGCTTTAAAACTGGAAGGACCAGGTCGTATGCAGGCAGGGTATCATGGTTACCATTTTACTGATCATTACCTGGTAGATCCCCGCTTTGGTGGTAATGAAGGCTACATAGTTTTTTCCAATGCGCTTCATCAAAAAGGGTTTAAACTTATACAGGATGCTGTATACAATCATGTGAGCGACGACCATTGGATGTATAAAGATCAGCCTACCAAAGACTGGTTTAATAACTGGCCAGTATACACTAACACCTCGCATAAGGAGCAGTCACTGGCTGACCCGCATGGTGCCACCGTAGACAGGAGTGTGATGTTAGACGGGTGGTTTACTAAGTTTTTGCCCGACTTAAACCAGCGCAATCCCTACCTGGCAAATTATCTTATACAACATGCTATCTGGTCTACCGAAATGTTTAGCCTGGATGCGTGGCGCATAGATACGTACAAATACAACGATCTGGCATTTATGAACCGTTGTAACCAGGCCTTGCTTACCGAGTATCCAAACATTCATTTGTTCGGAGAAACAGTAACTGGAAATCCACTGTCACTTTCATATTTTGTAAAGAGTAACGTCAACTTTCCATTTAAAAGCAACTTACCCGGCACTTGCGACTTTCCTTTAAACTATGCAATGCTCGATGCTTTAAACCAGGATTTTGGTTGGGATAATGGCGTAAGCAAAATGTACCAGGTACTGGCACAGGATGCTGTGTATGCTGATCCTATGAAACAGGTTACATCGCTGGATAACCATGACACGGATCGTTACCTGTCTATGATCGGCGAAGATTTTAATAAGTACAAAATGGGTCTTACCTGGCTGCTGACAACCCGTGGTATACCCTCTATGTATTATGGAACAGAGATATTAATGAAGAATACCCGAAACCCTAGTGATGCCGAAGTTCGAAAGAATTTTCCGGGAGGTTTTGCCGGCGATGCCGAAAATAAATTTACTGCTGCAGGAAGATCGGAGAAGGAAAATGAGGCCTTTGACTATGTAAAAAAATTAGCCAATTATCGTAAGAATTCCGCTGCTTTAAATTCTGGTAAGCTAATGCAATTTGTACCTGAAAATGGTGTGTATGTATATTTCAGATACAATAACGATAGAACTGTGATGATTGCAACTAATTCAACAAATACCGTAACGGGCATACCAACAGAGCGCTTTGCAGAACGTATGAAAGGTTATAAGGGAGCTGTAAATGTTATTACAGGTGAAACTATGTCAGGCATTAATACCATATCAATTCCTGCCCGTACAGCGATAGTTCTTGAATTATTAAAATAAAGAATTTTGGAAAGTAGTGCTTTAGTGTTCAAAACTATTTGGGTTGTCACAGGTTGTTTGTGCATCAAACCTTTATTTTTGCGCCAAATTCAAATACATACCAATGGTTGACGTAATACTGGGCTTGCAATGGGGCGATGAGGGTAAGGGTAAGATTGTAGATTATTTTGCACCTCAATACGATTTGGTTGCCAGGTTCCAGGGTGGCCCCAACGCCGGTCATACATTATATGTGCAGGATAAGAAAATTGTGCTGCATCAAATTCCTTCCGGCATATTTCACCAGGACACCATTAACCTTATTGGCAACGGTGTAGTCCTCGATCCTGTTACCCTAAAAAGGGAATGTGATACAGTTGCTTCGTTTGGCATTGATGTAAAAAGGAACTTATTTATTTCAGAAAGAACTAACCTGATTGTTCCTGGTCACAGAGCTTTGGATAAGGCTTCTGAAATATCAAAAGGCACCGATAAAATTGGCTCCACTTTAAAAGGTATTGGTCCAGCGTATATGGATAAAACAGGCCGTAATGCTTTACGCGTTGGCGACCTGCTCGACAAATCTTTTACCTCAAATTATATTAAGCTACGCTTGAAGCACCAGCGCTTGCTGGATGGTTTTCACTTTAACGAAGACATCTCAGCATGGGAAGATGAATTTTTCGAGTCAATCGAATTTTTAAAGACACTCAACATAGTTAATGGAGAGTATTTCTTAAACGATAAGATTAGCCAGGGTAATAAAATTTTGGCAGAAGGTGCACAGGGTAGTATGCTCGATATTGATTTTGGAACTTTCCCTTTTGTAACTTCCTCCAATACAATTTCTGCTGGAGTTTGTACAGGTCTTGGTGTTGCTCCGCAAAAAATCAGAGAAGTTATCGGGGTAACCAAAGCCTACTGTACACGTGTTGGTAGCGGCCCTTTCCCTACTGAACTTTTTGATGAAACCGGTGAAGAATTAAGAAGGATTGGAAGCGAGTTTGGAGCTACTACCGGGCGTCCGCGCCGTTGCGGTTGGATTGATTTGGTTGCCCTGCAATTTGCCTGTATGATTAACGGTGTTACCAAAGTTGTAATGACCAAAGCAGACGTATTAGATAGTTTTGAGGAATTGAAAATGTGTACCTCTTATATGGTAAATGGAGAAGAGAAAAATCAAGTGCCTTACCAAATGTCCAAGATGCAAATTGAGCCGGTTTTACGCTCTTTTAAAGGCTGGAATACGGATACTACATCAATAACAAAAGCTGAAGACTTGCCAGGCACCATGAATGAATATGTATCATTTATAAACAATTTTATTGGTGCACCTGTTTCTTACATTTCAAATGGCCCTGGAAGAAAGCAAATTGTCCAGGTAATATAGACGATCAAATTTTCGGTCATCTTTTTGAGTGACCGATTTGATATTTTTTAAATTATGCATACCGATACAGAGCATTTTATCGTTTTGTAAAAAATCTACAATATCAAAAGATAAATTTGGCTGATTAAAAAACTCGTTGAAATTTTACTCAATAAATCCTATTAGAATTATGGCACTGAAATCTGATAAGGAGTCTAAATCCGCTCCCAAAAAAGTTAAGCCGCAAACTGATTCCGCGGACAAAAAAGGAATTTCACAATCGAAAAATAAGGTTGATGACGAAGATGAGGAAGACGATGAGGAAATGGATGTAAAGCCTGCCTCAAAATCTGTAAAAGCATCTAAAAGTAAAAAAGAAGAGGACGATGAAGAGGAAGAAACAACTACTGATGAAGTAGCTGATGAATGGGAAAAGCCCGAAGAAGATGAAGATTGGGATCCTGATTTTGATGAATTTGATATCCCTAAATCGAAGGGAGTTAAAAAGGCACCCGGTGCAAAAAAAGCAGCTAAAGAAGAGGACGATGACGACTTTAAAATTGATGATGATTTTAAGGATATGTTCAACGACTCCTCCCGTGGTTTTGATGATGACGACGACGATTTTTAAGCATCATATATTTTAGTGAAACGAACTTTCCAATCATTTCCTGTAAAGGATATAGATGGCACAAAAAAGCAGATGTTGAACTGGGCGAGCCGGTTCAACATCTGTTGTTTTATGGATAATCATCATTACCAATCTAACCATCATTCTTTTGAATGCCTCCTGGCGGTTGGAGCAAAATCCATTTTTAATCCTTGTGAAAATGAGAATGTTTCTTTTGACTCATTTTGCCAGGCAACTGAAGATTGGATCTTTGGACATTTTAATTACGAGTTTGGATCTGTAATGGAAGTGTCTGAATCTGGAGCTACAAGGCACAGTACTTTCCCTGTTTCGTTCCTATTTGTACCTGAAATCATCGTCATTCTTAATGGAAATGAGCTTAAAATTGGAGTGGCAGGAGAAGATCATTTCTCCATTTTAGAACAGCTATCATCTGGTATCACTAAAGCTCCGGTTACACTTCCATCAATACATTTTAAAAGTGTTTTTTCACAATCGGAATACCTTGATACAGTTGAACAATTGATAAGGCATATTAATCGTGGAGACTGCTATGAAATAAACTTTTGCCAGGAATTTTATGCGGATAATGTCTTGCTCGATCCGTATAACCTTTACTTAACCTTGACCGCTATTTCCCCTAATCCTTTTTCAGCATTTTACCGGGTTTACGATGATTACCTTGTTTGTGCCAGCCCCGAAAGATTTCTACAGAAAAAAGGTAGCTCAGTTATTTCACAACCTATAAAAGGTACTTCCCCTCGAAATTTTACAAATGGGTTAGATGATGATTTTAACTGCACTGCATTATTTGCTAGTGAAAAAGATAGGATAGAAAATGTGATGGTGGTGGACCTTGTAAGAAATGATTTGAGTAAAATTTGCGAGCCTGGATCAGTAAAAGTTGATGAACTTTTTGGTATTTACACTTTCCCCCAGGTATATCAAATGATTAGTACCATATCGGGTATTTTAAAACCAGGTATGTTGATTAATGATATTTTAGCCGCTACTTTTCCTATGGGTTCTATGACTGGTGCACCTAAACTGAAAGTGATGGAATTAATTGGTATTTATGAGAAGAGTCGACGGGGCATTTATTCAGGATCGGTAGGATATATTACGCCCCAAAAAGACTTTGATTTTAATGTAGTGATCAGGAGTATTCTTTATAATTCTTTGAACCAAATTTTATCCTACCAGGTAGGAGGCGGTATTACCACTAATAGCCTACCTGAAATGGAGTATGAAGAATGTATGTCAAAGGCTGTAGCAATAAAAAAGATCTTTAGCAATTGAGTTAAAATAAAAATGCCGGCATAAACCGGCATTCCACATAAGGATTTATTCTTTTATAAAAGTGAGCTAACCGACTCTTCTAAAATAGCTCGTTTCTTATTTTCAAAAACCATCATTTTGTCAACAGGTAAACGCAGGTTTGTAGGTTTTCCGGTAGAAACCAATTTATCAAAACCTGGATTAAGTTTATTGAAAGTTGACACATCTAATCCAATATTCCTGGATAGCACTGAAGCTACGTATTTGCCCGAAACCGTAACAGAAATATTTTTATTCGTTTCATCATCACTCACGTTTGAAACTGGTTTTAAACCTGCAAGGTTTACAGAATAATTAGCGATTTGAGATGAAGTCATGGTTGTTAAACCTCCGGTACCTTCGAAAACATAATGTGTTCCAATAAAATTCTTTACGTGATTTCGGGTCTCAAGTGGCAGGTATTTTTGAAGGATCCAAAAATCGCGGCTTCCACTTTTCCTGATAGCTTGTTGCAAGCGGCCCGGCCCGCAGTTATAAGCAGCAATAACAAGTAGCCAATCCTGGAAACTGCCATACAACTCTTTCATCATCTTTGCAGCAGCATGGGTGCTCTTATAATAGTTCTTTCTTTCATCAACCCTGCTATTTACAGTTAAACCCAATCTACGGGCCTCTACGGGCATAAGCTGCCAGGGACCACCTGCGCCTACGGGTGAAAGGGCCCTTTGGTTTAAGGAAGATTCAACTACACTCAGGTATTTCAGTTCTGCTGGTAAGCCATGTTGAATTAGGATACCTTCAAAAATGTCCAGGTAAGGCTTACCCCAAACTTTCATTTTATTCAACCGGTTTGAGTTGGATTGCACAAAATTCTGTACAAATAGAAAAGCTTTGGGATGAAGCGAAAAACCACCCGGATATAAGTTGGTAGATTTTGAGGAGAATAAATCAGGAAAGCCATCTTTGTCTGTACGCAATGAATCTCTGCCTGATTTTTTTAATTCATCTGTCGTTCCATTTGATGAATTTGTAAAAGAACTACCTGCTAAAGCAAGAATTAAAAAGATAAAACTTACCGCCAATGTTTTTATAAGCCGGCGAAGCTTAGTCAAAGAAGTTACATTTTTCATGAGTTGACATTACGAATGTGAATGAATCAATCGATCAAAAAAATGAATCGACTGGTTTGATTGTTTGACTTTTGTCGCCAGTAAAAGACCTAAACTTTCTCTTTTAAATCCATGAGGATTTTTGAGAGAAGCAGCAAACCTACCTCATTAAACTGAGAAGTCATAACCTGCAACCCAAATGGCAGGCCGGAGGAATGAGTAAAAAGGGGAAGAGAAATTGCAGGAATACCAACAAGATTTGCGTAAACTGTATAAATGTCAGCCAAAAACATGGCAATAGGATCATCACTTTTATCGCCTATAGAAAAAGCAGGTGTTGGAACGGTTGGAAGTATTATGGCATCAAAATCGGCAAAAATCTTCTTAGTGTTTTTTGTAAGCAAATTCCTGACTTTCTGGGCTTTAGCAAAATAAGCATCATAAAATCCGCTGCTTAACACAAAGGTGCCTAATAAAATTCTGCGCTTTACTTCTGCTCCAAAGCCTGCGTTTCTGTTGCTTTTATAAAACTCAGTCAAATCCTGTGGCTGGTCATTTTGTCTGAAACCAAATTTTACTCCATCATACCTGGAAAGATTAGAACTTGCCTCAGCCGTAGTGAGTACGTAATAAGTGGGAACTATGTGTTCAAGCAATTCAAAATCAATTGGTTGAATACTAAATTGGTTAAAAGTTAATTTTTCTAAAAAAGCACTGAATTGAGCAGCCATTTCGGTGTTTAAAGCCGGGTGGTTGAAGGCTTGTGGAAAATATCCAATTTTAAAACGTCCGTGGTCCCCGGTCAATTTTTGCAAATAGGCAGGTGGAGTTTCCTGGCTTACTGTACTGTCGAATTCATCGGGTCCCGATATAACTTCAAGTGCAATAGCTACATCTTCAAGCGTTGTTGCAAATATTCCAATTTGGTCAAAGCTTGATGCATAAGCAATCAAACCATACCTGCTAACCCGGCCATAGGAAGGTTTGAGCCCGATAATTCCACAAAAGTCTGCGGGTTGCCTTACTGAACCGCCTGTATCGCTTCCAAAGCTTATCATGCACATACCTGCCTGTACCGCAACAGCCGAGCCTCCTGAAGAGCCTCCGGGCACTTTAGAAATATCAATGGCATTTTTTACAACTCCAAAAGCAGAATTTTCGTTACTGCTTCCCATTGCAAATTCATCACAATTATTCCTACCAATTATGATAGCCCCTTCGTCCAGTAACTTTTGTGTAACCGTGGCATTATAAATTGCTGTAAAACCTTCAAGAATTTTAGAGGCGGCAGAGAGATGATGATTTTGATAACTGATCACATCTTTTAGCCCTACGATCACACCAAACATTTTACCTGGAATATGGCCCTTAGTCAATTGCTCATCTAAAGTAGCAGCCCGTTCCAGGGCTTCTGCTTCATACACTTCAAGCCATGCATTCAGGTGCTCATTTTCGGCTATGGTTTGTATATAATGCCGAACGGCCTCCACGCAGGTGGTTTGGCCGTTCTGTAATAGTTGATGATAGTGGTGTATCGAGGTAAATCTAAACAACAGTTAATTTTTGCTTAACAAAATTAAGGTTGTGTAGTAGTAGTTGCCTGTGAAGTTTGTTTTACTTCCTTTTCGGTTAAACCATTCTCTATTTCTTTTTTTACGTTGTCTTTAGCATCGTTAAATTCACGAATACCTCTACCAAGGCCACGCATAAATTCAGGTATTTTACGACCTCCAAAAAGAACTAAAACAGCAAGAACTATCAAGATCCATTCGCTTCCGCCCGGCATTCCAATAAATAATAATGTGGTTAACATCAGATGAAATTTTAGAATTCAAAAATAAGTGTAAAGAAACTCTTTTGGGATAGTAAAGATAACTACGTGTTATTTATATAAACAGTTTTAACTAATAAAAAAACGGAAACTTTAGGTTTCCGTTTTAAAAGTATTTTCAAACTGCTATTAATATCTTTTTTCTTTAATCCTTGCACTCTTACCACTTCTTTCGCGTAGGTAAAACAATTTAGCTCTACGTACCTTACCTACTTTGTGAAGTAATATAGAGTCAATGTTGGGAGAATTAACAGGAAAAAGTCTTTCAACTCCTACACCGTCCGAAATTTTTCTAACAGTAAAGGTTGCAGTTGCACCCTGACCCTGGCGTTTTATAACATCACCTTTAAAAGATTGGATCCTCTCTTTATTACCTTCAATTATCTTGTAATTAACGGTTATGTTATCACCGGCTTTAAATTTCGGAACAACTTTGTTTGCAGTTAACTGCTCGTGAACAAAAGCTACAGCATTCATATCAATTATTTTTGCGGAGTGCAAATGTAGCAGTAAAATGATTAAAAATTAAAATTTGCACAGATAATTTGTAAAAATTATTGGCTTACCATATAATGAGGTCCATTATTAACTGAAAAGTTTTGCATTCCTGGGTGTATGGGTTTAAAATACTCAGAAACTGCTTTTCGCTCCCCCGTGTTTTTATGATAATTATCCATTATGAGGACACCACCCTGTATAATCCTTGGATATAAGAAGGTTAGGGCATTCATTGTTCCTTCGTAATCGTCGAGATCAATGTGAAGCAGGGCAATCCTTAATTCTGGATATTCCATGAGGTAATCAGGAATTGAATCAGAAACATTGCCAGGCACAAAGTCAATCGAATTTAAATGCCCCTTTTCAACCAAAGTTTTTTGCAAAAGGGGTGTGTGGGCTTCATGGTTAGGCGTTTTAACCATCATGGTAATTTCTCCATTTTCGCTTACCTCCTCAACAAAAAATGGTTGGGATTTTTGGAAGGCGATCATTTTTTGATGTTGGTTCCTATTTGTTATTTCCTTAAACATTGCAAAATGGTTAAAACCCTCATCGGCAGTAACACCACATTTTACAATTGCTCCATTTAAATTTTTTACTTTTTTAAAGAGCTCGTAATGAGCTATAAGTTTGCCTGATGCTTTTTGAGGAGCCTGGCTTGAAAAAAGAACATCTACCTCGAAAGGATAAGAAACGAAAGACTTCATGACACAATTGTTTGCAGGGTTTACTAATTAACAACCGGTGCTCAAAGAAATTGGTAAGGTCTAACTAAGATATTGGATTTTAAAATTGTGAAAGATGTAGCCGTGGAAGGCGAAATTTCATAAAGTATAAGACAGACTATCAACTTGATTAGGTTGCAACAAGTAAAAGAAAATAGATAACTATCAGGGTTTTATGAAGGTGGTGCGTGGAATCCCTACAGAGGTGGTAGTAGATAATTAAGGGATTGTCGTATTTTCCTCCCTTAATAAGTTGTAACAAAAATAAATTGAGTTTATAGCCAGGGATATTTTAAGTGTCATTTGAACATATAAATAATTTATAGTTTAATTTTTACTTACTTGTCCAGGCAAATTAGCCCATGCTCTTCCAACAAGTCTTGATGAAACTCATACCCCCTCATTTTCCAGTAAGAGTTGTCAATAAAATAATTGATCAGCTCGATATTCAACCAATGATAAATATGTACAAAGCCGCTGGCACTGGCAGCTAACCAAATATTTTTTCGTTAATTTTTTCTGCACGAAGAATTCAATGCATTAAGCTTTACCGTTTGTGTTTGCTGCCTCGTTGCCAAGCAATATAAAATCAGTTCCGAGGTTGGCCAAATAAGAAATGCCATCTCTTACGGATACATGCACTTTGCCATACTTCTTGTAAAACCCTTCGAGTGTAAAACGCAATCCATCATTTGGCACAAATTCAAACCCTGTGGTATAGTGTGTAGCTCTTTGATATTATGCGTTTTTATTTACAGCAGAAGACCTGTGAATGCGGGCATCCTGCTTGAAATATAGTCTTTCGGGCAGTTGGTTTAACGATAAACAAACGGTTAGTTTTTTATCGGTAGTTACAATCTTTTACGTAATTGCTGTCGGCCTCAGCATACTATAGGTCTATAAGGCTAAGCTATATAAAATGATAGTTGTGCTTTACTAAAATCTATTCATTCATCTGTAGATTAATTTCTTTGTCGGCCCAAATGTTGAAATTGACCCCATTAAATAATGCAAACAATTTTTGCTATATACCAACATTTTTATTGTTTTATAAATGGTAACGATTGCGATCCGCTTGCCTTTAGCAATTGCAGGCGATAGTACCCCGGTGTAAGGTTACTGGTATTTACCTGCACCTGGTTAGCACCAACAGGTACCGGCTGGTGAAGTATCATCTGCCCCATTTGGTTAAATATTATTATGGTGCTACCTGCGGTGGTTTCGGGTAGCCAAACAATCAGTTTGTCTTTTGTAGGATTAGGCGCCAGTAACACGTTCAAACCATCTTTTCTATATTGTAACGCTACCGTTTTAGAATAGGTGTATTTGCCGTCTCTATCCGTTTGTTTGATGCGGTAGTAATTAATACCCTGCTTTGGTGTGGTATGTAAGTATTCGTAATGGCTTGTACCACTACTATTGCCTGCTGCAGGTAAATTGTTAAGTGCCGCAAAGGCTATTC
>JBBQVY010000141.1:0-12830 GCA_038211085.1 Chitinophagales bacterium | reverse complement strand
AAATACCGGTCGCATATACAATTAAATTTGGTACTCGATCTTATGCTGCTCGATCCCAATAACCCCCGCTCACTCGTGTACCAATTGGAACGATTAAAAGCCTATCTGGAAATGCTGCCGAAAAAAATGAACGGACACCTGTTATCCGAACAGGAGCGACTTGCACTGGAGGCCTTTACTATTCTAAAACTTGCAGATAGTAATGAGTTAGCACAACATGATGTTGAAACGGGCATGTATACCAACCTAAACAATTTTCTTAGTAAGATGAATGAGTTATTGTTGGGTATCAGCAATGCGGTTAGTAAAATGTATTTTAAACATGCACAGCAACAACAGCAATTGTTTAGAAGCTGATAAAACCTGGTTATGCACTACATCGTAACACATACCACAGAATATTTGTACCATCACCCGGTAAGTTTGTGCCATAACATAGCCCGTATAATTATGCGGGATACAGAGGCGCAACATTGCAAAAATCCGGAGGTCAATATTAGCCCTATGCCCGATGTTTTTCATGAATACGATGATTTTTATGGTAACCACCTTTTATATTTTGCTATACAACAAGAGCATAAAAGTTTAACAGTGTCTGTTGAAACAATGGTGGAAAAACAAAAGGATACAAGCCTTATGATGAACCTGTATGGCGACACACCCTGGCACGAAGCGAAAACATTGTTGATGCTGCCTGGGGCAGAAAATTTTGATGCACGGCAATACATACCATTTACCGACATTACTCTGTCCACGCCTGAAATAGTTGAATATGCAATGGAGTCTTTTCCTCCCGGGCGATCTATTTTCGACGCCAGTCAAAACCTCATGAATCGTATTTATAAAGATTTTGAATTTAAGTCAGGCTTTACCACAGTTTCCACTCCGTTAAGTGAAGTCATAAAAAACCGCAAAGGCGTTTGCCAGGATTTTGCACACCTGGCCATTTCGTGCATACGCTCTGTGGGCTTACCCGCCCGCTACATTAGTGGTTACCTGGAAACTATTGCACCCGAAGGCAAAGAAAAATTAGCAGGAGTAGATGCTTCTCATGCCTGGTTTTCAGTTTACATACCACAATCGGGCTGGATTGAATTTGACCCTACCAACAACGTTATACCCGGCGACCAGCATCTTACTATTGGCTGGGGCCGCGATTATGACGATGTTTCTCCATTAAAAGGTGTGATTTTGAGCAGCGGTCCCCACCGTTTAAAGGTTGCGGTGGATGTTAGGCGGGTGCATTGAGGAGGGTTGCCCAAATAATAAACTATTCAAGCTTATAAGAACCAATTAATAATTTTCAGTTCTTTCACTCTGATGAAATGGTCATAATTATTTGTTGCTAACTGTAAACCATTTACAACTAGCAATTCCTGCAATCGGGCAATCGGTATTGGCCGATAGACCGCTTCTCCTCAGTTCGGCGTGTATTTCAGCAGCCTTTCTTGTTGCACTTTTAGTTAAAGGAAGAATTTTGTTTAAATCGGCAAAGTCATTAAATCGTTGAAGCTGATTCTTTGCATCCTTATAAAGTAAACCATTCAATATTTCATAGTAGGTGATAATACTAAACTTTATTGCGTCATTAAATTTCAGGAATTGCTCAGCATTCTTTACCACCTTTTCATTGCCACGTAAGAATTCAGAAAGTATATCTGTATCAAGGAGTACCATATCAAATAGATATTTCCCGTTCGAAAAGGTTGGTTCTTGTTTGCCTGGTATGCTCTAAAAATTCGTTATAATCTACTTCGGACACATCGCTGAATGATCCGGCAAATGAGAGAATTTTTTTACGTTTTTTTACTGATTTTTTTGAGGTGCTACGCAAAGAATTAATAATAGAATACAAATCCTCCAACCTGTCTACAGGAACATTCTTTAATTCTTTTAATATGGTATTTAGGGTAGGCATGATGAAATCAAAGTTAAGTTTTCTTTTTAAGTGAAGCATAAAGCACCAAATTTTCAAAGATTTTAACCAGTCATTAGCTTAGTCATATCATCAAACTCACACCGCCATGGGTTCCTGCACTTCCGCTGCTTTCTCCTGGTAATTTCCTATCACCTCATGAATAAATTTCATTTTTTCTCTCACGGGTGGTGTAATAAAAAACGGGTAGGTGTCTTGTAATCCCATACTTCTGTTTAGGCTGTTAAGGGCGAAAGTCAACGGTAGCCATTGTTTGAGAATGATGTCAAAATTCTTGAACTTGTAAGGGTCGTGCGTAATATCTGCACTAAAATTATTAGATGCTTTAGCTACCAGCGGGTCAACGCTAAGTCCAAACGCGTAAGCAGTTTCCAGGGTATCTATAATATGAAGGTAATGAGCCCATGTTTCGGCCCAGTCTTCCCAGGGATGAGCCGTGGCATAGGCACTAATAAAATTGTTGCTCCAGTTATCCAAAGGACCCTGCTGGTAATATCTTTCAAGCGCAGCTGAATAATCGGCGCTTTCATCCCCAAATAATTGCCGAAAACGCAGCAGGTTTTCTGTTTGGTAAATCAGGCGATCAAAGTAGTAATGACCTATCTCGTGCCTGAAATGTCCCAATAAAGAACGATATACTTCATTCATCGATTTTCGCGCCATCTCTCTTTCTATATCATCGGCTTCTGCAATGTTTATGGTAATACTGCCTTTATCATGACCAGTTAATATTCTTCCGTCAAGACTATTTTCATCAGACATAAAATCAAAAACAATCCCGCTAAGGGCATCCTGAACTTTATTTTTAAAAGGCAACTTCAAACGCAATAGCTGGTAGATGAGCCTGTGTTTGGCTACTTCAATTTTACGCCACCTTCTGGCATATTCAGGATTGGTAATGTTTGGAATGGTTCGGTTAAGGTCGCATGCTTTACAAAAATTTGAAGGATTGTTTTGCGGTATCAGCCAGTTACAAACCCGGTTTTGAAAATTTGCGCAATAGCGATAAAGGGTATCAGATTTTCTATCTATTAAACTAAAGTGGTTATTCTTTTCAACTTGTAAAGCATAGGGTTGTAGCAAATCTGCCACAAAACCCAGCGACGAATTGCACTGCAGGCAAAATGTATTCTCAAAATAAACCGGTTGCGCACAATTGCTGCATTTAAATAGCTTCATAATTGGTGAGGTATGCAAATGATTTGCCACCGGCAATTTGAGTGATTAAACAGCAATGATCGCCCTTGTAATCTTGGCCTAAAAAAAGGACTTAGCTTCTACGGTTAACAGGCATTTTACTTTGAAAAGGATAAAATAATGGCAATGATAATAAGCTGACTTGTTTTTTGCCTTGCAGAGTTGTGTTGTATAGTTTTTAATACTGAAATTTGAATTTTAGCAACTAATTTTAGTTGTTGTACGTTTAAACCAGGTTTGGATCAACAAGCATTACTCTTTATGAAAGAACAAAGCGGACTTTTAGGAAAATTTTTTAATAAAGTTGGAACCATTGAGGTCAATGTTGATTTAATTGAATACGAGGAAGATTGCATTTTTTATGTTTATTGCCCTCCCCTTGATTTAATCGGTTACGGTAGCAGCCATACAGAAGCAAGAGCGAGTTGGGAAACAGTGTTAGAAGAATACTTTAGATATACCCTCAATAAAAATACTCTTGTGAAGGATTTAGAAAGTAGGGGCTGGTGTGTGAGGAAAAAGAATAGTCAACTTAAACCACCCACCTTAAGTTGGATGCTTCAGCATAATGAGCAGCTAGGCGAAGTGTACAACAACCCTAATTTTCAAAAGGTAAGCCTTCCTATCTCAATGCCTTTACAGAACGCTCATGCATGAACCCAAACAATGTCCCATTAAAAGACTTTCTGAGATTTTTAATTAGTAAAGGCTGCAAGGAGATTAGGCATCACAAAGGGCATTATGTTTACAGTCATCAATAAGCTACAAGACCTATTATTATTCAAGACCATATTGACCCAGTTCCAATGATGGTAGTTAAAACAAATCTCGGGACATTAGGATTAACGATGAGCGATATTACAGATTTTAAATAAAAGGCAACACATGGGCCGCTTCCCTCGGGCGTAAGGCTCTAAAGAGAGCAAATTGTGAAAAAGTCTTCGCCAATACGTTAAACCCACTACATCTTCTTACTCCATGCCTGCCTAAAATCAAACGTATGTGGATACTCATGGTTAACAACCACCGGAGGAGCATCCACCAAAAAGGGCTTATGGTCTTCGGTTATATAATGTGCGATAGCGGTAATTTCAGGTTGTTCAGTTAAGGTTTCCTGTGTATGCCCATGGTCCCAAAAACGACTAATCCGCCGGCTTTCTGCTTCGTAACTGTTAACCGGAACTTTGTCATAACTTCTGCCGCCGGGGTGCGAAACATGATACGTACAACCGCCAATACTGCGACTGTTCCAGGTATCAACAATATCAAAAACAAGAGGGGTATCTACCCCAATGGTGGGATGTAAGGCCGAGGGAGGTTGCCAGGCCCTGTAACGTATGCCGCAAACATATTCGCCTTTAACGGTGGTTTCTTGCAAGGGTATACGATTACCGTTGCAAAGCAACACATAACGGCTATCAGTCAATCCGGTTAATTTAACCTGTATTTTTTCGAGTGATGAATCAACAAACCGGGCGGTGCCAGTACTGCTAACTTCCTCGCCCAACACATGCCAGGGCTCAATACCCATGCGTATTTCCAACTGGATATTTTGAATTTTGATAGTGCCATAATGTGGAAACCTGAATTCAAAATAAGCATTGAACCAATTTATATCAAATGGATAACCGGCATTAGTAAGATCGCTGACCACCTCCTTTAAATCTTCCTGTACATAGTGCGATAGCATGAACTTATCGTGCAACTGCGTACCCCAACGCACCAGCTTATGTTTGTAAGGTTTCTTCCAAAACATAGATATTAGCCCACGAAGCAACAGCATTTGCAGCAGGCTCATTTGCTTATGAGGGGGCATATCAAAAGCCCTGAATTCTAATATGCCCAGCCTGCCCGAGGAGGTATCTGGCGAGTACAATTTATCTATACAAAACTCTGAACGATGGGTGTTGCCCGTTATATCAGTAAGTAAATGCCTGAAAATTCTATCTACCAGGTAAAATGGAATAAATCCATCTTCGGGCACCTGGCTAAAAGCAATTTCCATTTCGTACAGCTTTTCATCGCGGCCTTCGTCTATGCGGGGTGCCTGGCTGGTGGGGCCAATAAACGATCCCGAAAAAAGATAGGAGAGGCCCGGGTGATGCTGCCAGTAAGTGATAAGGCTTTGTAATAAATCGGGTCGGCGAAGCAGCGGGCTATCTTCCGGCGTAGCTCCACCAATGGTTATGTGGTTGCCGCCACCGGTACCGGTATGCTTTCCATCAAGCATAAACTTTTCTGTACCCAACCGCGATAAGTACGCCTGGTCGTACAAAGTATTTATGTTATGCAACAAATCTTTCCAGGTGGCTGCAGGGTGAATGTTCACCTCTATAACTCCGGGGTCGGGTGAAACCACCAAACGCTCTACACGATAATCACGTGGAGGCTCATACCCTTCAATTCTTATGGGATATTTAAGTTTGATTGCCGTGGCTTCAATGCTGGCTATAAGGTCAAGGTAATGCTCCAGGTAGTCCATTGGCGGAATGAAAATATAAATGATCCCGTCTCTTACTTCAACACACATAGCTGTTTTAAAAACGTCCAGTTTATGTGTAATATTTTCGGGGTTGGTAGCTTTAGTACTTTCAGTTTCATCATTGCCATCTGCTACTATTTCTTCTTTTATTTTTATCGGCTTCGCCGGATGTTCGGTTATTGAGCCATATCTTTTTTTAATGGTTTCGTTATAATGATCCAGTTCAGGCAGCTCTTCAAACATACTTCTTTCAACTATTTGTGGTGTATCTTCTTTTGCTATTACGGGTAACGATTCTAGCGGCAGCCTCAAACCAATTGGTGAATTACCAGGCATTAAAAACATGTGCTCCCTGTTAAATACCCACTTGCAACTTTGCCACTGGTCGTTATCATAATTCCAGCGTATGGGTAACACATATCCTGCAGGTGCATCCAGGCCTCTGTCCAGTAATTTAGCCAGCGTTTGCCTCTCTATAGAATCTTTAAGGTTGCTTGTAAAAGGATCAATATTAACCGGGGTTTTGCCTTCGCTCCACAAAAAGAAAAACACGTCTTCATAAGCGGCACTTACATTACCGGCATCCAGTGCCAGGTGCTTTGACAATTCCTCAATGAAAATATTTGCTTCTTTATACGTGTAAGCATGAGGTGTTTTTTCATTGGCAATAAGCCCCAGGTTTTTCCAGATAGGGTACCCGTCTTTACGCCAGAACAAACCGTATTGCCACCTTGGTAATAACTCGCCGGGGTACCATTTTCCCTGACCATAATGTATCATACCACCGGGTCCAAATTGATCGCGTAACCTAAAAATTAATTCGTGTGAAAGCACTCGTTTTTCTTTGCCATCAGCAGCCGTGTTCCATTGCTCAGACTCCATATCGTCAATAGAAACAAAGGTTGGTTCTCCACCCATGGTCATGCGCACATCCCCGGCGGCAAGGTCTTCATCAATCTTATAACCAAGGGCTTCAATGGCAGCCCACTGTGCTTCGGTGTAGGGCTTAGTAACCCGTGGGTCTTCATGTATACGGGTGGCGGTGTTTTCAAATTCAAAAGTTACTTCGCAAGGTTCTGTTGCACCAACTACCGGAGCGGCACTTACATAGTCCGGTGTACATGCCAATGGTATATGTCCTTCGCCTGCAAACAGGCCCGATGTAGGGTCCAAGCCAATCCATCCTGCACCCGGAACAAATACTTCGGTCCAGGCATGCAGATCGGTAAAATCTGCTGCCGGACCCGAGGGGCCATCGAGTGATTTTATATCGGCTGTAAGCTGTACCAGGTAACCAGATACAAAGCGTGCAGCCAGTCCAAGGTGTCGTAATATTTGCACCAATAACCACGCTGTATCCCTACACGATCCCAGGGCTCTTTCCAATGTTTCTTCGCAGCTTTGTACCCCCGGTTCCATACGAATGCTATAGGCAATGTCGCGGTTTAATTTTTGGTTGATGTAAACCAGAAAGTCATTGATGTTCTTCTTGTTTTTATTCAGGCGGGCAACCCATCCTTTTAGCAGGGGGCCGCTTTCTTTCACCTCTAAAAAAGGAACCAGTTCGCCCTTTAATTGAGAGGTGTATTGCAATGGAAAAAACTCGGCATACTCTTCAACAAAAAAGTCGAATGGGTTGATTACTTCCAGGCGTGCAATCACTTCAACATCTACCACCAATATGTTGGTACGTTCAGTAAAAACCACCCTTGCCTGGAAGTTTCCAAATGGATCCTGCTGCCAGTTAATGAAATGATTTTTTGGAGTGATTTGAAAAGAATACGATTCGATGCCAGTACGGCTATGAACGGCTGGCCTAAGCCTGAAAATGTGCGGTGTCAAGGCTACAAAACGGTCGTAATGGTAAGTGGTTTTATGTTTGATTGCTACGCGAATTGCCATGGTTGCCGGTATTAATTTTATGGATGAATATACTGTTGAGCTGTATGGATATAAACCCGGAAAAAGATCGTTTTAAACAAGCTGGCAAAGCAAACCGATAACTATAAATATAAAATCTTTGAGGTTAAATGGAAGAAGAAATTTTTTGGGTGGTAATTGAATTAAGGCGGAACACTGATAACACGGATAGGGCGGATCTTTAGTCTTGTTATGTGCTTAACTGTGTTTTTGAAAAGAGATTAGGGGTGGAATTAAGGGTCCTTTGGTTTCTTGGCTAGCTAACAAAATTTTTGAGGCGACCTGGCAAGACGAAACTAGTACCTGAATTACAAGGGTCTTTTCTATTGGTGTTTGGTCTCTTGCTTTTTTTGAAAATATAAAGTGACCAAAGTAGGTTCACTTTTTAGAAGAAAATCTTTAGCCTCAAAAAATGCAACTGTTTTTTAAATGCAAAAAGTCCCTGCAAAGGGACTTTTTGCTAAAAGAAATCAATTTTCATTCATCATCTTCTCCCATAGCCCTGGCACCTTTTACGCTATCGCCACCGGCACCTTCCACCCCCTCGGCAATTGAACCCAACCCTCCCCCTCCATCGCTTCCGAAGGCATTGGTTTGTGATGAGCTGCCACCATCACCTGGTCCATTTTCACGGGTACCCTCGGTGCCCTCGTTACTGGCTTTATTACCCTGCATTTTAATACCCTCACTATCCTGGTTCTCCTTATCTTTCTGATCCTGGTTTTCAGTATCGATCTCGTTTGGTTTCATAATTTTCCTTTTAATGGTTAACGATTAGAAAGGAGAAAATTCTAAATTTTCGTGCCATCGATTGTAAATGCATTGATACAACGTAGGCACATTTAGATAAGGTAGCACAATGAATATGTTCCTTCCTGATATTAGGCCCAATCAATAAGCATTTCGCACGACGTTTAAATGGAAAGGAAAAGCGGGGCTGTGTCCGTGAAATTTATATGAATCACATTGATTTGCCTTTTAGTCGAATCGGGATGTTAGTAGTTAAGCTTTGTGTGTTGTATGAGATCATGCGCTGCGTGCCGGGTTCCCTTTGCAAACGCACAAAGCTGTACAAGAGACCCACGCAGGACGAAATTGACTATACTCTAATCCGATGCCACAAAAGTTTATAACTGATGCAAACTATTTTTGACCCGGAGTTCAGAAATAAGCAGTAGATGTTGTTTACTTAGCCTTGATTTTGCTCCAAAGGAGCATCCTGTTTATAGAACATCCATTTAAAAGTTGTTGTTGTTGACTCCGTTGGAGTCTTCTAAGCACAAGAATCACCAAAGGAACTTATAAGACAGCTCAAATTTTGATTTTTATAAACAGGCAGCTCCTATAGAGCAAAAGTAACCGGCATTGAATTAGCCGTTATCAATCTTCTATTTCATACCTATATCAACCAACCACTCCATAAATCTATCGGGCCAATGGGCTACCGGGCCCTGGGTTTTTTCGCTTATTCCAAAACCATGGCCTACACCTGAGTAAATATGCAGTTCGGCCGGCACGCCTGCTTTTTTATATTTTAGATATACCTCTGCCATGCCTTCCGCAATCCTGGGCACATCTTTAAATCCCCCGGCAATAAATACAGGCGGAGCATTTTTTACTACTTCAAATTTGTTGGTTCCTCCGGGGTAAATTAATGCCTGGAAGTTTGGGTACGAACTTGCCTGCTCAATTACATCCGTGCTTGTCTTATTTCCATAATCAAACCTCATGGCTGCTAAAGCGGCAACTTCTCCACCTGCAGAAAAACCCATTACGCCAATTTTTGCCGTATCAATATTCCATTCTTTTGCACGGCTGCGCACTACTCTTATGGCCCTTTGTATATCTGCAAGCTCATCTCTTTCAATAGTATAGGTAGAATTTGAATCCCGGGCCAACCGGTATTTTAAAATAAAAGCAGCAATCCCTTTGTCGCGAAACCAATGGGCAGGATTATAACCTTCATGATCCATCCACAGATCCTGGTGCCCGCCGCCGGGAGCAATAATGATTGCTACACCGCTTGCATTTTTTGCGGGAATATAGGGAGTGATTGAAGGGTTGTGAACATTGTTGATGAGATGATCGCCGGTTGCATTTATTCTTACTTTTTCAGCTCCTGTTTTTCCTTCGGAACCAGGAGCGCCATTAGGCCAAAGCGGAATTTGTTTTGGCTCTTGCGGGCTAAAAAAAGAACAAAGAGCCACGCAAATGCACAACGCGTAACGAACCTGCATATTATTTAGTTTTAATTGATCAAGAGGAACACAAGGTAGATTTTTTGATGTTTTGATCAAAGAGGGAATTTCATCCATAGCTAAGTTTTGTGTGTGGCATTTGACCCAGCAGGACGGACGAGCTTTCCCGGGCAGTTGAAGGTTGACTACAGTATGCCCGGGTCCCTTGGCTAACTCTGCTTTAATTAATTCAATAGTGCGGGTCTACCACGTTATCGTTCAAGTTCATTATGCTTCATTGTTATCTAATTCAAAATTTATTCTGTCTTGCTCTACCAATTGTTTCAGTTCTTCTTCTTTGGGTAGGTACAATACATATTTACTGGCAAACAGTTGGTTCTTATCATTCAATACCGAATACTTTACAATGGTTTCATCTTTCTCGCTGCATAGTAACATGCCAATGGTAGGGTTGTCCCCGGCACTTCGTTTCAGGTCATCATACATACGTACATACATATCAATTTGCCCTACATCCTGGTGGGTGAGGTTGCCTGTTTTTAAATCAATAACTACAAAGCATTTTAGTATGTAATTATAAAACACTAAGTCTATGTAAAAATCGGAAGTATCGGTTACTATATGTTGCTGCCTGGCAACAAAGGCAAAGCCTTTTCCAAACTCTAATAGAAATTGCTGAAGGTGGTTTATTATGGCAGTTTCAATATTTTTTTCTGAGTTTTTAGTATCGGTAGCCAATCCTAAAAACTCAAAAATATAAGGGTCTTTTATCAGGTTTTGAATGGTATTTGGTTCAGTAATTTCGGTTTTGTGTTCCAGTACTCTTTCAAAAGCAAGGCTGTTTATCTGTCGTTGCAGTGTTCGGCTGTTCCAATTGGAGGCAATGCTTTCCTGCAGATAATTGTTGCGTTTAGGTTCGGTATCTAACCTGCAAAGCAACCGGTAATGCGTCCAACTCAATTCTTGACGCAATGCGTCAAGAATTGGAAAGGCCATATAGAATTTACGCATATTGGTAAGATTTGTATAGTCAAATCCTTTACCAAACTCAAGGGTTAACTGCGTTGCCAACGTTTTTAGTGTGGCCTCGCCATAATTGGCCTTGGCTTTTCCTTGTTGCTCATCTTCAATAATTAGTTTGCCTATTTGCCAATAGGTTTGCAACAGGGCCACATTTGCCATTCTAAAAACCCGTTGCCGCGATTCGAGAATAACGTCTTTGATGGTTTGGAGTAATGTATTGTGGTCTATTTTGTCAGAATTGGGATTTAATTAAGGTTAGGATTAGCAAGATTGTACCGGGGGTTAAACACCTTTTGACGATTTGAGGTGATTACAGTATGCCGGGGTTAATTGGCTAACGCACAAAACCCTTGAAGGAGACCCCGGCAGACCAAGCCAAGATTTACCTGGTTGAAGGGATACTGAGTGAAAGAGAAAGGGCAGGACGAAAGTTTGATTGTTTAACATGAGTTCACAACGTGCCGTGGTCCCCTGACAAAACAAAAAGCCTGGTAAAGGAAACCCTCGGCAGGACGGATAATTAAAAGAGTTCGGTTAGTTTAGGAAGGTCGATTCCATTCACCAGCAGGACTTTAATTTTCTCCACAAAAGGCTGGATTGTCTCCGGCTTATTGTTTTTTGCCAACAGCACAATAAACTTCAAGCTGACTTTATCCAGGTTTTGCTAATTTTTTAAATTCTTGTCTAAGGTTACAATAATGTCAAAGCCGTTGAAAGCCGCTTAACCCAAAAGTTCACCGTTTTTCTTCCCTAACCACTTCATTGCTTTGACTGTAAGTACTTCATGTCCCTCACCAAAATCATAATTCACTTTGGCCGGCATGTTCTCGTCAAGTAAAATTCTCATGCAAGATTTTCTCGTGGTTAGGGTATGTTTTGCCATCTCCAGCACCTCTATGGCGTTTTCTTTTCGGACAGTGGGAAAGTTCTCTAAAAATTCATCTAACGTTTCACCTGTTTCAATATAATCGAACAGGGATTGTATGGACACCCGTGTTCCGGCGAATACTGGTGTTCCGCCCATAGTTTCAGGGTCAATATTGATTGCACCGTAGTTCATGTCTTTTTTGATTTGGATCATATGAAGTTACAAAATTGAGAAAGCTTCGGGCGGTTGTAGTTGAGAATGGTAGCTTTCACTAACGTTTGTATTGTCGAAGCGGGGTCTTATAGATACGCTTTGTGGGAGGCATGATACCCCCGCCTAAAAATGCTGCGCTGCATGCCGGGGTCTCTTGGCTAATGCACAAAATTTTTGAAGGAGACCCCGGCAAGACGAAACAGGAATTATGAATACGAAGTAACTCAGCAAGTATCCAGTCGGCACAAGCACAAATCATTGAACTGTCCGTGAAATTGGGATTAACGTCTCCTCCTAAATGTCCGACACCACGCTTGTTCCGTATGTTGTAAATCATGCATAAGGCACGTGGGATATGAATTCGATATGATTCAATTGCAGATGTCGCAGGTAATTGTTCAAATGCTCTAAGCTTTCCAATCATGTCAGGCATATGAGCACCTACGGCAGTGTAACTCCCTTTTGTCGCTTGCTCAATTATTCTGTAGCAAGCTTCTACAAATTTACCTCCGTTTAATTCCGAAGGTTCGTGTCGTTCTAACAAATAGTTTTCCTTTATTTCAGAATAGGCAGACATCAAATAGTCAACAAGGTCTGTTGGTATGGCAGTTTTTAAGTCTTTTGTTACTTTGTCAATCATTTGATGGTCTGTTTAATATTGCCCATAACGGTTTGCAGCTTGGCGTTCGGTTTTTTTCTTCAAAAAAACTGACGCTAAGGTGCTGTTAGGGGTATGTGCCTTTTGTCCGTCTATACGAACATTGCAATTTGTCCATCATTAACAGGCGTCATTTCTTTTATAAAGTTGTCCCACAAGTCCAAAGTTAAATAGAAACTATATTTTTCATTTAGCATTGTTAACTCGGTCTGTAAGTTCTTTAGATTAATAATTAATGCTAAAGCAAAAAGGTCAACACGCAATAAAACATCTTTTGTAAAAGTTCTTTTCGAGTCTGCAAAAGTTAACGATTTCAAAAACTGCATTGTCGTTTA
>JBBQVY010000140.1:0-12836 GCA_038211085.1 Chitinophagales bacterium | reverse complement strand
CTGAAATTAAATTTTATAAAGATGTGGAAATAGGCGGCAAGAAAGTTAAAGCAGGTACCTATTCATTGTTTGCAATTCCTGATGAAAAAACATGGACCATAATTTTAAACAGCGATATGGATTATTGGGGAGCATATAGTTATAAAGAAAGTAACGATGTAGTAAGGTTTATGGCAACGCCAATGACTAATGCTACTCCCGTAGAAAATTTTACCATCCAGTTTAAAAGTACAGGTGCAAAACAGGGTGTTATGCAATTTGCCTGGGATACAACCATTGCTGAAGTTCCATTTTCATATTAGCAATTTTTCTTCAGTATTTTTCTAAAGGCAAAAGGTCTTTTACCCCATTACTCCTCTACGTTTTTTAATAGGCTTGAAAGGGCATAGGTAAAACTTTATATTTAAAAGACGGGCGTTATTGTCTTCAGCATTAATTAAAAATAAAAAGTAGGAATTAATCAGCAAAGGATTTTCTCAGACCTTATTCGCTTCAATTTTACTTTCGACTGTTTATGAAATTTTACCGGCTACATTAGCTATCAGTCATTTCATTTTGTATATTGATGCATAACATTCGCTCAATAAAATGTCATGCACATGAAAAAATTCTGCTCACTTTTAGTCCTTGTCTTTTTTACTTTTAGCGGTTTGCTGGCACAACAACCATCTGCCGGAGGCTTTGGCGGCATTTACCCAGCCGATATTCCTTCGGAAAAGCAAATGAGCGAAAGCCAGCTTAAGACAATATCCAAAACAATTGAAGCAAACATTACCACTCTTAAGGCCCGTGGAGTAATAAAAGAAAATCGCGGTGCTGCGGATACTGTAAAGTTTGGCTGGCCCTTAAGGCAGTCTGCCGGCTTTAATGATCCCGGGTATTATGGCATTTCAAATTATGTAGACCAGGACCCTGTGAAAGATAAAATAAAGGAATACAATTGTGGTAGCCGTACTTACGACGGTCATCGCGGCACCGACATTTTTACCTATCCCTTTTTCTGGGCGAAACAAGATCAGAATGCGGTTGAAGTTATTGCCGGGGCAGATGGCGTAATTGTAGCTAAATATGATAACAATCCCGATACGAGTTGCGCCAACTGCGATCCCAATCAGCCAAATTGCCAATGGAATGCCATTTATGTGCGCAGCAATATTGATGGCACAATAGCCTGGTATGGCCACTTGAAGAAGAACTCTCTTACATCCAAAATTATTGGTGCCCCTGTTTCAAGAGGTGAGTACCTTGGGGTGGTGGGTAGTTCGGGAAACTCAACCGGACCGCATTTGCATTTTGAGGTTTGGCTTAACAGCAATTACAACTTCCTGGTTGACCCCTGGGAGGGTGTCTGCAACCAGGATGGCAATAGTCCGTTTTGGGAGAGTCAGCAGCCTTATTATAACCCAGGTATTATAAAGTTGTCTACCAGTGAAAGTGTGCCGCAGTTCAGCCAGTGTTACCAGGGTGGAAACTCAGAAAAACCTGCTTTTAAAAACTCCTATTACCTTAACGAAACTGTTTACCTGGAAGCTTTTGTCAGAGACAATATTCCAGGAAAAAAATATGCAATCAAAATTTTACGGCCCAACGGTTTAACTAAGTATAGCTGGAACCTGGATGCATTTAATTCCTTTTACGCTGCAGCCTGGTTTTATTATTATTACCCGGCAGCCACCACCTTTAATGAGGTAGGTACCTGGAAATGGGTGGTAACGTACGAGGGCAAAACAGAAGAACATCCTTTTACTATACTTGCACCTTTGCCTCTTACTTTATTAAGCTTTACAGGTGAAAAGGTTGGAAAAATTGCCAGGTTAAACTGGAATACAACTAATGAAGAAAACGTAGAAAAATTTGTTGCAGAACGCAGCCGGGATGGAAATATTTTTGAGTCGGTAGGTATAGTTAATGCCAAAGGAAGCGGCAGGGGATCTATAACAAACGAATATAATCTCAATGATGCTTTTCCACAATCGGGCGATAATTTTTACAGGTTAAAGATGATGGACAGGGATGGCAAGTCATCGCTTAGCGCTGTAGTAAAACTGAATATGCCAATTGCACCTGGCAACCTGGTGCTTATATCAAACCCGGCCGATAAGGAACTGCGGTTTGTTTGCAACGATGACATAAAAATGGCAGGAGTTAAGATTATTGACCAGTTTGGCAGAACGATGGTGTTAAAGAACTTATCTATATTAAGGAACCAGCAATCTGTTATAAACGTCAGCAACCTGGCGGCCGGCAGTTATCATTTGGTTATTTATGCAGACAAAACCCTTTTAACCAGGTCGTTCATCAAGCAATAATATATGTTAGTTTTTACAGGGCTGTTTTGGAAACAAAGAAGCCTTATTTTTTTAAACTAAAATGGGGTAACTATACAAAAATCAAGTTATTGATGGCATCCTTTGGTTTAAAATCTTTAACCACCCTTTTATGCAAAACTATTTCGTGCTATTCAACATTCCACCAAAAGCGCAATCGTTGCGTCGGTAAAATTTAATAAAATTATTACCCGTTACATAGGGCCTTTGAGTTTCTGCCGTTGAAACCATACGGGGTTGTCGGTTTTTGGTAAAAGTGGTTGGGACATTTAGCGAAAATGATTTTTTAGGGTAAATATCCAACTATGCGAATAAAACCAATTGAAGTATTATAACCCTAATTAAATGGTTTAAGTACCAAAAGAACAACTTAGCTCCTCTTCCCGTGTTAGCGCCTTCGCGGCAGAAAAACTCAACATTAACAACTTTTCATTTTATTGACCGCGGTGTGCTGGCTATCTTTGCAAACCGAAAAAGTCCCCTCACAGAATAGCGGGGAAGGGAGTTGTAGCATAGCATGAATTTGCAGCATTTATCAGAAAAATTTAAAAACAACCCCCGCCTGTTTCAGCTGGCGGACAGGCTTTCTTTTTCCATACCTCAACGAATTCATTTAAAGAACCTTCAGGGCAGCAGCAGCCAGTTTGTAGTCTCGTCGATATTTCAACACCCGGTAACAACAGGTTTAAACCACCTGATCGTTCTTAACGATGCTGAAGAAGCAGCCTACTTTCATAATACGCTTGAGAGCCTTACCAGTGCATTAGACCTTTTTTATTTCCCCTCTTCATTTAAGAACCGTAAAAACTTTAAACTGCTCAATAGCAGCCATGTAATGTTGCGGGCCGAAGCTTTGATGAAACTTTCAGGCGGTGGAAATAAAAAGCTCATTGTTACTTATCCCGAAGCTTTGTTCGAAAAAGTGGTGCTACCCAAAACTCTTTCGGGTAACATCATTCAACTTAAAGTAAACGATACCATTAACCTGGATAGTTTAATGGAGTTATTTGTAATGTATGGTTTTGAGCGAACCGATTTTGTGTATGAACCTGGCCAGTTTGCTTTGCGTGGGGGTATACTAGACATCTATTCTTTCGGTAACGAAAAGCCTTACCGCGTTGAGTTGTTTGGAAACGATGTTGACTCTATCCGCATTTTTGACCCCGAAACACAATTGAGCGAAAGGAAACTTTCGCAGGTAAGCATCATCCCCAATGTAGATACCCAGTTTGCAACTGGTGAGAAGGTATCGCTACTGGAATTTCTACCCGATAACACGGTGGTATGGATCGAAGACTGGCAGTTTACCGGTGAACGCATAGACATACAGCAAAGCGACCTTGAACTGTTTTTACACCTTCAGCAGCAGGGCCAACAAAAACAGGAAGAAGCGGAAGATGAGGATACTAAAATTTTAAAAGATGCAAGGCCCGAAGACTTCACTTCGTCTGATATTTTACATCAGCAATTAGCCAACAGGCATATCATCACCTTTGGTAGAAATGCTTTTGTTGATGCTTCGCCTTCAGGCAATTCAGCAACCCTTTCTTTATCTTTTGAAGAGGGCAGAGCCGATACAGATGCAACAACCATCAAGTCAAAGCAAATTGAAGCTGAATCTTCCGTGGTTGATTTTAATACCAGGGAGCAACCCTCGTTCAACCGCCAGTTCGATCTGCTGATTAAAGACCTTAAAAGCTGGGAGGAGAAAGGGTTTGAGCTCTACATTTTTGCCGACAACCCCAAGCAATTAGAAAGGCTGCATAGCATTTTTGAGGACCTGCGAGCTGAGATACATTTTACACCAATAGGCACAGCCATACATCGTGGCTTTATTGATGAAGATGTAAAAGTGGTTTGCTATACTGATCACCAGGTATTTCAACGTTATCATAAATACAAGGTTAAACAAGCTTACAATAAAAATAAAGCCCTTACGTTGCGTACACTGCGTGAGTTACAGCCGGGTGATTATGTAACACATATTGATCACGGGGTTGGTACTTACAGCGGCTTGCAAAAGCTGGAAGTGAATGGCCGCTGGCAAGAGGCTGTGCGCATTATTTATAAGGACAGTGACATTCTGTATGTCAACATCAACTCGCTCCATAAAATAAGCAAGTTTACCGGCAAAGAAGGCACCGTACCCAAGATTAATAAGATAGGCAGCGATGCCTGGTATAAGCTGAAGGAAAAGACTAAGACGAAGGTTAAAGAAATAGCTTTTGACCTCATTCAATTATACGCAGAAAGAAAAGCACAGAAAGGCTTTGCCCACACCCCCGATACTTATATGCAAACCGAGCTGGAGGCCAGCTTTATTTACGAAGACACTCCCGACCAAAGCAAGGCAACCGAAGATGTGAAAAGAGACATGGAAAGCGCGAGCCCTATGGACCGCCTGGTGTGTGGCGATGTGGGCTTTGGCAAAACAGAGGTTGCCATACGTGCAGCTTTTAAAACCTGTATCGATGGAAAGCAGGCCGCCATACTTGTACCCACTACCATCCTTGCTTTTCAACACTATAAAACCTTTACTGACAGGCTAAAAGATTTTCCCGTTACAGTTGATTATGTCAATCGTTTCAGGTCGGCAAAAGAAAAGAAGGACGTTTATAAAAGACTGGAAGAAGGTAAAATTGACATCGTCATAGGTACCCATTCTTTATTGGGTAAAGAGGTAAAATTTAAAGACCTCGGCATTATGATTATTGACGAAGAGCAGAAATTTGGTGTGGGTGCAAAAGAAAAACTGAAGACACTAAAAACAAATGTTGACAGCCTTACTTTAACCGCAACACCCATACCACGTACCCTGCAATTTAGCTTAATGGGTGCACGAGATTTGAGCATCATCAACACACCGCCGCCTAACCGCCAACCCATACAAACCGAAGTGCAAACCTTTAGCGCCGATGCTATTCGCGATGCTATTTATTACGAGACCGAAAGGGGAGGGCAGGTGTTCTTTATACATAACCGTGTACATGGCCTGGGCGAAATGGCAGCAATGATACAAGGCAAATGTCCCGACCTAAGCATTGGCTTTGCTCACGGACAATTGGAAGGGCACGAGTTGGAGGAACGTATACTTGACTTTATAGATCGCAAATACGATGTGCTGGTATGTACAAACATAGTTGAAAGCGGTGTAGACATTCCCAACGTAAATACCATCATCATCAACAATGCGCACCACTTTGGGTTAAGCGATTTGCACCAGTTACGTGGGCGTGTGGGCCGCAGCAACCGCAAGGCTTTTTGTTACTTGTTGGCTCCGCCATTAAGCAGTCTTCCCGGCGACAGCCGTAAGCGTTTACAAACTTTGGAGCAGCATAGCGAGTTGGGCAGCGGCTTTCAGATAGCCATGCGTGATCTTGACATACGAGGCGCCGGTAACATGCTGGGTGGCGAGCAAAGTGGTTTTATGGCCGAGATAGGTTTTGAGATGTACCAGAAGATTTTAAATGAAGCCATACGCGAATTAAAGCGTAGTGACTTTAAAGAATTGTTTAAAGATGAAATACAAAAGCAGGACGATTTTGTTACCGACTGCACCATAGATACCGACCTCGAAATTCTTATTCCTGATGCTTACGTTGATAGTGTAACCGAGCGTTTATCGCTTTACACCCGCCTCGATAACTGCGAAGATGATACCGAGCTGCAGGAGTTTAAAGTAGAAATGCTAGACAGGTTTGGCCCCATACCCAAGCCTGTAGAAGACCTTTTTACTACGGTGGAATGCCGCAAGTTGGGTGTTCAGTTTGGTTTCGAAAAAATGACTTTAAAAGACAATACACTTCGCTGCTATTTCATCAACCGCCCCGATTCGCCTTACTTTGAATCGTACATGTTTACGAATATTATGAGCTTCATCCAAACCGGAACCAATAAGGCAAAGCTTAAACAGGTAGGTAAATTATTTCTGCTTATTGTAGCCGAGGTAAAATCAATGGATGAGATGCATCGGTTTCTCAGCCGCATGCATAAAGAAGTTGCAAGGGAAAGTAGTACCGTTACGGTATAAATAAGAATTTTATGAAACCGGGCATTTGTTTTTAATGATGCTTTGCTTGCGGTTCCCCCGTCAGGCTTGCGGGGACTCTACTTTCAACAAAAGAATTTGTGGCAACAGACCTTAATCTCGTTTTATAAGGTTGATTAAAATTAGCTTGGCAACCGAAGGATCAACAATTACTTTATCGTGCTCAAAATCTAATTTGAGCCGCCACTTTTGCATGGTAGAAGCCCCGATAATTACTTCTTCACTTAAGCCGGGCACTACTAAAAATTCATCTGAAAGGCGTACCTCTTCATGATAGAAATCCAGGGTTGTCCGATGGGTAATTTCCATAAAAGTTGCAACGGTAGCGGTTGCTAATTGTATTGGCGTTTGTAGCTTTATTACCTCTCCCAGTTCTTTTATGCTAGCTTTTGAAATGCATGAATAACTACAACCACTACTAAACAAAGCGTGCAAAATCTTCTCGCCCTTCGAGCCTTCAAAACGTAATGCTATGCGAATGGTCATGCCTTAAAGTTAGGAGTTATTACAATGTATTTTGGCTAAAAAAACCATCAATCATACCAACACCATATTATGAAAAACCGCATGATTAGCTTATTTTACTTACAAAAACCTTTAAGCAATGGAACAGCAAACTTACCTCGGTACCGATACGCAGCCAGAACTGGCACCAACAAGCGATGAAAAAACATTGGCCCTGTTATGCCATGTGCTAACTTTTATTGCACCTATATTGGCACCTCTAATCATATGGCTTCTTAAGAAAGATGAGTCAGCTTTTATTGCATATCATGCAAAGGAGTCGCTCAACTTTCAAATAACCGTAGTTATAGTTTGCATCCTGCTGGTAATTTCTATTGTTGGGCTTTTAATCGTTTGGCTGGTAGGAATTTTTTCAGTGGTACTGGTTGTAATAGCCACCATCAAGGCGAGTGAAGGAAAATTGTATAAGTATCCTTTTTCCATCAGGTTGGTAAAGTAAATCGCCTGACTTCACGACGATACCTAATGCCTGTTCAATTTGCAGGTTAGAAAAAACCATACTATTCATTTACATTTTTTGCTCAACAACTTTAACTGTAACCAGTAACTGCCCCAGGTGCCGCATGGTATGCTCTGCCGCATGCACATACAATCCCAGCATGGTCGATGGAATGTTAGCCCTGCCAACACCCCTTGTTTGCAATAGCTGCGCTTCGTTTACCAGCATTAATTCGTTTATTGAACTGCTTACCTGTTCAATAAATGCGGTTACCAATTGTTGTGTAGTAAGGGTCTTATTAAAGGTTCCTTCTGCTGCAAGCTCAGCCAATTGGGCGCTGTTTAGTTGTTGTGCCCTGGCATAGGTAAACAACCGGTCGAGCACACCACGCATGTGCTGCAAATGAAAAGCTACTGAAGCCAATCCTGCAGGTTTTGGCCACAGGTCCCCGTCTTTAAAATCTTTCATCAAATCTTCAATCTCTTCCCTGGCTTGTAATAAAGCATGCGCTACAGGTTGTATTAACGATGGAATACCGCAAATGGGGCCACTCAACCAAACCTCTTGTTTTTGTTGTGTCATACACGTACATTTTAAAATATAAGGTGCCAATAAAACACAGTCCGGGAAATTGATTGTAACGGATACAAGCCCTGTTACCTCAAAAACAAATACCCCACCAAAGGGCAGGGTATCAGTTTGTAGTATTCTTAGGTATGTTTAGAATCCTTTTGTAGCTACACCATCAGCAATTGCTTGCATTGCTTTGGCTTCGCTCATGATGGCTGCCATCTTGTTTCCCTTGCCATCGTTACCGCCAGCCATATAACCACCTTTAGCAGTTTTGGAGATCACAGCATCGTGCATGGGCACATTTTTCTCTTTGGTTTTAAGACAATATGCTTTGATCATTTTTGAAGTATCCATTGTGTTTTATTTAAAAGATTAGAAATACAAATTATTCTTAAGCGTCACAATCTACATTTTTTTTGAGAAACAAGTATTTATATGCAAATCTTGAAAACTTCAACTACGTAAAAGGTAGCGCGACTATAAACCTATACATCAATTTTTGCATAGCGTGCATGGCTCTCAATAAAAGCCCGGCGTGGCGGAACCTCATCGCCCATAAGCATACTAAATACCTGGTCGGCAGTAGCAAGGCTTTCGATGGTTACCTTCTTCAAAGTCCGGCGTGAAGGGTCCATTGTGGTCTCCCATAATTGCTCACTGTTCATTTCGCCCAAACCTTTGTAACGTTGTATGGTTACACTGGCATCGTTACCTCCTCCCAATTTTTCAACCCACATTCTACGCTGCTCCTCACTGTAAGCATATTCCTGCTCTTTACCTTTTTTTACCAGGTATAAAGGTGGCTGGGCTATGTATACATAACCCGCCTCAACCAATTCACGCATGTACCTGAAAATGAAAGTAAGTATCAAAGTTGCAATGTGGCTACCATCCACATCGGCATCGGTCATAATGATTAATTTATGATAGCGAAGTTTTGCCAGGTTCAGTTGCTTAGGGTCTTCGGGAGTGCCTACTGTTACTCCCAGGGCGGTGTACATATTCCTGATTTCCTCATTCTCATAAATCTTGTGCTCCATGGCTTTTTCCACATTCAGTATTTTACCCCTGAGTGGTAAAATAGCCTGGAAACTTCTTTCCCTTCCCTGCTTGGCTGTACCACCTGCTGAGTCACCCTCTACAAGGTATAACTCGGTTTTGGTAGGGTCACGCTCTGAGCAATCAGCCAGTTTACCGGGTAAGCCACCACCACTAAGTACAGTTTTACGCTGTACCATTTCGCGGGCCTTTTTAGCTGCCACACGTGCCTGTGCTGCCAGCACTATCTTAGAGATAACATTCTTGGCTTCGCGTGGATTTTCTTCCAGATAAATTTCAAGCGCACGTGCTACGGTTGTTTGTACAATACCGCTTACCTCGTTATTACCCAGTTTGGTTTTGGTTTGTCCCTCAAATTGAGGTTCGGGAACTTTAACGGAGATAATAGCACTTAAACCTTCTCTAAAATCATCACCCTCAACTACCACCTTTGCTCTTTCGAACAAGCCATTTTTATCGCCATATGTTTTAAACACACGGGTTAATGCCTGGCGAAAGCCGGTTACGTGGGTACCACCTTCAATGGTATTAATGTTATTTACGTAGGAGAAGATGTGTTCTTTGAAGTCGTCGTTGTAGGTCATGGCAACCTCTACAGCTACATTGCTTATGGGGTCATGACCTTCAACAAATAACGTCGTAGGAATTAACGGAGTTCTATGACCGTTTTTATCCAGCATCTCAACAAATTCTACAATACCACCTTCGCTGTAAAAATTTTTGGTGTAGGGTTTACCGGCCTCATCAATATCGCGTAGATCTGTTATGTTGATGCTGATCTTTCTGTTCAGATAACTAAGCTCACGCAAACGGGCTTCCAAAATCTCTTTATTGTATTCTGACACAATAAAAATGCTGTAATCGGGCCAGAAACGAACGGTGGTACCAGTAGTTTCGGAGGTGCCAATTTCTCTAACCGGGTATGCAGGTGCACCACAGTGGTACTCCTGTTCAAATATTTTGCCCTCGCGGTGAACAGTTACATGAAGCGTTGTACTCAGGGCATTTACGCAACTTACACCCACCCCATGCAAACCACCACTCACCTTGTAAGTATTTTTATCAAACTTTCCCCCTGCGTGAAGCACGGTCATTACAACTTCAAGTGCACTGCGGTTTTCCTTTGTATGTATAGCTGTAGGTATACCCCGGCCATCATCGCTTACGCTTATGGAGTTGTCCTCGTGAATAATTACATTGATATTTTTGCAATAGCCTGCCAACGCCTCATCAATACTGTTATCAACTACTTCATATACAAGATGATGCAAACCTTTAACCCCTACATCGCCAATATACATGGCGGGTCTTTTACGAACAGCTTCCAATCCTTCTAAAACCTGTATGCTATCGGCACCGTAATTTTTATTTTGGGCGGCCGCATCGTTTACGATTTCTTCACTCATAAATGCTTGATTTACCTGCGATTTGATTGATTTTTGCAGGTGCGCAAAAGTAAGGAAATTAAAGGGTTAAACAGTCTTAAAACGCAACGTTTTTACCCAGATAAAGAAGGTTGATTTTGAAAGAGTTGAGGCCTGATTAAGTAATGAATTTGTAAAATTTTGGCGATAAGCTCATCAATCACTAATAATCAATGTGTATACATTAGATTTGCCTCATTGTGCTAAAGCCCCTTGACATATTAAAAATAGCCAGCCAGGAAATGGTAGATCCCTCCATGGATTTGTTGTATCATAAAGAACAGCACATTCCCGGCTCCATTCAATATTCTATAAAGCGCTATTATGCCCAGCACAATTTAACTGCAGACGATATGGGGATGATGGTGTATCATTTTCACACCAACCGACCAGAAAAAAATTACCTGGAATTAAGATACTGTAATATCGGCAACAGGTATTGTGAAGAAAAAAGCTGTGCCCGCTGCAACCAATTGCCTACCAATAATTGCGCTGGTACGTTGCAAACTGTTGATGTCTATACTTTTCATTTCACTTCCACTTTCCTTACCCAGTTTACGCACAATGTAAAATTGAGTAATCGTAAAGATGAAGTAATCGCATTTAAACATCCTTCATCTTTTACCAAAACTTTTCCGGTCTGTGGTCGCAAACGGAATGTATTGGATTCCCTGTTAAATCACAGCTATTCAGGCAGCCTCGAAAACATTTTCGTAAACGCTAAAATTCATGAATTGCTTTTGTACAGCCTTGAATGTTTGGTTGATGAAAAAGAGGAAGGATTTTCGTGCAAGTTTTTGGCCAATGATCTGGACCGTGAAAAGATTTTAAATGCCCGTGAAATATTATTGAAGCACATTGGCGATCCCATCACCATTAAAGAATTGAGCCGCAAGGTGGCTATTAATGAGTGTTACCTGAAAAAGGGTTTTAAAGAGATATTCGGTACGACCATTTTCGATTTTTACCAGCAACAAAGAATGGAACACGCCAAGTATTTGTTGTACGAAAAAGGTTTGAGTGTTACCGATGTTTCAGCCTTACTTGGATACTCATCTATCTCTCACTTTTCTACTGCTTTTAAAAAGCATACAGGGCTTAAGCCATGCGAATTGTTGAGTCCGCAGACATCAAAAACATATTCTTCCATTACGGTCAACAATTGATCCTTCATTTATTTTCTAAAAAGAAAATTAATTTTCTTAGTATTCATTGATCAGGCTTTCAGCTGGTATTTGGAGTTGTTTATGTAAGGATCGGATCATACTAATACTCAGCTTCCTTTTCCCGGAAAAAATTTCTGATTTTCGGCTTCTCCCACCTAAAATTTTGGTTATTTCAGCTGTGCTTATGCCAGATTGATCCATTCTAAATTTAATTGCTTCAATCGGATTTGGAGATGGAAGGGTATAATTCTTTTTTTCATAAGCTTCTACTAAAATAGAAAGTACTTCCAATTCGTCAGCCTCCGAAGAGCCAATTTTTAACTCAAGTTGCATTAAATTGAAAATCCTTTCAAGTGCAATTTCATAGTCCATCTCGCTTTTAATTGGCTTTAACATAAGTAACAGTTTTAGAATCAATTCGATCATAGTCTTTGTGGGAACCAATCCAAACAACAAACACAATACCTAAACGGTATTCAATATCTACGATCAACCTGTAATAATTTCCATGGATATTAAAGAACACTCTTTTATTAGTAATTATGGATGCGTTTGAAAATTGAGCTTTCAGCTCATTATGGTTTGACCATGCAGCCTTCCGTATCTCCTGATACCATGATAATAGCGGCTGTAAAGCCGTTTTATTTCTTTGGGAAAATAATTTGATTGTCTTCACGGAAATGACCCGCATAATTAAAGATACAAAAAATGCTACCAAATCGGTAACATTTTCATATTTTATAGTATCTCCTGTAAGCTTTCCTTAGCCGCATTGATGGTATAATCGAGATCGTCGTAAGTGAGCGCATTATTTAAAAAATAACTCTCAAAAGCAGATGGAGGTAGGTATACATTTCTATTTAGCATGGCATGAAAAAATTGTTTGAACCGCTCGTTGTTGGCTGCTGCTGCAGATGCAAAATCAATCACGGGTTGCTCACTAAAATGAACGCTGATCATAGAGCCAAACTGGTTAATGACATAGGGCTCGCCCCATTCTTTCAATACCTTGTCCAGGCCATCCCGCAGGTATATAGTTTTTTCTTCCAATTCAGTATACAGTGATGGGTTTGCTTTTAACTCGGTTAACAAAGTATAGCCAGCAATCATGGCTATTGGGTTGCCGCTTAACGTGCCAGCCTGGTAAACATTGCCCAGTGGAGAGATGTGCTGCATGATCTCTCTTTTTCCACCAAAGGCGCCTACCGGCATACCTGCACCAATTACTTTTCCATAAGTAACCAGGTCTGCATTTATCCCCAACCTTTCCTGTGC
>JBBQVY010000139.1:0-12927 GCA_038211085.1 Chitinophagales bacterium | reverse complement strand
CCCAGAGCTATAGCCCAACATCCAACCGGTCGCCAAAGCAGATAGCTTCCCACCCCGCTATTAGAACAACTCATGTTAACCGGTCGTGGCATCTTGTAGATTTTGCTGTATTAAGTTCTTTAATCCACCAATCATTCGTTTCAAATTTATGTCACCGAAATAATCATTGCATTAACCTAAAAGCAAAATGATTGGTATTCTTAAGCCATAGTTTTGGTTTTCAATTAGTTTTAAGTCAGTTGTATGTCTATCAAAAATTTACTTTTCTGTCTCGGGATTTTTTCTTCATTAGCAGTTTTCTCACAGGGATTTTCAGTAAAGGGAACCATTAAAAATTCACAAACAAAACGGGGAGTTTCACTGTCCACAGTATCGTTGCAACGTTTAAAAGATTCAACTAACGTGCTGAATACGGTTACTGATACCAGCGGCAATTTTGAATTTACAGGTGTAGTTAATGACAGCTTTATGTTGAAAGTAACGGCCTTAAATTATGCCATGCTTACCAAACAGGTTGTTGTAAACAATGCTGATAATTTGTTAGGCGATATTGAGCTGCAACGAGTGTCGAAAATATTGGAGGGAGTAACGGTTACTACCAATGTATCTCCCGTATCGCAAAAAGCAGATACCCTGCAATTAAATGCCAACCAGTTTAAAGTAAACCCCGATGCTACTATTGAAGACCTGGCTAAGAAAATGCCGGGTATTACCATAGAAAATGGTGTTGTAAAAGCACAGGGCGAAAATGTGCAGAAAGTTACCATTGATGGCCGCGAATTATTTGGAGATGATGCCACAGCAGCATTAAGAAACCTGCCTGCTGAAATAGTAGATAAAATCCAGATTTTTGACAGGTTAAGTGACCAGGCACAGTTTACGGGAGTTGATGATGGCAACACTACAAAAGGATTAAACATAGTAACCAAAGCTAACATGCGTAATGGCCAGTTTGGTAGGGTATATGCCGGCGTAGGAACCGATGGAAGATATACAACAGGTGGAAATTCAACCTTACTAAAAGAAAGTAGAAAGATATCGTTCGTGGGTAATTTTAATAATATCAACCAGCAAAATTTTTCTGCCCAAGACCTGTTGGGTGTAACCAGTACAGGGGGTGGGGGAAGGGGTGGTAATGCAAGGGGCGGTGGGGGCAGGGGTGGTGGTGGAAATTTTGGAGGTGGAGGCAATACATCCAATTTTTTAGTAGGCCAACAAAATGGAATTAATAAAACCAATGCGGCAGGCATTAACTATACAGATAACTGGGGTAAAAAAATGATTGTTACCGGTAGCTATTTTTATAACAATACTAACAACAATACCGACGAATTTGTAAACCGCCAGTATTTTTTAAAAGGTATTCCAAGCTATAACCAAAACACACTTTCTGGTAGTAACAATACCAATCACCGTATAAACTTAAGGTTTGAATATCGCATTGATTCGGCCAACCAACTTATTATTACTCCAAGTGCCAGCATACAGCAAAATACCAGTAACCGTAGCGTAGAAACCAGTTTTATGGATGCTACGACTATGGCGCTAAAGAGCCGCACTAAAAACATTAATGCAAGCGATCGTTCGGGCAACAACCTCAACAATTCCATTTTATACCGACATTCTTTTAAGAAAAGAGGCCGCACTTTTTCCATTAATCTCAACACTTCCTCCAATACACGAAGCGGAGAGGTTTATACTAATTTGTTCGATACAACATTTAGGGCTTCCAGTTATTATGACAGTACTTCAAGAAGGTTTACTGATCAATCAAACAACGGCTATAATCTTTCGGCTAACCTGATTTATACCGAGCCGGTTTCCAAAGCCTCACAACTCCAGTTTAGTTACAATCCCGGTTACTCAAGCAGCAAGGCCGACCAGGAAGCATATCAGTACGATTTAAATGCAAATAAATATTCTGTTTTTGATCCAACATTAAGTAGCAAGTTTAATAATACAACAACCACTCAAAATGCGGGGCTGACTTACCGTTATGGAAACCGGGATAACCAATTAAACTTCGGGGCAAACTACCAGCGATCGGCTCTTAATAGCGACCGAGAATTTCCTCGACCAATTAAAGTGGATCAATCATTCAATAACATTTTGCCAAATGCTATGCTGCGGTTAAAAATTAATGATAAAAGCAACATACGTATCATGTATCGTATGATTACCAATTTACCTTCTGTTACTCAACTTCAGGATGTTTACGACTTTACCAACCTGCCTTTTGTAACAGCAGGTAATCCCCAATTGAAACAACAGCAAGCGCAAATAATAAGCACCCGATACACATTCACCAACACCAAAAAAGGTATGTTATTATCAGGCAATGTATTTCTACAAACTGCATCTAATTATATAACAAATGCCACGTTTGTACCTTTTAGAGATTCTGCATTAAGTAATACCCTTGTTCTAAAATCAGGACAACAACTTACCAAACCTATAAACCTGGATGGTTATACCAGCATACGTTCATTTGTAAATTTTGCCATTCCGGTTAAGTTTATTAAGTCTAACCTTAACATGAACGGTGGGGTATCGTATAATAAACTTCCGGGAGTAATTAACAACCAGAATAACGTGAGCAAAAATTTCACTTATTCAGTGGGAGCTGTGGTTGCAAGTAATGTAAGCCAGTACGTGGATTTTACACTTTCATACTCGGCCAATTTTAATAAAGTAACCAACGAAATTCAACCGCAACTCGATAATAATTACTTCTCTGGTGTAGGATCAATACAGTTCAACCTGTTATCTAAAAAGGGTTGGTTTTTTCAGAACGACCTAAACAACCAGGTGTATAATGGCTTAACTGCAGGCTACAACCAAAGTTATTTTTTATGGAATATGAGTGCAGGAAAAAAGTTTTTAAAGAGTAAAAAAGGCGAATTAAAACTTAGTGTCTTCGACCTTTTAAAACAAAACCGAAGCATCAACCGCAATGTAACAGAAACCTATATTGAAGATGTCAGGAACCAGGTTCTACAGCAATATTTTATGCTAACGTTTAGCTATAACCTGCGCAATTTTGGCACTGTTGCTTCGCGTAATGGAAACGGTCAGGGTGCCCGTCAAAGCCCTCGCAAGTTCTAAAAAAAAGCTGCCCTCCATGGTGGAAAGCAGCTTTCAGAAATCTGCAAGAGCTATTATTTATTTGATGTAAAAATCTTTCCAAAAAACACTTTCATATCATTCCACGATGCACTGTCGGCTGCAGCATTATACTCAATGGGCATACTAAATTTTTTACCTGTAGCAGTAGCTTCGGGGTTTGTAAAAGCATGTGTTGCATTAGCATAAGTTTTAAAAGTATAATTCGCTCCAATTGAATCCATGCCTTTCTTAAAGGCGGCTACTTCAGCTTCTGGTACAAATTTGTCAGCTTCACCATGGCAAACCAATATTGCTGCTTTTAATAAATCTTTGTTGGGCGGAACACCTGATAGATTGCCATGAAAGCTTACCACACCTTTTAAATCAGCTCCCAGTTTAGCAGCGTTCAATACAACAAAACCACCATAACAATACCCAATGGCAGCCATGTTTGTGGTGTCGGTTTGCGGATAAGATTTTAATTTTTGTATGGCTGCATCCAATCTCGTTTTTGTTAAAAGGGGGTCTTGGTAAAATGGTGTTGCCAGGGCTTGCGCCTCTTTGGGATCATTAGCAACTTTACCTTCGCCATACATATCAACTGCCATGGCTATATAACCAAGATCGGCCAACTGTTTAGCTCGGTTTCTTGTGTAGGTGCCCAAGCCCCACCACTCGTGCACAATTAAAACTGCAGGTCTTTTTCCTTCTTTATTTGCATCATAAGTAACATATCCCTTCATGTCTACATTGTCTGCGGAGTAGATTACAGCTTCCTCCTTAATATTTAAAGTAACAGCAGCAGTGTCCTTACTGCTTTCGGGGGCAGCAGTGTTTTTACAACCCACTATCAGTAGGTTTCCTAAAATTACACCTGCATAAAATATTTTTTTCATTTTGATATTTGTTTTAAATAAATAGATACTACAACCAGTCTTCTTAAAAGTTCTGCTTCGAATCTGCCTGCTATATCAACCCACATTTTTATAGATGGAACTGGAAAGGTACCTTTTTTGGCAAAAAAAAGCAGGCCCTACTGAGCCTGCCGTGTTTTTCATAGATTTTAAATATTATCGGGTGGTCTTCTCAGGATTGTTATGCCTGTTGTTTTTCATAGTTTCTTTCAGTTGCTTCTTTTGATCGCTGGTTAACAACGATTCAATTGATTGTTTGTGGTCTTTGTGCAATCCTTTAAGTTGTTCTTTCTTTTGCTCCTGGGTAAGTGAAGAATTGGAACGTATGTCATGCGCACTTGTTTTAAACTTCTGATTTATTGTAGCAACCTGTGTTTGCTGATCAGGTGAAAGATTTAAATTTTTAGTTACGTCCCCTGATTTATGATGTCTGCCCATTTTGTGTTCTGTCTTTCCGTTTCTTTTGCCTTTACCACCTTCCTCTTTCCTGTCTTCCCGCATTTCACCACGTTTATCCTTCCATATTTTTTTCTGGTCGTTGGTAAGCAAGCTTTCTATTTTGGATTTATGTTCCTGCGCAAGATCCTGGCGGCGTTGTTTCATTTGTTCTGCTGTAAGAGTTTTATCGTTCTTAAGACTTTGCATCTGGCTTCTGAAATTATCATTAGCCGACTTCATTTGTGTGCGCTGGCTTTCAGTTAGATTCAGGTCCTTCATCATGTCTTTCCTGTCACCTTTGTTGTGCTGCTTCCACTCTTTGTTTGATTTGTTGTTTTTTGCGTTTTCTGATTGAGCAAACACACTGGCAGTTAGAGTTAGCGCCAGTATTGTTACAAATATTTTTTTCATATTTAATGTTTTAATGTGCATTCATAGACCCTCCATTATTTGTAAAGTTTAAACCGGTTTATTGCTATGCTGTTAATTAAAAGCAAAAGAGACTATGCACTTTTATTCCGGTTCCTGCGAGTGTAATAAATCTGTTTGCTAATTTTATGCTATGGATATACAAAGTTTTAAAGCAAGCCTTGCAAGTAAGTTACCTCCTGGAAATATTTCAGTCTACCTTCTTGCTCTTTGGTATGATGCTAAAGGGGATTGGAACCAATCGCATAGTACAATACAGGATGTTGAGAGTAAGCATGCAGAGTGGATACATGCGTACCTGCATAGAAAAGAAGGGGATAGTTTTAATGCAGATTATTGGTACAGAAGGGCCGGTAAAAAGAGACCTGACAATACATTAAGCAAAGAGTGGGATGAGTTGGTAATGGCTATGCTTGAGTAATAGGACCGAAGACTCCTAATCCCCAAAACTTCAATTGATCTTCCTTACTTCATCTCGCCAAATGATATGTCTAATTAAAAATTGTTTGTTGTTCCAATCTTATGATTGAGCAGGTAAAAACGTAATTTGTTGGTTTAATTACAGCTTGTTCCATTTATATAATTATGGCAAATCCGCACTACAAAGAATTTATAAACCGGTTGGCAAACCCATTGAAGTTTAAAATTTTCATGTTAACCCAATTGCCTTCAGCCTGGTTTGCCGGTTTAAAAATTGAGAAACTTACGGAGCAGGAAGCAATCATAAGTGTTCGGTACAAATGGTTTAATAAAAATCCTTTTCGCTCAATTTATGTAGCGGTACTTTCTATGCCGTCGGAAGTTAGTACGGGTATACTTTGCATGGGCGCCCTGTATAAGCGAACACCGGCGGTTAGCTTGTTGGTAGTAAAAAACGAAGGAGCTTATTACAAAAAGGCTGTTGGTAAAATAATGTTTAGTTGTAAGGATGGCGACAAGATTAATGAAGCCGTAGAACAGGCTATTGCCACCGGTGAAAGTGTTACGGTGGATTGCAAAACAACAGGTACTAACGAACAAAATGAAGTAGTAGCTGAGTTTAGTTTTACCTGGAGTTTTAAAGCAAGGCGAAAGGATGTTTCAAATGCTTGATGGTGATGGGAATGACGGTGATGATTTTTTGAAACTGTACAAGAGTGCGACCCTTCGATAAACTCAGGGCAAACTGCTACACAGTGGCAAGAAAAGCTTAATAGAATTACCATTGCCCGGCTCAAAAAAAATTTAAACAATTACTAATGAATATTTCTTTTCATGGTGCGGCGCAGACAGTAACCGGTTCAAAACATTTAATCTCCCTAGATAATGGGCGAAAAGTTTTGCTGGATTGCGGTTTATTCCAGGGCATGGGACAAAAGACCGACGAGTTGAACCGCAGCTTTGGTTTTGACCCTGCAGCAGTCAATTACCTCGTACTTTCTCATGCTCATATCGATCATTCGGGCCTTATACCAAAATTAGTAAAGGAGGGGTTTACCGGAAAGATTTTTGCAACGCCTGCCACCCGTGATTTGTGTGCAATTCTATTGGAGGATAGTGCTATTATTCAACGCGACGATACCAAGTATATCAACCGCAAAAGAATAAAACGACACCTTCCTTTATTCGAGCCTATGTATACGGTGGAGAATGCATTGCAGTCGTTAAAGCAGTTTGAGGTTAGACCCTACAATGAGTGGTTTAGCATAGATGAAGATGTAGAGGTTTTATTTACTGATGCCGGGCATATTATTGGAAGCGCTGCCGTAAGCCTTAGAATTAAGGAGAATGGAAAGATAACTGCTTTGTCTTTTAGTGGTGATGTCGGCCGTTATAACGATGCTATACTAAAGTCGCCAGCTGCATTTCCACAGGCAGATTATATTGTATGCGAAAGTACCTATGGCAATAAGTTACACGACGATGCCCATCCTATTACCGATTCACTTTTCAGCTGGATTGAGAAAACCTGCATGGTAAAAAAAGGCAACTTAATTATGCCGGCATTTAGTGTGGGCCGCACCCAGGAAATTTTGATAGCGCTAAACGAACTTGAAAATCAACAGAGACTTCCACCTGTAAAATATTATGTTGACAGTCCCCTGAGCCTTGAAGCAACGGAGGTGGTAAGAAACCATCCCGAGAATTTTAATGAGGTACTTCGCGAGGTAATGAAACACGATACTGATGTGTTCAACTTTAAAGGACTTCAGTATGTAGAATCAGTAGAGGACAGCAAGGCAATTAATTTTGATCCTAATCCTTGTGTAATTATAAGTGCAAGCGGTATGGCCGACGCCGGCAGGGTAAAGCACCACATTCGTAACAACATCTCAGAGGCAAAAAATACCATTTTACTGGTAGGGTATGCTTCCTCCTCATCGCTTGCCGGCAAATTGGTAGCCGGGGTGCCAAGGGTAAATATCTATGGAGATGAATTTAATGTGGTAGCAGAAATAGGACAGGTTAAAAGTATGAGTGCCCATGGCGATTACGACGACCTTATCATGTTTTTAAATTGCCAGGATTTGAGCCTGGTAAAAAAGCTATTCCTGGTTCATGGTGAATATGATGTACAAATAGATTTTGGTAAACGCTTGTCGCGCAAAGGTTGGAAGGTTGAAATTCCAGCTATGCATGCTGAATTTGAACTCTCGGATCATTAAAATGCTTTCTATGTAAGGCACTAACTTTTCTGTTAATATTAGTTAAGGGCATAGAAGTCTTTTTGCGATAAACACAGTACTCTTTAAAAAGCCTTATCCTCATCGGGTGCATTCCAAATGGTCGCTATTTTTTGGTTGCTGGCAGAAGTTACTTTGTGTAATTCCGGTTGCCCGACCGGCCAGCCATTCGGACGGGTGTCACTCCCTTATACTGTATCTTTTTAATGCAGCGTTTTTTATGCACTTTTTACGAATCACTGATGCTACAATTTGTAATGCACCTTCCTTATATGCCAGGTGTTTGCCAAAATATCATTTTGTATCTTTAGTAATGGCTTTACCTGTAGAAGATCTTCTAAAAATTCTTGGCTCCTTTGTAGCCGGTGCTATGCTTGGTTTCGAAAGAGAATCGCATAGCAAACCTGCCGGCCTGCGAACGTTGATCCTTATAACTGTTGGCTCTACCATCTTCACAATCTTAAGCACTTCACTCCAAAATAGCACCTACGATCGCATAGCATCCAATATAGTAACCGGTGTAGGTTTTGTAGGGGGTGGAGTAATTTTTAGGGAGGGCACCAATTTAAAAGGAATTACAACTGCCGCTACCATTTGGGTTGCCGCAGCAATAGGAATGGCCATTGGTTTTGGCAATTATTGGGTAGCAGGTAGCACGCTTATTTTTGTATTAATTAATTTATTATTTCTGCCCCTGATCGAAAAAAAATTATCCAGGTTCGAGGTAAGACGCAATTATAAAATAACCTTCTATTCCAACAAGTATACCATTGAAAATCTTGAAAAGGATTTAGCGAAGCAGCAGGTTAAATTTAAACTTGGAAAATTGTACAAGAACAATCAAATGCTTACGGCCATCTATATCATTAAGACAACAGATGAAAAGTTCAGAAGCCTAAATGCGTTTTTGGTAGAAAGCCAGCAGGTAAATTCTTTTGAGGTTTAGTGTGAAGGAAAATTGAAGATGATATCCAACGGCAAATAGCTATAAATAAAAAGCTTTGTCAATATTAAAAAGTGGCTTTACCAATCGTTTAAATGACTTCAAATCTCCAATAGGGATCAGAAATAAAATAGGCTGCATCAATAATTTTGAGGCAGCCTCTATTTGCAAACAAACCTTAACTAGTGTCTGCCAATGATAAATTGTTTACGGGCAATCACGTAATTGTTTTGTTCAAGAACAACAATGTAATAGCCGTTTGCAAGCCTGCTCATTTGGTTTAAATGATACATGTGATCACCTGGATTCATATATCCCAAATCAATCGTTTCAAGGGAATGACCATGCAGATCAACCACCCTTATACTTACTTTTCCTTCATCAATTAAGCGATAACTAACAATTGTGTTCACTCCTGTTACCGGGTTAGGAATGATCGTAAGGTTAACATCCCTATGGGTAGTCTCCATTGTTTTAGAAGCAAGGCCATTTTTCTGAGCAATGCTCCCAATGTTTTCGCCAGTGGTGGTAAATGTAAATGGACCCGGGTAGGCGCTGATACTATTAAGGCCACAAACTTTTAACACCTAATATAGATAAAGCCTACCAGGGGTAAGACCGCTAAGGTCATAGGAAGTTTTGGAAATACCCGTTACCGTATTCCAGGCAGAAGCATTGGCAAGCTTCCATTGAAGGGTAAACACAGCGCCTTTACCTGAATGAGATTTCCATGATATATGAGCACTTGTTCTGGTAACTTTGGCCGCTTTAAAATCGCTTGGTGGGTTACATATTGTGCCCATTGTTGTAAAAGTGTATGTAGTGCTGTAGTTGCTTACGCTCATACCATCACCGCAAAATCCAACTTCACGGAAGTTGTAGTTTGTACCGCATGTCAAATCAGAAAGTCCATAAGAAGTCTTTGGCGACACTCAGCATATTCCTCTAACCGGTGCCTGAGCGAAGCCGAAGGCACGTATTTTACTGTCCGGACGAATCACCGTCACTATTCTGGATCAAACGCATCAGCTCATCGAGCTTGGGTTATAATATTATTTCGGTGCGGCGGTTTTTTGCACGGCCCTGGGTTGTCAGGTTGGTATCGACCGGATCGTATTTGCTGTGTCCGCTCGATATAACCCGTGCAGCGTCAACTTTATAAGGATCCGTTAATATTCTTACGATGGCATTAGCCCTGTCAGTACTTAGTTTTCAATTATCAACATATTTACCTCTTATGGGTATTGAAACTGTGTGTCCTTCAATATTTACATTGATATTTGGATTTACATTCAATACCTCGGCAAGTTTGCCCAATGCTTCCTTTCTTTTAGGGTTTACAACCGCGCTTCCCGAAGGGAACAAAAGATTTTCCTGCAGGCTCCTGCGTACCCAAAAAACAATTGATCAGGTTTAAATATACTTATGGTTGGGGGGAAACTCATTTAGGTTGTACACCCGAGGTGAACTGAAAAAAATACCCAAAATAATGCAGCTCCCGGAAACTGGTCTACTTATATATCAGCGGGGATTTTGGTGCATGTAGTCCGATTTCTGCTTAAAAAATATATTGGCACTATGAACCCGAGTGGAAAATCATTACAAAAAAATCAACGATCAATCGGGTAACTTATTTTTTGCGCCACTGCATTTAGATCTGCTTGTTTTTGGCTCCTGACATAAAAAAAGATAAATACAGCGATTAATGAATAAGCAACCAGGTTAAATAGTGAATGGTGATCCATAAACCGGTCATAGTGCCATTGATTTGCAATTGCAATAAGTAACAAGGCAATTCTGATGCAATTTAAACACCATATACCAAGCATGCCTGCGAACCACCAGTAAAGATTTTTAAGGGTTGATGGTTTGTTAGACCATACAAAAGCGGTCCAGAAACAAAAGAAGTTTATACCCAAACAAGCGTAAACAATTTCAACATACACGCCTTTATATGAAGTTAACCGGAACGGAAAGGTGATGTGAGTATCAAGGCCTAGCGTGTTAGCAAGCAAATCAGATGTATATAAAAAAGAATTTCTTAGCCAGTTTATATAATTAAAATGGGTATCTAAAAACTGGCTATAGATCAGTCCCTTTTGATCGATGATAGCTATAAAGACGAGATTGCCATAGTAAAATATTAACAGCAGTATTGTGAACCTCATAAAGTAAGAAACATCAATCCATTCTGATACTTTGCGCTTCAGCCTGATCATCGTCATTGGTAAAAATTCTTTCAATTTAGTATAAAAAATTACCACTTGCCAATTACCCGTGTTTCCCGGATAATTAAGCAAGTGGCAGCCAAAATTTGCATTTGGTCAAGCCTTAGCCATTTATTTGGTCAGTGCCTGGCCGGCCTTTCTTAGTATCCATTCTTTTTTTGACGGCATAGCTAACACCGGCAGCAATAAAAATACTCAGCCCAAGATCTAACGGTGCTCCTGTGCCGTTCGTATCAGGGTCAAGGGCCTCCCGGACCACCAGGATTACCGGGACCCTGGGACATGCCTTCGTAAGAGAAAAATAAAATGCTGCCTGCAAGAAGAAACGCCCTGATGATTGCTTTTACTTTTATAATGATGAGTGTTGGGTTTAGTTTACGATTACTTTAATGGGTGTTTTAATATGGCTGGCCTGGTTAATTATGTGCAGTTGATAAACGCCTCCTGCGATTGTACTTTTTAGGTTCAAAGGCATTGTATTACTTCCGCCTGCAAATTGTAACTGGCCTTTAAAAACTTTCTGTCCGGCGTTATTAGTAAGTTCAATGGTATAGGTTCCTTGTGGCTGGTTGATGAACTGAATGTTCAGGGTTCTGCCGGTTATAGGATTGGGTGAAAGTTTAAATGTTCCTTTTATGGTTGTGGTATTTTCTGTAATGAAATTTTTTGCACCCAGCACTACCATAAAACGTTGGGGATTTGCCGAAGCAACATTACCGTCTATATTAATGTTAATGGTTGTAACATCACTCAAACTTATAGCCGTAGTGGTCTTTAGATAATTATCAAGCAACACAGCAGACTGTACCGATATTAAATTCAAATTTTCAGGAGTAAACTGCAAAATGTACTGCTTTTGTTCTGTATTCCAAAGCTTTAAGAAGATAGTGTCAGACCCGATAACCGATTGTCTTCTTTCTACCATAAGTGTTTGATCATTTCTAACTGTTGCCAGGTTTTCATTCATGTTAGGAAGTTTAACCGGGTCAAAGGCGTCAATATTATCAGAAAAAATAGCTCCATAAGCTGTAAATGTTTCATCGATTACAGATGTTTCACCACCTTTATCCATTACCTGAAGTGTTGTTCTAAGACCCTTGGCTATAGTTGAAGACCTGAATACATTGGTTGCCGCTGTGGCGATTTTATCGCTTTCCTTTATTGTAATACTTCCTGCAACTCCGGTGGATTGAACAAAGAAACCCTGGCCTGATTGGATATACTGGCTTTCCGGGCTAACAGCAGCCGGAGTAATATTATATCCGCCGGAACCATTATCGCTTAGCAGCACATAACCACCTGACCCGTTTACGCCACCCAATTTGGGATCCCACAGGTAAAAATTGTTTTGAACATGATTACGGGTAAGCGTAACGAAGTTTATAGGCGAAGCGTAGGGATTTGCAATTGCTGTAAAGCCTGATGCATTGACATTAAATATTTGATCGCCCGTTTTTAAAGGCCCCGAAGAACGAAGGACCGTATTTGTGGGTGGAACGGCATTAATTCCTAAGGTAATTCCGCGATCACCCCTTACATACAACATGTAAGGTTCGGTATTTACATTAGTGCTTTTGGTATTTGACAACTTAGACCAGCCATTGGTAGATTGTTGATACTTTAAAATTGAAGCGCTTGCCCCAAAGGGATTTTTGTCGAAACCATTAGCTTCGCTGCCACCGGTGATGTGGGTTCCATACCCGGGATTTGGATTAGGTCTGGAGGATAAGGTGGTTGCCCCTTCCTGCCAGGCTTGATTAATGGATTGGGATCCTTTTACCGGGGCTGATAATAAACGCCAGGCCCGGCGTGCTGGTATAAAGCGCTCCACTGTTACCGGTATATTTATGATGCCGGTTACCGGTGCAACCCTCGCTGTATTAGAGGTGCTGCTTACCAGGGTAACAGGCGATGGGTCAGCAGGCATTCCGGGTATCGCTGCTTTTAATTCACCACTTTGTATTTTCAATTCTTCATATATTCTTACCGGGCTCTTTAAGGTTACTGTTTCGGGGGGAGTGCCTGTGTTTATAACCAGTTTCTTTAAAGCATTGTTATACCCAGAACCCCCAGGTCCGGAATAGAAACTAATTGCACTTTCGCCAGTGACTATCAAACTAGATTCCGGTGACCCCGAAAGCAGGCTTTGCACGTCTTTTACTGAAAGTGTAAAGCCGTTTAACCCTAAGAAAGTCGGAGGATACCCA
>JBBQVY010000138.1:0-13181 GCA_038211085.1 Chitinophagales bacterium | reverse complement strand
ATGCCTGGATCCCAAAAATGATCTTCACCATCCAACTCAATCACTAATTTTTCGGATAGGCAATAGAAGTCAGCAATAAAATTTCCGATGCTATGTTGACGACGAAATTTGCGGTTTTGCAGTTGGCTCTTTTGAAGATGTGTCCAGAGGACGGCCTTGGCTTAGGTGCTGTAGTTGCGGAGTTGTTTTCGGAGAGGTTTTAATTCGGGTTTGTTGTTGATGACATTTTTCATGTACCGCGGTTTTACCACCCCTGAATATTTTTATAACAAGTTATAAAAACATTCTGTCCCCTCCTTGAAAAGGCGGGGAAACTTTTGCCGGCTGGTTTACGGGCTGGTAAAAGTTCGATTTTTGGCAAAAGGACGTTTCGTAATTAGACGCTTTCTGCTCTGTCATCTTCAAAGAACTTTTTTGAAACCCAAAAATTAATTACTCGGAATGACGGTATAATTGTATGCACGTCCTGCTGAATTCATTTCAGCATCCCCTGGAAAACATTACATAATCCAGGAGATCCCGAAACGAGTTCGGGATGACGATTTTTTTTTCAAACTCTTTTAAACCTTATGCATGTATTGAACGTTATTATGTGAATACTAAAAAATCAAAAAAACAATTATGAAAAAAATTAACCTGGCACTGGTTTTAGTTGCAAGCTTTACCACCCTGAGTTTTGTAGCCTGTGGCGATAGTGCTACTACAACTGCAACTACCGATACGGTTGCAGCAACAAAAATGGAAGAGCCAAAAATGGATCAACCTAAGATGGAAGAAGGTGTTATGGTTGGCGGCGCCAACATGGTAGCTTCAAAAAATATAGTTGAAAACGCTGCTGCTTCAAGCGATCATACTACACTTGTTGCAGCTGTAAAGGCAGCAGGATTAGCTGAGACATTAAGCGGTACAGGTCCATTTACTGTATTTGCTCCTACAAATGAAGCATTCGACAAATTACCAAAAGGAACTGTTGAATCTTTATTGAAGCCTGAAATGAAGAAAGACCTGACAGATGTTCTTACATATCACGTTGTACCAGGTACTTTTAAGGCGGCAGATTTAAAAGATGGTCAGAAATTAAAAACAGTAGAAGGTAAAGATTTGACTGTATCAATAAAAGATGGTAAAGTAATGATTAACGGTGCAACTGTTACTATTGCTGATGCTGTTTCAAGTAATGGAGTTACGCATGTAATAGATGCAGTACTACTTCCTAAAAAATAGAAACTTTTTTCGTTGTTGAGTTTGGTTAAGGTGTGGCTGGAGAGCCACACTTTTTTATTTTATCAGCTTTGTAGTTTGGTAGGAGCACCTTTTTGGTGAATGCTTAAATCCATATTTCCATCAAGATTTTTTGCTATAGAGATGATATAATGGATGTATTCAAAATCTCCCTCTGTGTTAAATTCTTTGTTACTGCAATAAAGCCGCGAACAACCGGAGGCCTCCAAAAGTTTCATAAAAAAAGACTTCTTTTCCTCAAATTTTATATTAATAGTTTCAAGTTCCTGCTTGGCAGCTAATACCGGAGTCATTAATTTATGTGTTATTTCAAGATCATGCATTTCAACAAAATCTTTATGTGCATTTTGCTGCATGTTTGCCTGCATTTCGGCTTCTGCGAGTATAAAGCGTTCCATGGCAGCGGCCCGGTGATCCCTTAAATCAAATAGATATTGCAATTCTTCACTAATTAAAACTGGCATATAATCGTTTTACTAAATGTAACTCATTCACCATAAATATTAAACTGTTTTATGGATGGGGTGCTTTCCAAATTCCTCCTGCTGTGAGCGCAACAAAAGCAGTATACACAAACTATTGCAAATAAATCAGTTGAAGATGGTGAATATAATTGTCGCACCCAGTACCAAACGTTTCCTACGAAACGAAAAAAAGCACATACATCTATTTTCTACGCCACCAGTCGTTCCGAAGGAACGTTTCGTGGGTAGAGTTTATCGGGGAACTAGTTTAAGCGTTCCATAGGAACGCCTCGTGGAATGCGAAAATTTTGAATGCACCCTATAAATGCGATAAACAGGGCCGACTTCTTAATTGAAAACAAAGGAGAGTTGTGTAGGCCTGGTAAATCTTCGTACACCTGTTTTGGCTTCGGTTGATGATACCACATAGTACAATGGAGTCTCCTGGTAACGACCTGCTATTATAACCTGTATGCCATTAGCACAATCATTAAACATATTTTGGACAAGCACAGGGCAATTGTTGTTTTTTGACAGATGTGCCAAAAACAAATGAGTCAACTGTGGAGAACGATGATTTTTAAAAATATCGAGCGCCTGCAAATTGCTCAGATGCCCATTTCCTCCACGTATACGGGCTTTTAAATGGTAAGGATAATTGCCATTTGTTAACATGGCATCATCATAATTTGCCTCTAAGAACGCTGCATTGCAGGTCTTAAAATGGCTTATAAGTTGATGACAGGGTTTGCCGATATCGGTAAACACTCCCACCCTTGTGTTGTTGCAGCTTACTAAAAAACTATATGGATCAGCAGCATCGTGGTGTTTGGCAAAAGCATGCACTGTAAGCCCTCCAACACAAACCGGTTCCTCACTGCAAAAACTTTTAACCAGGTGATTTTCTAACGCTATACGACCATTAGCTAAAGTTGCAGAAGTAATATAAACAGGCAACTGGTATTTTTGAGATAACACGGACAGACCGCGGATATGATCAGAATGTTCGTGGGAGATAAAAATGGCTTTTATCTTTTGGATAGAAATTCCTAATCGTACTAATCTTTTTTCAACCTCACGGCACGATATGCCTACATCAACCAGTATGGCTTCATCATTATTACCTACATAATAACAGTTACCATTGCTACCAGAGTTTAATGAGGAGATAAAGAGTGACATGAGGCAGCAAAGGAAATGAGAAAAGGTATTGATATTGGCATTGTAAGAAAATATATTTTTAGTGTAAGGTTGTTAACAGGTAAAAAGCTTTCATGAGTTATTTTTGATGAGCTCAATAGTATCTATGATCTATCTCTTTTTGCTGATTATTGTTTTGATGATTGCCGTTGTTTATTTTTTTATGCATACACTTCGTTTTGGTAGTTATGCCTTTGGCGAAGATTTGCAGGATATAAAAAAATCACCAAACTATCTTAATGGCCAGTTTCAAAACCAAAGCTTTACACCATCTCTTGCAGAAGGCACCAGTATGTTTATTGTGATGTATGATTTCTTTTTTAAAAAGAGTTCATCATCTATTCCACCCAAAATATTACCAGGTATTAAGACAGACCTGAATGCTTTGTCACCAACCGAAAATGTAATGGTGTGGTTTGGCCATTCTTCTTATTTTTTACAGGTAGATGGAAAGAAGATACTTGTAGACCCTGTATTTAGTGGTAATGCATCTCCCTTAAGTTTTACTACAAAAAGTTTTAAAGGCAGTGATATTTATACACCAGACGATATGCCTGAGATAGATTATCTTTTTATAACTCATGACCACTGGGATCATCTTGACTATGGAACAATACATAAACTAAAGTCAAAGATAAAATGCATCATCACTGGTTTAGGCGTGGGTGCACATTTGGAAAGATGGGGCTTTGAGAGAACAATTATTAAAGAGAAAGACTGGAATGAGGAAGTAGATTTGGAAGAGGGTTTTAAAGTTTATACCACACCGGCCAGGCATTTTTCCGGCAGGGGATTTAAACGAAACAAATCGCTTTGGATGTCGTTTGTTTTACTAACGCCAAAATTAAAAATTTTTATTGGGGGCGACAGCGGTTATGATACACATTTTAAAAAGATTGGTGATACTTTTGGGCCATTGGATTTTGCCATTCTGGAATGCGGTCAATACAACGCTTATTGGAAATATATACACATGATGCCGGAGGAAGTGGTACTGGCAGCTAAAGATTTAAAGGCTGCTGTTTTTATACCCATACATTGGTCAAAATTCTCTTTAGCACTGCATGCCTGGGACGATCCTATAACAAGGGTAACTGCCGAAGCAGCAAAGCAACAGGTGAACATGAAAGTGGGAATGATCGGTGAAAAAATAACGCTTACTTCGGACAACCAAATTAATAATTGGTGGACTAAATTATAATCAATGACATACAATCGCTTGCAAGCCAAATTTGCCTTTTTCAAATTTTTCGTCTTCGTTTTTCTGTTACTTCCTGTGTTGTTTGCTTCGGCTCAAACGGAACGTACGTATGCTGAAAAATTAGGTTATCCCAAAGGAGCAAAAGTTTTAATACTTCATATAGATGATGCAGGCATGAGCTTCGACTCAAACGATGGAACTATAACTGCTCTTACAAAGGGTGTTGCAAACTCGTGCAGTGTAATGATGCCCTGCGGTTGGGTGCCGGGCTTTGTTCAGTTTTTAAAATCTCATCCTTCTGTGGATGCTGGGCTGCACCTGACACTTACTTCTGAGTGGGCAGCCTACCGGTGGGCGCCTGTTGCAGGAAAAGTGCAGGTTAAGGGATTAACAGACCAGCAGGGATCCTTATGGCCATCCGTGCAGCAAGTAGTACAAAATGCCAGCGCAGACGAAGTTGATATGGAGATAAGAAGCCAATATGATAAGGCAATTGCAATGGGTTTTGTTCCAACACATTTAGACTCTCATATGGGTACCCTATTTGCCTCGCCTGCATTTTTAGAACGTTATGTAAAACTGGGCATAGAAAAAAAAATACCTGTTATGATGCCAGGAGGGCACGACAAGCTGATACAAAAAGACATGAAAATGGCTGATGAACAACTTAAACAATTACAACAACTTGGCACTATACTCTGGAATGCGGGTTTGCCCGTGTTGGACGATTTGCATAATGAAAGTTATGACTGGAAAATACCTGCTGCAATTGCCCGAAACGATAAAGCCATTCAGGCATACAAAACAAAATTTTATATAAAAGCCCTACATACTTTACAGCCTGGTGTAACTATGATGATTATGCATTGTACCAACACCTCACCCATTTTTAAAGAGATTAGCGGCAGCGGACCCACACGCAAAGGCGATATGCTGGCAATGCTGGATCCTGCCTTTAAAAAAGCTTTGCAAGAGCAAGGTATTGTGCTTACAACGTGGAGAGAGTTAAAACAACGGCGCGATAGCTTGCATTAATTATAACCCCGGTTCAACGCATCTATTTTTTTGACTTTGATATTTAAAATGGAAATGAATTACTGTTTAATAGTCCCGTTAGGAACTATTTGTTGGTAGAAATGTTTCAAAAAAGCATAAAGCAAAGCGTTCCGATAGGAACGCCTTGTAGTATTCAACGCAATCTTTTCTACCATGATTTATGCCTAAAGGCACAACAGAAGAGAAAATTAATTAAGATGCATTTGCCCTGTTTCGACCCCCTCTCAAAAGTGTACACACCAAGATTGCTAAGTAACTTTGATAAAGAATTACCGCATACATGTTAAAAGTTCTATCCTTTCAAATTGCAGACAGTATCGATATTAAAACATTTAAAACTGTTTTTACCGCTGAGTTGTTGCACTTTGATTCTGATGAGTTGTTTTACAGATCAGCCTCCAACGAATTTATATACCTTTTTAAGTTCGGCATCGTAAGTTTTTTTAATTACGATGAGCTGCAGGTTGCCGCATTCTTACAGGTGGTAACTCCCTTCTGTAAAAATATACATGCACAAAAACTAAGCGAAGAGCTTGCAATAGAAACGGGTGCTACTAAGATGGTGGTGGGTTATAATAAGATTGAATTGCCAGAGGTGGAAGCCAATGTTATCCGGCTTATCATGCTAAATGTATCGCAATCCGTGGCGCTTGATTTTTACCTTCAGCAAACCAATGCCTTGCTTACTGAAACCAATTATCATACGCAAATTTTAGAACTTAAAGGCAAACTGGGGCTCTCCGGCAAAAACCTGAAAAAATATATTGGACGCACTCTCAATATAAAAAATCACATATCGCAAAATCTGTACATTTTTGATTCGCCTGACGAAACATGGGAAGATGAAGAGTTGAACCGGCTCGACATCAATCTTAAAAAAACATTCGACCTGCAGGTGCGTTTCAGAACCATACAGGATGGGCTGGGTATTGTAAAAGAAAACCTTGAATTGTTTAAAGACATATTGCAGTACCGCAACAGTAACCAGCTTGAGTGGGTCATCATCATTCTAATATTAATTGAAGTGATCAACCTCTTTTTTGAAAAACTCTTTAAATAATTTGAGTATCTATTCATTACAAGCAAAGCCGGGTGATCAACATATTTTTGCCGTTTCCAACCTAAACACTTGTCCTCCTCAAACAAAAACCTATACCTACCAATGATAATTCTTGAAAAATTTACGAGTGATGATTACGACCAGTTAATCACCTGGATACACAATGAAGAATTGTTAATCAATTGGGCAGGCTCGCTATTTAATTTTCCGCTCACCCATCAAAGTTTGGACTGGTACATTAAAGAAACCAACGACCTGCACATTTCAGATGCATTTGTATATAAAGCCGTTGATGCTGAAACGTCACAGGTTGTTGGGCATATATCGCTGGGCAGTATTAGTCGTAAAAACCATTCGGGTCGTATAAGCAGGGTTTATATTGATGAAGAACTGCGGGGCAAGGGATATTGTAAGGAAATGATTACTGCCCTGCTCCGTTTTGGTTTTAACGAATTGCAACTGCACCGTATTAGCCTTGGCGTGTACGACTTTAATACCAGCGCAATTAAATGCTACAAGGCTTCGGGTTTTGTATTGGAAGGAGTTACCAGAGATGTGCTTTGGATGAATGAAACCTATTGGAGCCTGATGGAAATGAGTATGCTGGAAGATGAGTGGAGGGCAATGAATACGTAGATTAATTGGTATTCCGTCATCCTGAGTAATTAATTTTTGGTTCCCAAAAAAGTTCTTTGAAGATGACAGAGCAGAAAGCGTCTAATTTCGAAACGTCCATTTGCCAAAAATCGAACTTTTACCAGCCCGTAAACCAGCCTGCAAAAGTTTCCCCGCCTTTTCAAGGAGGGGACAGAATGTTTTTAAAACTTGTTATAAAAATATTCAGGGGTGGTAAAACCGCAGTACATGAAAAATGTCATCAGCAACAAACCCTAATTAAAACATCACCGAAAACAACTCCGCAACTACAGCACCTCAGCCGAGGCCGTCCTCTGGACACATCTTCAAAAGAGCCAACTGCAAAACCGCAAATTTCGTCGTCAACATAGCAGCGGAAATTTTATTGCTGACTTCTATTGCCCACCTTAAAAATTAGGGATTGAGTTGGATGGTGAAGATCATTTTTAAGAACCAGGAATTGAGAAAGATCGTGTCAAAGAAAATTATCTAAAAAGTACAGGAATAAAAGTGATCCGTTTCGAAAACAAGTGGGTGTATGAAGATATCGCCTGCGTGTTAGAAAAAATTAAAGCGGAGTTTAACCACCCCTGATTTTATGCTTCGCATAAAATCGGTCCCCTCCTTGAAAAGGACGGGAAACTTCACAAATTGTTTACAAAAGTGTCATTGGCAATTTATTTCGGGATCCCCTGGATATTGCGATGTTTTCCCGGGATGCTGAAATAAATTTAGGATGACGTCTTGGTTTTGCCTCTCTCCCAGGGCCTCTCCGTAGATATGCCGTCTTCCCGAACTCGTTTCGGGATCTCCTGGATATGGTAATGTAATGCAGGGGATGCTGACATGCGTCAGTATGACGTCTTTAAATTTCACTCTCTTACTCAACCTCAATCCACACCGGCGCATGATCGCTGGTCTTCTCCCAGCCACGAACGTCTTTATCAACACCGCCTGCTTTCAGCTTCTTTTTAAAGTGAGGACTTAATAGAAAGTGATCGATCCGTAGACCGGCATTTCTGCCGTAAGCATTTCTAAAATAATCAAAGAAGGTATAAATCACTTCACCAGGGTATAAGGTTCTAATGGCATCGGTCCATCCCTGATCGACCAACGTTTTAAAAGCTTCACGGATCTCCGGTCTGAATAGTGCATCATTCACCCAGCGCTCTGGCTTATACACATCCAGTTCAGTAGGCATTACATTATAGTCGCCTGTAAGTATAACTGGCTTATCTGTAGCAAGCAATTCGGCGGCGTGTAAGGTTAGCCTTTCAAACCAACGAAGTTTATAATCGAATTTGGGACCGGGAGCAGGATTACCATTTGGCAGGTATAAGCAACCAATGGTTATGCCATTAATGACTGCTTCAATATACCGGCTGTGCTCATCTTCTTCATCACCGGGTAGTGTTCTTCTTACTTCCTGCAATTCACCAATGCGGGACAGGATAGCCACGCCATTCCAACTCTTTTGACCATGCCATATAGCAGTGTAACCAGCGTCTAAAATTTCCTGCTCCGGAAACTTTTCCTGTGGAGCCTTTAACTCTTGCAGGCAGGCAATATCGGGCTGGCTTTCGGCAAGCCAATTAAGTAACACAGGCAGGCGACCATTTACGCCGTTTACATTATAAGTGGCAATCTTCATTGGTTCAATTTATTCAGGCTGAAGGAATGGATACCCGTAATTAACCGCAGGGTTAAATGTTTCTTTTATAGTACGTGCACTTAACCAGCGGTACAGGTTTATCATACTACCAGCTTTGTCGTTGGTGCCACTGGCACGGGCACCACCAAATGGTTGTTGACCCACGACAGCCCCCGTAGGCTTATCATTAATATAAAAGTTACCTGCAGCATTTCTTAGTTTGATAATTGCTGTTTCAACGGCTGCCCTGTCTTGAGCAATTACAGCACCGGTTAAGGCATAGGGAGAAGTCTTGTCAAGCAAAACAAGGGTTTCTTCGTAGCGATTGGCATCGTACACATATATGGTAAGCACCGGACCAAAGATCTCTTCACACATAGTTACATATTTTGGATCCTTAGCTTCTATAACTGTTGGCTCAACAAAATAGCCTTCTGTTTTATCGCATTTTCCACCAACTAATATGGTTGCCTTGCGGTCTTTACGGGCAGCATCAATGTATGCCTTTATCTTATCAAAACTTTTCTCATCAATAACTGCATTTACAAAATTTCCAAAGTCTTCAACAGTTCCCATCTTCATGCTTTGAATTTGGGCTACCAGTTTGGTATTTATTTCTTCGGCCAGGTTAGATGGAATATATGCCCTTGAAGCCGCTGAACATTTTTGTCCCTGGTACTCAAAAGCACCTCTTGCTAAAGCTGTAACAACTGTATCTACATCAGCACTGGAATGTGCAATTACAAAGTCCTTTCCCCCCGTCTCTCCTACTATTCTTGGATACGATTTATAAGTACCTACATTTTCACCAATGGTCTTCCACATTTGGTTAAACACACCCGTTGATCCTGTAAAATGTACGCCACCAAAATCGGGGTGCGACAAACAAACATTGCCCAAAGTTGGACCATCCACATACACCAGGTTGATGACGCCATCGGGCAGACCTGCTTCTTTTAAAACACGCATAATCATTTGTGCAGAGAACACCTGGGTATTAGCAGGTTTCCAAACCACTACGTTGCCACACATAGCCGCACTTGTTGGTAAATTTCCCGCGATAGCGGTAAAATTAAAAGGTGTTACTGCCAGTACAAAACCTTCCAATGCACGCCACTCCGTACGGTTGTGCATACCGGGCGATGACAGCGGCTGCTGTTTGTATATCTCACTTAAAAAATGCACATTAAAGCGAAGAAAATCTATCAGTTCGCAGGCGCTGTCAATCTCGGCCTGGTAAGCATTTTTGCTTTGGCCCAGCATGGTGGTGCCGTTTATATGAAAACGGTATTTAGTTGCCAGAAGGTCGGCGGCTTTTAAAAAAATGTGTGCCCTGAATTCCCAACTGCTGTTGGCCCAATCTTCCCTTGCCTTCATGGCTGCATCTATGGCAAGACGTACATGTTTTTCGTCGCCCTGGTGAAAATAACCCAGGGTAAAATCCTTTTCGTGTGGCGGATGGATGGCAACTTTGTTACCTGTCTTTACTGCCTTCGACCCAATGTACATGGGTATATCAGCGGGCTTTTTCTTTAGCTCTGCCAATACTTTTTTAAGGGCAATTCTTTCGGCACTACCGGGTGCATATTGCAAAACAGGCTCGTTTGCCGGCATAGGGTAATTAAAATATCCGTGGTTCATATCAGGTCAAATTTATAGGGCTGCAAATTAAACCAATCACCTGTTATCGTCACCACATTTTTAGGGGTATAGTAAGGGATGATTTAAACAATTTCAACTCTTACCGTTCTGGTATTTGCGATGGCAGGGAATTCATTGATTGTCCACCAGGTACAAGTACAAAATTATAAATCTAATGTTGAAATAATGAACTAAAGCTTAAAATTGAACGTCGATCCCGAATGCTGCATATGCTTGCACATAGCCGAGGTTACATTGTACAGCCCTGTTTTTGCAAAAACTTTTGCTGTAAGCAAATCCTTCATTGTCAAATAAAACCGGCCTCCAAATAAATGAAGGCCGGCAGCTTTAAAGTTATTTCTCTATTAACACTTGTTTTGATTCTTTAAACTTCCCCTTTTTAACCACGATAATATAATTACCTTTTGGGAGATTAGCTACATTCAAACTAAACCTATTTTGGTCATTTTTGTATTTCCATTGTTTTATTAAACGGCTTTGATTAAAAGTATAAATCTCAATTATTACATTTTCGTCTTTGCTTAAAGCCTTAACTTCTGGTGATTCCTCTGAAATATTAAGTGCTATTAAGTCGGTTGCAGGATTCGGCGAGGTTGTAATCTGGAAAGAACCCCAACCCTGAACAATAACAGGCCAGTTATAGGTACCATTAAATGTCCCACATGTAGTTTGAGCTGTTATATTAAATATGCCTTTGCGTTCTACATACGCTGCTGCTCCGGAAGTGCCAGAAAAACTTAGAAATGTTCCTGATGTGTTCCACATAAAGGGATAACTGGTTGTAGCCCTTGACCATGTTGCGGATTGAATGCCAGGACTATTTAGAAAAACATCTACTCCAAATCCTTTGTTTGCCGGGAGCCAGATAGGCGAGTTGTTATCATATATCGTATTAAATATACCATAGTTATGATAATCAGAATGTATGCGGTAGTAACCGTTTATAGCAGCGCCAATAAGTATATCCATGGTAATTGAATAAGTCTCAATACAATATGTAACATTTGCTGTAAGGGTTATTACCCCTGATGTCACATAAGTTACTGATGTGGAAGTACCGCAGTTAGAAGCAGGGACGGTCGCTAAATTTGTTTTTGACGACGACCAACAGACAGTTGCACCGGGCGGCAATGTTCCGGAAATACCATAGTTTTTTGAGCCGCTGCAAATAAAGTTATCACCAGTAATTGAAAATGTTGGCCGGGGTCTTGAAATAGGAATAGAGACAGGTGGTCCAAAAGCAAGGCCTGGGGCGCATGAATTGTATGCTCTTACCTGAACAAATAATCCATCCCCAGTTGTTAAATCAGAAATGATCGAGGCAGTGTTTGTTCCTAATTTCCAATCATTCGGCCCCGTTGATGTTGAACCATTTACTTTCCATCCTGCAGGTACAGAATACTAATATTCGTTTATTTCTCCAAATTCAGTTACAGGAAGACTTGTTGCATTATTCCATTTCATCTTTGTAAAGGAAATATTGGTGGTTGACTCTACACATCTTGCAGCGATAATATTAGGATCAGTTACTGGCGGAGGTTGAGTTTAAGAATATAAGGATTTAATTTTCGTGAATGAATAAGTTGTAGAATAAGGAGCATTGTTTGACTTCAAATTGTAGTTTATTCTTATTGATTTGTTTTGATTTACATCAGTAAAACGTAAAGTAAAAGTAAAGACTGTCGTATTGGTAATTGCATAATAAATTGTTGAATTCGCAGACGCATTTGTTTGAACTAAATCTGAAAAACTAAAATTTATATATTCTCCAAAATCTGTATAAGTAAACTAAATATTCGTATTTGGACAAAATTCACTTGTCGCCGTGGGAGATAATGTTGCACTTGCGGATTGGAATAATAAAATTATTGGTGTCAAGAATGTAATTACTTTTTTCATGTTTAGTCTGGTTTAAAATTTTAATAAAATACCGATATAGGATGGTAATACAACGTTTAATTCCGATCCATTAAATTTTTCAGAATCGACACTTATCTGTAAAATACTGCAACGTATTCCAAAGTAGTCATTAACTAAAAAGATTAATGATGAATTTAATCCAGTAGAATTTTGATAGAGTATTTTTTTTGTTTTCTCATAATCAATTCCGAGAGAAATATTATTCTGATCTACTATGCTTCCCTTCTCTATACTTTTCCCCTTTAAAACGTGAAAAAAAATTCCTAAATCTAAATACAAATCTCCCTTTATTTTCTTAACCCTATTTAAAGAAAACCCGTAGCTAGTTTTTAAATCAGTCTTTGTTCCCAAATCAAAAGCAAACATGCTATTAGGTTGAAGTTGGGAAATATTTCTAATTTCCTTTCTTCGAGCAGTACTTAAAATTTCCAATCCGACGGATATATCTTTACTAATAAATACTCCACCGCCCATATTTAATCCAAGAGTAGTTTCTCTATTTATTTTTGATTCCGTAAAATTTTTTTTAACTAAAAAGCTCGGTTTTAAGTAGAAATCTCCTTTAGTGAATTGAACGCTCTGCGCACCAGTTTTTTTTCAATTGGGCTGCAGCGTTAAAGTGTAGAAAGATAATACTGAAATCAAATATTAGTTGTTTCATATAATGTTGATTCTTGAAAAAATAATTCTGAATGTTAAGCAATGTAGGAACTATATTGTGAGTAATAAATTAATTTTCCGTAATCCTGACATAAGCTCGCTGATTTTAATGGAGTGTTCCAGGGTTGCTTACAACATCCCAAAAAAGAGAGGCCAGAATTTTTAACATCCTGTGCCTTGTTTGGACACCCACATCCGTTTCAGATACTTATTTTATATAGACTCTTCCCTAAATGAAACGGTTGTTTATAAAATTAAAACTTTCAATTAAATAGTCACAGTCACTTCCTTAAAATGCAGCCGGCGTATTTTCATGTCAATTCAAATTTCAATTCTATGTTCCCAAAATTCTTACTTGTTAGTGCCAGCATTCTATTGGTAAACCTGCTACCTGCACAGTTTTATAAAACCGTTGCCCCCTCACCCGCA
>JBBQVY010000137.1:0-13191 GCA_038211085.1 Chitinophagales bacterium | reverse complement strand
CTTTATTCAGGGCTAAAATTCTTTTCATATCACCCACTATCCATACTACATCTTCCCATTCAAATTGCATGCTTGAATCCGGGTTTAAAATGCGTTCATTATTTCTTTCAATACCTACCACCAACCCGCTTGTAACCTCGCGAATTCTAGAGTTTCGGATGGTTTTGCCTTTTAAATGATTGTGGCTGTCTACAATAATTTTGTGCAATGAAACTTCCTTCTGGCTGATAGGAAATTCAATGCTATCAAGCGTTCTTTCAACTATAGTTCTAAAAGTTTGCAATTGTTCATCCGTAGCTATAACCGAGATCCTATCGTATGGAAACAATCTTTCGTTCTTGGATGGTACGTCAAGAATTTGATTGCCTCTTTCAATTCGGGCGATATTAATTCCATATTGTTCACGCCATTGAAGTTCTTCCAAACGCTGTCCAATATACCCTGCATTGGGACTGATGGAAAAGTAAGCAAGGTGTGCATCCCATGGTGATATATTATTACTTTCATTTACCCCCGCAATCTGATCCCTTGCATTCAGGTTGGTTAAAAAGCGGTGTTCTATCCGGGCATAAAAAGTCTGCATGCGACTGGCAAAAATCTTTAAGACAACCACCATAACAATCATTGCGACAGCAAAAGATACCAGCGGTAAAAAAAACTGTCGCAGTAAAATAAAGAGTAACACTACCGCCAAAACGTTTCTCAAAACCTCAAGTAACACTAACGGGCCCCTGTTGTATTTTTTATCGAGCCACAAATTGGTATAAGCCAGCTTTCCTAATTTTTTAATGGTTAGTGCCCAAATAAAAGGCGACATAATAACCAGCGTTAGCAGTATGGAAAGCACTTCTCCAAACAACTTACTGCCAGTACCATTAATTATAAAAGGGGCCAGGTAAAAAGACGACAACAAAATAAGTGCTATAATAATTACACTATTGATGAGAATATTAGACAGGTATGATCGTAGCACGATCTTCCAATCACTTTCTGCAGGCAAAATTTGTGCACCCGATGAATAGCGGTCGATGTATCGTTTCCATTTACGGGGTAACAATTTATTGATCATATTATAAACCGGCTCAGCCAGTTTAATCATATATGGCGTGGTGAATGTTGTAACAACCGACACACCCACTGCTATAGGATACAGGTACGAGCTGGTAACTTTAAAACTTAATCCCAAAGCTGCTATGATAAAAGAAAACTCACCTATCTGAGACATACTCATACCCGCCTGTATAGATTGCTTTAGGTCCTTACCTGCCAGCATGGAACCAATAGTTACATTAACAGATTTGCCAACAATAACCACGCATGTAATACATAACACCGGCACCCAATATTGCAACAATAATGCAGGATCAATCAACATACCCACTGATACAAAGAACACCGCACCAAACAAGTCTTTAACCGATTGAACCAGGTGCTCAATTTTTTCAGCCAGCGTAGTTTCGGCAAGAATAGAACCCATAATAAAGGCTCCTAATGCAGCAGAGAATCCCGCCTTGGTTGCAAGCACCACCATTAAAAAACAAAGGCCCAGTGCAACTACTAAAAGCGTTTCATCGCTCAATAATTTTTTACTTGCTTTTAATGCAGATGGAAGTGAAAAAATGCCGGCGATAAACCAAAGTGATAGAAAGAAGAACAGTTTTAGAATGGAAATCAACAACTGAATACCCTCAAACTGTTGCTTTAATGACAGGGTAGATAAGACTACCAACAACAACACCGCTACCATATCTTCAATAATCAATATGCCCAGTACTGCTCCGGCAAAGTTTTGGTTCTTTACTCTTAATTCATCAAATGCTCTAATAATGATTGTTGTTGAAGAAATGGATAAGATACCTCCTAAAAAAAGACAATCCATCAAAGGCCACCCTAGCAATTTCCCTGTCAGGTACCCAAGCGTAAGCATCATTCCAATCTCAAAAATTCCTGAGATGGATGAAGTACCTCCCACCTTCGCCAGCTTTTTAAAACTAAACTCAAGGCCAAGACTAAACAATAGAAATATTACTCCTATCTCCGCCCAGACAGAAACCCCTTCAAGATCGGATACTGAAGGAAATAATTTTACATGCGGACTTACCAGCAAACCGGCCAAAATGTACCCAAGTACAACCGGCTGCTTTAATTTTTTAAATAGCAATGATGTAATAGCTGCTGCGCACAGTATTAAAGCCAGGTCGGTTATTAAATTGGGTAAATGAGCCATTATCACAATATAAGAACAGGGTTGGCAGAAAGCATGTTTGGCTTACCAAAATTTTAACGGAACACCTTTAAACTTTAAGAGTTCCCTTTAGGCAACTATTGCGAAATTTGAAGCTCCAACAAACCACACTATGAATTTGATTGCATCTTTATTTACGCTTGCAAGTTTCGGTTTTGCCTCCTGCGGCACCAGCAAAGATTCTCCCCTAAGCATTGCTAAAATAAACAACATGACAGCTACCAAAACAGATACTGCCACTTTGGGTGCCGGCTGTTTTTGGTGTGTAGAAGCTGTGTTCCAACAACTGGATGGTGTTTTAAAAGTAACGAGCGGTTACAGTGGTGGACATGTTGCCAACCCTACCTACGAGCAGGTGTGCGAAAAAAATACCGGTCATGTTGAGGTTGCCAATATTGTGTACGATCCATCTGTTATAACTTTTGATGAGCTGTTGGAAGTGTTCTGGAAAACCCACGACCCCACCACGGTAGACCAACAGGGCAACGACAAAGGACCACAATACCGCAGCGTGATCTTTTATCATAACAACGACCAAAAGGAAATTGCATCCAATTATAAAACTGCATTGGATAAATCAGGCGCCTGGAGTAAACCTATTGTTACAGGAATAGAGCAATTAAAGAATTTTTATGTAGCCGAAGACTACCACCAGAACTACTACAATCAAAACGGCGGACAAATGTATTGCCGCTATGTCATTCAACCCAAGCTGGAGAAGTTTGAAAAAGTGTTTAAGGATAAGCTGAAGAAAAACCATTGATTTATTAGAGATCAATAGAAACAGCCGCACGGATAACGATGTGGCTGTTTATTATGTAAACCTTTGGATGGTCGGTCAAGGAGAGCGGGAATTCTTTGTGCCTCACAATGACGGGGCCATCATGCCTTACATGTTGTACGTAATTGCGAGTGATTAATTTTTGGGGTTTCCAAAATAGTTCGTTGAATATAAAACTAAATAAATCCTTTAATTGGATTAGGTAGATCGTTTGCAAAACCTCTTACAATTCATATCAAAGCACAAGCCGCATGGCTTCGTTATTGCAACGGGACTCCACCCGCTTGTTTCCAAAACCGCTTCGCATGTTTTGGAATGCCAACGCTACACTTGGCACCCAACCGGCTGATGTCCCTTATGCAATAACTGTTATCAAAAAGCGAGTATTAGTTTTGGTATTTATAAGTTTGGGAAATAAAAAAAAGTGACATTTCCCTACTACTCACCACTGACAACTCACCACTCACTCTTTCCTCACCAACACCATCCGTATCTCCCCATAGGTTATCTCTTCCGGCAGGTTTTCTTTAAGTGTTTTAAGACTGGATGTACCGAACAAACTGGCTGCCTTCTCAATGGCTTGTTGCTTGTGGCCGGGTACCACATCGCTTAGCGCCAGGTCGCCGCTGGCTACAAATTCGGCCAGGTGGCTTTCGATGGTGCCTGGGGATAATTGTCTTTCTAGAGCAATTTCGCTGGTCGTTTTTCCTTCGCGAAAAAGGTGGAGCGAAGTTCTTTTTGTATCGGATGAGATTGGTGCGGCTGACTTCCGTTGCCGCTTAGGCTGCTTTAGGTTGATGCGGCTTTCGAGTTGATGCGAAATACAATAACCCATCACCACATCGAGGAATGGCTGGCCGTATTTTTCAATTTTAAAAGCGCCGAAACCTGAGATCAAGGCAAGGTCGGCTAATGAGGAGGGCAGGTAGGTAGCAAGGTCGAGCAGGCTGCTATCACTTAGTATGATGTAGGCAGGCACATTTTGCTCGTGTGCCAATTGGTTGCGTAATTGTTTTAATTCATCAAACAGCGGTTTTTCATACGGGTGCTGTTGAAATACTTCTGGTTCTTTTGTGGTTCGCAAAGCAGTGGGTTTGGGCAGAAAAACCTTCTCTATCTGCTTTAATACCGGCCGGCTTTTTTCGGTAAGCTTCAACACTGGATATTCATCTTCAGACTGTACCAGGTAACCTGCCTGCACCAACTCGCGGATGTAATATTTCCACTCGTCCTTGCTCTTGTCCTTTCCTACGCCATATACCTTTAGTTGTTTGTGTTCGGCCCTAATTTTTTCGCTGTTGGCGCCCCATAGCACATCGGTTACGTAACCCACGCCAAAGCGTTCATTCAGGCGGGCAACGGCGCTGAGTACTTTTTGTGCTTCTATTGTAGCATCATGTAGCGTGGGCTTATTGAGGCATACATCGCAACTGCCGCAATCGTCGGGTGCTTCTTCGCCAAAATAATTGAGCAGGTATTTGCGGCGACACTGGCGGGTTTCGCAAAAGCCGGTCATTTTTTGTAGCTTCTGTTGCAGTATGCGGGTTTGTTCGGGGTTGTCTTCTATGGTGGCAAATTTCTTTAGCTTCATCACATCACCAGCACCATAAAATAAAACGGCTTCGCTATGCAATCCATCTCTGCCAGCCCGGCCGGTTTCCTGGTAGTAGCCTTCTATATTTTTGGGTAGATCAACATGCACTACAAAACGCACATTGCTTTTGTTGATGCCCATACCAAAAGCTACGGTGGCCACTATGATCCTGACATCATCTTTCAGAAACATTTCCTGGCGGTCGTCTTTCAAGTTTTTATCCAGGCCTGCATGATAGGCTGCGGCATTAAATCCATCGTTCACCAGGTCGTTGGCCAGGCGGTCGGCGCTTGCACGGCTGAGGCAATAAATAATGCCACTATCGTCACGGTGCTGGGTAAGAAAATCATACAGGTCATTGTAATAATCGCTTTTCGATTTTACATAATAATAAATGTTAGGACGGTTAAAGCTGTTTTCATACAGGGTAAAATTTTGCAGGTTTAGTTGATTGATGATATCCCCGCGGGTTACCTTATCAGCAGTAGCGGTTAGTGCAATAATGGGTATGGTGGGAAAGTGGTTTTTTAACTGCCCCAACACCAGGTATTCGGGCCTGAAATCGTGGCCCCATTGGCTAATGCAATGCGCCTCATCTATGGCAAACAACGATACATTGATTGATTTTAAAAAGTTGATAAACCCTTCGGCATTGCCCATGAGCCGCTCGGGTGCTACGTACAACAATTTTAAATGATTGGTGCGTATTTGATCAAACACTATTTGCTGGTCGGAATGGTGCTGGCTACTGTTGAGAAAAGCGGCGCTGATACCATTTAGCTTTAGTGCATCTACCTGGTCTTTCATCAGGCTGATGAGCGGGCTTACCACGATGGTCAACCCCTCCATACAAAGTGCAGGCACCTGGTAACAAAGGCTTTTGCCGCCGCCGGTAGGCATTAGTACCACGGTGTCTTTGGCAGCCAGCACATCGTTAATAATGGCTTCCTGGTTGTGCCTGAATTCGTCGTAACCGAAAACAGATTGGAGGATTTGGCGGGGATTAGTCATGATGCGTAAATATAATGAGGTAGGGGGATTTGGGCAAGAGGTTAGGTGCCCGTCATGCTGAATTTAATTCGCTTCCCCCTGGTGGTCGGATGCCCAATTTACAAGGGATCCCGAAACGAGTTCGGGATGACGGCCTGCGGTTCGGCATCCCGTCATGCTGAATTTATTTCAGCATCCCCTGGTGGGCGGCTGCCCAATCAGGGGATCCTGAGACGAGCTCAGGATGACGGACTGCGGTTCGGGTTCCCGTCATGCTGAATTTATTTCAGCATCCCTGGTGGTCGGCTGCCCAAATTACAAGGGATCCCGAAACGAGCTCAGGATGACGGACTGCGGTTCGGGTGCCCGTCATGCTGAATTTATTTCAGCATCCCCTGGTAGTCGGCTGCCCGATTCCAAGGAATCCTGAAACGAGTTCGGGAGGACGAACGGTGTTGCAAAAGCCCGTCATGCTGATTTTTTTTCAGCATCCCCTGGTAGTGGGCTGCCCAATGCTCAAGGGATCCCGAAACGAGTTCGGGAGGACGAACTTACCGACTCCCAACTCCCGACTCAAAACTTACTTAGCGTCACCCTCCGAAGCTCCAGCAAATTCAAAGCATTTGGCTTAAAGTTTTGTACGTTCTTATTTACCAAATGTATGGCCATATCGTACCAGATGGGTACCACCGGAGCATCATCAATAACCATTTGGTCCATTTGCCGGTATAGGGAATAGCGCAGGCTGTCGTTGGTTTCCTGCAGTGCCTTGTTGTATAGCACATCAAAAGCCGGGTTGTTGTAACGGGTGTAATTTGGCGGCGCGGGGTTTTTGCTATAAAATACGGCGAGGTAGTTTTCACCATCAGGATAATCTGCAATCCAGCTTCCCCTAAAAAAAAGCGCCTGCGACTTAGAAGTTTGTTCCAGCAACAGGCTTTTTTGTACCACCTCCACTTGAACTTTAATGCCTGTTTCTTCCAGTTGCTTGGCTATAAAGCTGCCTATGTCGGCATAAATGGGTATGGTAAGCAATTTAATTGCCGGTAACCCTGCCCCGTTTTCGAAGCCTGCACTTTTAAGCAATGCCCTTGCCTTTGCCGGATCGAAAGCATACCCCTTTACCATTTCCGCATTTTTAGAGGGTAAGCCCATGGGTACAAAACCTGCGGTTGCAGCAGTGCCAATAGAATTGCGCATGTACATCATAAGCCGTTTGCGATCTATTGAATAATTGATGGCCTGCCGGATAGCCTTCATGCGTAAGGGACTGCTTTTAACCAGCACATTCTGGGTATCAACCAAAATCCCAAGGTACTCGGTGTTCAGGTAGGGATGTTTGTTGAGTACAATCTTGTTTTTCCAGTCGCTGCGCAAGTCTCCCATCCTGGTCAACACTTCATCTTTAAACGATGGATCTATATCGTTGATAAAACTTAACTCACCCTGCTGAAACGATAAAAACTCGGTAGCCCTGCTATCCAAAAAGGTAATCTTTACAGCATCGAGGTAAGGCAATTGTTTGCCTGCCTCATCGTGCTCCCAATATTGTTTGTTTTTATGCAGAATGAGTGCTTGTCCTTCTTCCCAAAAATTAAGAGCAAAGGGGCCGGTGCCAATGGGATGGCTTCTAAAGTCCTTTCCATATTTTTCTACTGCCTCCCTGGCAATAATGCTGCAATACTGCATGCTTAGTATGCCCAGTATGGGTTGAAAAGGCCTGAGCAATTTTAGTTGAAAGGTTGTGTCATCAATCGCCTTAAACCCATCCACAGTATCTACCCTGTTATTAAAAATCCAGGCGCCACTACTGGCAGTTGCTTTGTCGCGAATGCGTTGCAGACTATACACTACATCGGCTGCGGTCATCAAACGTCCTTTGCCATTTATAAACAGCGGGTCATCATGAAAAAAAACATCATTGCGCAGGTAAAATGTATAGGTAAGCCGGTCTTCGCTAATTTGCCAACGGGTGGCAAGCGATGGCATAATATTCAGGTTACTATCTACTTCAACCAATGTATTAAATAGTTGATGTGCCACCCACATGGTTGACTGGTTTTTGGCAAAGGCTGGATCTAACGTGGGTAATCCTTCTACCTGGTTATAGGTAAATACCTGTTTGTTTTGGGTTGAAGTTGGGCGGCAGGAAATGGTGAGATTGACCACGCAAAGCATCAAATACCAATGAAAAATCTTCCCTTTTACTAATAAGCCATTTATGATGGTTGCCATGTGCAAATAAACGGAATGTAGGCCGCAAAGGCGCTAAGACGCAAAGAAGCGATAAGATTTTTTTGAACCACAGCGGCACAACGGCACGGAGGGGCACAGAGAAATTATTCCATTAACTTTACCATCTAAATAACCTCTATTTTATGTACTTGGCTAAGGGCTGTAAGCTACCGGCTAGAGGCTACCGGCTACTCACTATTCACTTACCTTTATCGCATGTCAAAACACCTGTTTTTGTTGGTCGCTTTTTGCAGTATGGCCACCCTGTTACATGCACAAATAACCTCGCAAAAGAGCAGGTATACTTATGAAGATACCCTTCGCGGCAGCATAACCAAATACCGGCAGGGATGGGATGTTTTGCGTTACGATTTGCAGGTAGCGGTGGACATAGAAAACAAGGCTATTTCGGGTAACAACAAAATAACCTACTACGAAAGTTTACCGGTTAGAGAAATGCAAATAGACCTGCAGCAACCATTAACCATTGATAGTATTATCGGTGAGAATGGTACGCAGTTAACTTTTAGGCAACTTGGCAATGCATGGCTGGTTCGCCTTAAACCCGAAGGTGCCATGATAAAATTTTTACCGGGTACCCGGTGGCTGCAGGTATACTATCATGGAATACCCAAAGTTGCGGTAAGACCACCGTGGGATGGCGGATTAATCTGGCGCAAAGATTCATTAAACAACCCATTTATTGCTACTGCCTGCCAGGGATTGGGTGCAAGTGTGTGGTGGCCTTGCAAAGATCACCAGAGCGACGAACCGGATAGGGGAATGACTATAAAATTGATAGCTCCAGATACCCTTTGCGCTATCAGCAATGGCAGGTTGCAAAACGTTTCGCCTTCGGCGAAGGGAACCAAGACATGGACCTGGCTGGTAACAAACCCTATCAACAATTATGATGTAACTATGAACATAGGCAAGTATAGCCATTGGAGTGATACCTTGATGGGCGTTGCAGGAAAACTGGACATGGATTATTGGGTGTTGGATTACAACCTTGACAAAGCAAAAAAGCAATTTTCCCAGGCAAAACTAATGTTGCGCAGCTTTGAATATTGGTTTGGTAAATACCCATTTTACGACGACAGTTATAAGCTTATTGAAGCACCTTTTCTTGGCATGGAACACCAAAGCGGCGTGGCCTATGGAAACAAGTTTGCCAATGGATACCTGGGTAACGATTTAAGTGGAACAGGCTGGGGTTTAAAATGGGATTTTATTATTGTACATGAAAGCGGGCACGAATGGTTTGGCAATAACATTACCACTAAAGATGTGGCAGACATGTGGGTACACGAGGGGTTTACCAATTACAGCGAAACATTATTTACAGAGACCTACTATGGCAAAGAGGCGGCCAATGAGTACAATTATGGAACACGAAAAAAAATTAAAAACGAAGGCAAGATTATTGGTCCTTACGGAGTAAATGAAGAAGGCAGTGGCGATATGTATTACAAAGGTGGTAACCTGTTGCACCTTATTCGTCATTCCATTGACAACGACACATTGTTTAGAAGCATATTGGTTGGATTGAATACCAAATTTTATCATGCAACTGTAAGCACCAAACAAGTGGAGGATTATATAAGTACCGAAAGCAACATGGATTTTTCAAAAGTCTTCGATCAATATTTGCGGACCACACAAATTCCGGTATTGGAGTTTTATACAACAGGCAAAGGGCGTACCATACACTACCACTGGAGCAATTGTATTAATGGCTTTAATTTATCGTTCGTATTGCACAACGGCGATCAATCGCTTAGGATTAATCCAACTACTGAGTGGAAAAAACTTCAGCTAAATGAGAGCCAAAACGGCCTTTGGTCACCTACCGATATACTAAAAGATTATTACATACAGATCGAGCAAAAGAAGAAAGGTAAATTCAAAGAAAGATTGAATTGAAATCTCATAATAGATTAGAACCGGTAGATAGTTAGCGAACTACTTTGGATTTTGCTAAAGAGTTATTAACCACAGAGAAAAACAAGAGTGTTTCACAGAGAGCACAAAGATTTAACTCTGGCTTTCTCAATGCTTTTTTTTGTGTAAGCTGTGGTTACTTTTTTTTTACATTAGTTAGATGTGTACACACGATAACCACGAGGTGAGGGGACCGAGGGTGAGGCCGAAAGCCGCATAGAGAACAAAAAGTAAAAGTGTGCGACGCAACCCAGGCCCAATAGCAGTATACTGTTAGGTTCCAAATAAAAATTTGGAAAAGTAGGAACTCAAGTAAAATAAGGGAACTGTCTTAATGTGTACCGAGCAATGTAGCAGGTGCCACCCGGGTAGCGCCCCTGAATTTTTCTCGCCAGTAATTATCGTTTAAATCGTTGAACATTACTCCGCCACTGGTGCTGGCATGTACAAACTTATTATTCAACATGTAAATTCCTACATGCGATATGGATCGTCCACTTGTATGAAAGAAAACAAGATCACCTTCCTGCAGATCTTCCATGCCTATTTTATTACCCGAATTGTATTGTTCCTGTGCGGTACGTGGTACGCTAACATTGTAAATACCCGACATAATAACCTGTACAAAAGCTGAGCAGTCTATACATTCTTTTGAGTTTCCTCCCATGCAATAGCGGGTCCCCCACCATTCATCAATCAATTTTAACAGGCCAACATTCACTAATTTTTCAACAGTAGCATCCAGCATAATGGCATACTTTAACTGCAGCCAGTTAGCCCTTTCAATATCGCCGGCTAAAAATTCTGGTTGGCTTGTTTCTGTAGTTTTTGCCTTCTTTGCCTTGGGCAGGTTAGGCCCCATGGTTGAATATTTGGAGGTAGAAGGTTGTCCCGGTGTTACGGAAATGCCATCCAGAAACTGAACATTCTTTGTTTTTGTTTTGCGGGTTGATGCTTCCGAAGCAGAACTATCTCTGCTGGTGAGTGACTTTATCTGGCTGCAACTACTCAACAGCAAAGCACATAAAAAGCAGTATGACAAGAGTTTTTTATTCATCGTGGGTTGGCGCAAAGTAAACAACTAAGGCTTCAACGGCAAACTTTGATGAAAAGTATTTAACGAGTTGTTAACCTTCGCACACTTGTGGAAAAGTGCCTGCAAGGTTGTGAACGACTTGGACGAAGTTTGCATGTTCGGTATTCGCCACAAAGGCACGGAGGCGCTAAGAAACGCAAAGTACTAAGATGAAACCTTGGTTAAAAAATAGAATAGAAAAACTTCGTGCCTCTTTGTGTCTTTGCGCCTTTGTGGCCAACCCTTTGAATTTTGAATTTTTACTTTTGAATTTACTCCATGAAATTTTCGCACTTACACGTACATACACAATTTAGCCTGCTCGATGGGGCTGCTTCTATAAAAGGCCTTTATAAAAAAGCCATAGCTGATGATATGCCGGCATTGGCCATAACGGATCATGGCAATATGTTTGGCGCTTTTGAATTTGTAGCCGAGGCTTACAAGCACACCAACGATGATGGCTCACTAAAAGTTAAACCCGTTGTTGGCTGCGAGTTTTATGTAGTAGAGAACCGGCATAAAAGACAGTTTACAAAAGAGCAAAAAGACAATCGCTACCACCAGGTATTATTGGCCAAAAACAAACTGGGCTATGCCAATTTATTAAAACTTACTTCCCTGGGTTACCAGGAAGGCATGTACAGCAAATACCCACGGATTGATAAAGAGTTGATAGAAAAATACCATGAAGGCCTGATAGCTACCACCTGTTGCCTTGGTGCTTATGTGCCCCAGCTTATTTTAAAAGATGGTGAAGCTGCCGCTGAAAAAGAATTTAAATGGTGGCTCGATATGTTTGGCGAAGATTACTATATAGAAATACAGCGGCATGGTATGGAAGAACAGAACAAGGTTAACAAAGTACTCCTCTCCTTTGCCACCAAACACAACGTATCGGTTATAGCCAGCAACGACAGCCATTATACCGATCAGGATGATTACAATGCACACGACATTTTATTGTGCATTAACACGGGCGAAAAGCAAATCACTCCCGGCTTTGATGATTTTGTAAACGATGATGCACAGGTAAAAAACCGCCGGTTTAAGTTTCCCAATGACCAGTTTTATTTCAAGAAGACCGGCGAAATGACGGACTTGTTTAAAGACATACCGCATGCTATTGATAACACTAACGCAATAGTTGATAAGATAGAATTACTCAACCTGAAGAAGGATATACTCCTGCCTAACTTTCCTGTACCAAAAGAGTTTCAAAAGCACACAGATGGCAACCTGAACCAGTGGGAGTACCTGCATTATCTTACGTACGAAGGTGCCCGTAAACGTTACAGCGAGATTACAGAAGAGATACGGGAACGCCTCGACTTTGAACTGTTCACCATCAAAACCATGGGCTTTGCGGGGTATTTCTTAATTGTGTCCGACTTTATTCGTGCCGGCCGTGAGCTGGGTGTATTTGTTGGCCCGGGCCGTGGATCTGCTGCCGGTTCGGTAGTAGCATATTGTGTTGGCATCACCAACATCGACCCCATTAAATACAACCTGCTTTTCGAAAGGTTTTTGAACCCTGACCGGAAGAGCATGCCCGATATAGATACCGACTTTGACGACGATGGCCGTCAGAAAGTGATTGATTATGTGGTGGAGAAATATGGCAAAAACCAGGTGGCGCAGATAGTAACCTTTGGTACTATGGCTGCTAAAATGAGTATTAAAGATGTGGCCCGTGTACTTGACCTGCCATTGGCTGAAGCTAACATGCTGGCTAAGCTGGTACCCGATAAACCCGGCACCAATCTTAACCGTGTGTTGTTTGCCCCTATGACCAAAAAGGAGGGCGAAAAAAGCCTGGAAGAGAAAGAGGATATGGGTGGGGAGGATATTGAAAACGTAAAAAAGCTACGCGAAATATATAAGGGTGATAACCTGCAGGCGCAAGTGTTGAAAGAGGCAGCCCGCCTTGAAGGCTCAGTGCGTAATACCGGCTTACATGCGGCAGGCATCATCATTGCACCCGACGACCTGAAGAACATCATACCTGTTGCAACTTCCAAAGACTCCGACCTGCTGGTTACGCAAATTGCCGGTAACGTTATTGAAGAAGCAGGAGTTATTAAGATGGACTTCCTCGGGTTGAAAACGCTATCTATTTTAAAAACTGCCCTTGAACTCATCAGGCAAAACCATGGGGTAGTTATAGAAATTGATGAATTGCCGCTGGATGATGAACTAACTTATAAACTGTACCAAAGCGGGGAAACAAACGGTACGTTTCAGTTTGAAAGTCCTGGTATGCAAAAACATTTACGCGATTTAAAGCCCGACAAGTTTGCCGACCTTATTGCCATGAATGCCTTGTA
>JBBQVY010000136.1:0-13225 GCA_038211085.1 Chitinophagales bacterium | reverse complement strand
AACCTGGTAGGCATAAAAAAAATTTACAAAGCAGGCGGCGCACAGGCTATCGGTGCCATGGCTTACGGAACCGAAACCATTCCGCAGGTATACAAAATATTTGGCCCCGGTAACCAGTTTGTAACCTGTGCCAAACAACTGGTTCAAAAAGATGGGTTGGCAATTGATATGCCCGCCGGCCCAAGTGAAGTAGCTGTGCTGGCAGATGATTCAGCAAACCCAATTTTTATAGCTGCTGACCTTTTAAGCCAGGCCGAGCATGGTGCCGACAGCCAGGTGATTTTAATAACTACTTCAGAAAAAATTGCGCAGCAGGTACAGGTTGCTGTTGTTGATCAATTGCAAACTTTATCCCGTAAAGAGGTAGCCACTAAAGCGCTTGAAAACAGTAAGATTGTTGTTGTTAATTCTATAGACGAAGCGGTTGCCTTCGCCAACGCTTATGCAGCAGAGCACCTCATTATTTCGTGTGAAAACGAAGAAGAGATTGGAGAGCAAATCATAAATGCCGGGTCTATATTCCTCGGTAATTATTCACCTGAAAGTGTGGGAGATTATGCAAGCGGTACCAATCATACGCTACCTACCAATGGTTATGCAAGAGCCTACAGTGGCGTAAGTGTAGACAGCTTTATTAAAAAAATCACCATACAAAAATTATCAAAGCAAGGGATACAGTCCATTGGTAACATTGTAGAAACGATGGCCACCGCAGAGGGTTTGGATGCACATGCTTTGGCGGTGAGGGTGAGGAATAATGAATAATCACTACCTGAATATTAGGTGACTCATAGCAACTAACTATTGACCAAAGACTAATGACTAATGACTATTTCTCCTAACTTCTATCCCCTAAAAATATGTTCAACCTTAACAACCTCATCCGCCAAAATATAAAAACCCTCAAGCCCTATTCATCGGCAAGGGATGAATTTAGTGGTGAGGCAAAAGTGTTCCTCGATGCTAATGAAAACTCATTGGGTTCTCCTTTAATTAAATGGTATAACCGTTATCCTGATCCGCACCAGGTAAAATTGAAAGAAGCTATTAGTGCTATAAAATCAGTTGCTGTTGACCAGATTTTTTTGGGAAATGGCAGCGATGAATGCATCGACTTATTGTTCCGCTGCTTTTGCAATCCGGGTAAAGACAATGTAATTATTTGTCCACCCACTTATGGCATGTACGAGGTAAGTGCCAACATTAATGACATTGAATTACGGAAAGCACCTTTGTTAGACGACTTTCAACTTAACCTGGCGCATATAGAAACATTGGTAGATGCCAACACCAAACTCGTCTGGATCTGCTCACCCAACAATCCCACTGGTAACTCAATCAACCGCAACGACATTGAGACCATACTTAATAATTTTAATGGCCTGGTGGTAATTGATGAAGCTTATATCAATTTCTCCCGGCACAAATCTTTTACGCAGGAACTGGCCGATTACCCCAACCTGGTAGTTATGCAAACTTTCAGTAAGGCATGGGGACTGGCAGGTTTGCGTTTGGGAATGGCCTTCGCCTCCAAAGAAATTATAAGCATTCTCAACACGGTAAAGCCTCCATACAATATTAACCAGGCTACGCAGGAGCTTGTTCTTAAAGCCTTAGAAGAAGTGGGGCAGGTGAATGATATGATTAAAGAAATTGTGCAAATGCGTGTTGCTTTAAAAGCCGTTTTCGAAAAAATACCAGCCATTGAAAAAGTATATCCTTCAGATGCAAATTTTCTATTGCTAAAAATGAAAGATGCCCGTAAGGTGTATGACTTTCTCTTAACAAAAGGTATTGTTGTTAGAGATAGAAGTAATGTTATTTTGTGCGAAGATTGCTTGCGCATAACTATTGGTACGGAAGAGGAAAACACACAGCTTGTAGAAGCTATATGCGACTGGCAGGTAACTTTACATAAGTCATCCGCTCTTAGTAATTAGTAGCCTGGTTAATTTAAATATACTTTTTGTTTACTGGTTAAACACTCATCAACCCTGACATGAAAAAGCTATTTGTAACATGCATCATAATTGTGTTGGGTATGTCCTGTGCAGTTTTTACCGGAAGTAATTCTGTTTCGGATACAGCGCTTGAAAGAGGCCGGAATGTTTACATTGCTACTTGTATAGCCTGCCACCAGGCACAGGGGGAAGGAATACCAGGTTTGCATCCACCACTTGCAAATACAAACTACGTATTGGGTGATAAAATAAACCTGATAAACATAATACTGTTGGGTATGTATGACCCGGTAACCATCGACAGTGTAAAATATACTTCAGTAATGCCTTCATTTGCACAACTGACCGATCAGGAAATTGCTGATGTGTTAAGTTATGTCCGTAACAGCTTTGGAAACAAAGCCCCGGTCATACAGGTAAGCCTGGTAAAAGATGCAAGACAAAGAATAACCAATCAATAAAAGATGGTTACTTCAAGCACGCCCAATCTTCAAAAAACATATTAACCGCAACCTTAGTCTCCAAATGAAAAAAGTCCTTTTTATAGACCGTGATGGTACCCTTATAAATGAAGCCCCACCAACTTACCAGATAGATAGTTTTAGTAAGCTTAGCTTTTATCCGCACATGTTTAAATACATGAACTTAATTGCAACTGAACTTGATTTTGAGCTGGTAATGGTTAGCAACCAGGACGGTCTGGGCACCTACTCTTTTCCAGAAGAAAGTTTTACACCTGTTCATGATTTTATCATGAATAGTTTTGAGCATGAGGGCATCCATTTTACGGCTGTACATATTGACAGAACCTTTCCCGCCGATAATGCCCCGACGCGTAAACCAGGTATTGGCATGTTCACACAATACCTCAATAATGATGTGTATGATATCCCGAATTCGTATGTTATTGGCGATAGAATAACCGATGTGCAACTGGCAAAAAACCTCGGATGTAAGGCTATATGGATCAACAACGACTCCAGCCTGGGAGACGCAGAAGTAAAAGATGCGAGGGCAGAACTGGACAAGGTAATCTCCCTTGAAACAACGACGTGGCAAAGCATATACGAGTTTTTAAAACTGGGTCAACGTACCGTACATCACGAACGCAATACCAACGAAACAAAAATAAGTGTTGATGTAAATCTTGATGGAAACGGCAAGGCATCTATCCACACAGGCATCGGTTTCTTCGACCACATGCTGGAGCAGATTGCCCGTCATGGTAAACTCGATTTAACTATACAAACTACAGGCGATCTTCACATTGATGAACACCACACTATAGAAGATACCGGCATTGCATTAGGCGAAGCATTTGCCCTGGCATTAAGAGACAAAAGAGGCATGGAGCGTTATGGTTTTGCATTGCCAATGGATGAAGCCGAAGCAAAGGTGTTGATTGATTTTGGAGGTAGAAACTGGATTGTCTGGAATGCGGAATTTAAGAGAGAGAAAGTAGGAGAGATGCCCACCGAAATGTTCTTTCATTTCTTTAAATCGTTTAGCGATGCTGCCAAATGTAACTTAAATATTGAGTGCAAAGGCGACAATGAACATCATAAAATTGAAGCAATATTTAAGGCTTTTGCAAAAGCTATAAAAATGGCCGTAAAGCGGGATGCATTCAGCAATTATTTGCCTTCTACCAAAGGAGTGCTATAAATCTTTCCACCTTTCATTACAAGCGAAACGTTGTGTACGGCTCCCATACTATCAAGTGGATTACCCTGCACGGCTATAACATCGGCATTCAAGCCTTTTTTTAGCCTGCCAATCTTATTGCCGTAGCCAAATACATCTGCATTTACTGATGTCGCTGAACGAAGCACTTCCAAAGGTTTCATTCCGTATTCAACCATCATTTCCATTTCTCTTGAATTGTCGCCATGGGCAAACACACCCACATCTCCACCCATGCAAATGGTAACCCCTGCCTGCAGTGCTAAGGCAAAAGATTTTTTCTTTTCAGTGATGCGGATGGGTTCTGGGTCTGTTCCTTTTTTCCATCCGCCATATTGCAAATTTGCATCGCCGGCAGCAAGTGTAGCACACAGTGCCACATGCTTTTCTTTCATCAGTGAAAAAATTTCTGCATTGCCATCGTCGCCATGTTCTATGGTACTTATGCCAGCTATAATTGCCCGTCGCATTCCTTCAACCGTACTGGCATGTGCTACCACTTTACGGTTACCGCTTGCAGCAATGGCTACTGCTGTTGTAAGTTCTTCTATGGTAAAGGTGGGCAGCGCTTCATGGTTTGCTCCCCACCGATAATCAGCATAAACCTTTATTACATCTGCACCGGCAGCAATTTGTGTTCTTACTTCTTTGGCCATTTCATCCGCATTCGATACCTCAGCCGCACCTTGCATCAGTTGCACCTCAGCATTTTCCGACTTTGGTCCATAGGTTCCTGTTGCAACAATTGCCCTGGTTGCAATAATCATTCGGGGACCGGGGATAATTCCTTTTTCAATAGCTTTTTTTAGACCCGCATCATCATACATAGCACCTTCAGTACCCAGGTCGCGAACGGTGGTAAAACCTGCCAGCAGGGTAGCATTTGCATGATTAACTGCCCTGGCAACTCTTTCAGCCCGGCTTTCTTTTAATACCTGGTTATCCCACGAAGTCTCGCTGTAAGGATGCAACAATAAATGCGAGTGACCTTCTATTAATCCTGGCAGTAGCGTACACCCGGGGTAATTTTTTACGATAGTATTTGCTGGTATGTTAGTGATGATTCCCACAGCTTCAATAAGGTTATTTTTCACCAGCACCGACCAGCCTTCATGCATATTTTCGCCGTCAAAAACAAGGTCGGCTTTCAATAAAATATATGCTTCCTGCTGGGCTTGTAATGTTGTGGCAAACATCACTACTAATAACAAACAAAACCTCATTGTATACGTTTATGTTGGCAATAAAGATAGGCTTGTCAAATTAAGGCTCATTGACTAAAATATCATTTATGTTGGTTCATCTCTAACAAGTTACTATGTGGAATAAAATGTTTAAAGCTTACATAACGGCTACCTTTAATTAAATCAAAAACCTGTACAATGATTCTCATCATTCTTGGAGTGATTGCTTTCTTTGCATCCTTAACACTTAGAAAAATGGAACAGCCCCTTCCACGTTATAGCGGGGCCCTTCGCTTTGTGGCCCTAGGCCTGGTAGTATTAGGATTTTTAACTGCTTGTGTAAAACAAATTGATGCAGGACAGATAGGCGTGCTATCCCTGTTTGGAAAAGTGCAGAACAGTGTTTTGCAAAGCGGACTTAACATTGTAAATCCTTTAGCAGAAGTGGTAGAAGTAGATGTAAAGACTCAAAATTATACCATGAGTGGGATTAATGATGAAGGACAAAAAAACGGTGACGATGCTATAAGAGTGTTAACTGCAGATGGGCTGGAAGTAGTAATTGACCTGAGTGTATTATACCGTGTTCTAGGTAGCCAGGCACCAAATATTGTAAGAGAAACAGGCCTTGATTTTCGTGATAAAATTGTTCGCCCGGTTACTCGAACACGCATACGCGACAATGCTGTTTACTTTACTGCCATCGATTTGTATAGCACCAAACGCGACCAGTTTCAGACCAGGATATTTACAACCATTGATGCTGATTTTAAAAAGAGAGGTCTTGTTTTGGAGCAGTTGTTAGTCCGAAATATAACGCTGCCCAATAATGTAAAAACCTCAATAGAAGAAAAAATTAAGGCTGAACAAGATGCGCAAAAAATGGAGTTTGTGCTGCAAAAAGAAAAGCAGGAAGCCGAACGCAAAAGGGTAGAAGCACAGGGTATTGCAGATTACCAGCGCATCATAAACACGGGTCTGACCGATAACCAATTACAGTATGAGCAAATAAAAGCTTTAAAAGAAATTGCTACCTCCGCTAACGCCAAAGTAGTAATAATGGGTAACAGCAAAACGCCTATTATTATTGATGGTAAAGGAAATTAGTTTAGAGAAGAAAGAAATCAGTTTAAAAAGATTGGATAGATAGTTTGATTACAAGGCGCCGACATCATATAAAAAGCGTTAAGAAAATTATTAGGTCAGGCGTTAAAAAATGAAATCGATGTTAATGAAGATCAAATATATTTTTAGTTAGTAAGTTGCACTTATCCCATTTATATATAAATGCTGTGACTGATTTCATTTTAGGCTGAACTAATAATTTTTAGCTTTTTTTATGGAGTCTTGATTTTTTGTTTCTTTTTTATGAAGAAAAAAGAAAAGAAAGCGCAATCATTTTGGTAAATATCGGTCTTGCGAACTTTCTTTCAAATCAATCAAAATACATTTAGTTTACCGAACCCGTTGAAAATTGAGCGTTTTACCTATCCAGGAAAATCCAATAAATCCTCTTATAGAAAGCGTTTTATCATCCTTTAATTTTATATAACTGCGATATTCTTTGCCATCATCAGGATTGTACACCTTTCCGCCGTTCCATTGGCCATCTTCAAACAAAAAATCGCGTAACATTATTACACCAAGCAGAGGTTTGTTACAGCGTTGTTTGTCGGGGTTGTTTTTGTCGAGGAAAGGCTTGCCATCAGTGTCAAGCGTTTTCTTTAGCCAAACCAACCTGCCATAATATTTACCATTCTCTTTAAAAATTTCAACATGCCCTATGCCACCGGGATTACGCCAAATGCCCAGGATGTCGTCGGCACCGGCATACACATTAACTGAAAAAAGGGTAACAAAAGCTGCTAAAAAAATTAATGGCTTCATAATGACAAATAGTTTAATCGTAATTATATTTCTTCTCTGCGTTAGTTGTAGTTGTTATTTAACAGGCAGCTAATATCTGGTTAACCTGTTACCGTGGATTTTAAAAATGTAAGGCCTCTTTTCAGATGATCCCTTTGTGCTAATATGCATCAATTGTACCCAACCTCTCAACTGATTTTGCAGCCTGTTAAAATATCAACGTTTAATATTCCTCGTTCGTATGTACAACCTTTAAAAATATGCATTTAAAATCCCAGCTTCAATGTATTCTTAATTTGCCAACCGCTTTTAATTTTAAAAATATTTTTTTATAAACCGATTGTGCTCCATATTTGCATCTCAGTGAAAGCAAATAATTTAAATAACAATTGGTGGCACGTTATCTCCTTTACGGGGTAGCTGTGTATTGCTAATGTTATCATAACATACCAGACCCCGGCAATAATTGTCGGGGTTTTTGTTTAGAAAGAATTGAAACCATCCATTGAAACAAACATCCAATTTTAGATTGACTGATAATTTACCTGTAGTATGAAACCAATACATTTTGAAACGGTTTGTAAAAAGATGCTGGCCGATGTATTTACACCCGTTGGTATTTACCTGCGTTTAAGAGATCGCTTTCCGGGTTGCATCCTGTTAGAGAGCACCGACTTTCATGCCAGCGAAAATAGTTTTTCCTACATCTGCATTCAACCCATAGCAGGTATAGAAGTTAGCACCACAGATAGCTTTGAGTTTAAGTATCCTAATCAAACAGTCATAAAAAAACAACTGAAAGGTAAAGATGCAGTAGTAGCCGAGCTTGATGAATTTTTACAGCATTTTAAACCTGCTAACAAACCAGACATAGCAGTAGCCCAGGGTTTATTTGGGTATACCACTTACGATGCAATACAGTTTTTTGAAGATGGCTTGCATTTACCTCCCAATACCACCAGTCAGCCAAACGGCATTCCTTTAATGCGGTACAGGATGTACCAATATGTGATTGCGATCAATCATTATAAAGATGAATTGTACATCTGTGAGAACCAGGTAAAAGGTATTGACAGCGAGCTGGAGCTTATAACATCTCTTATCAAAAGCAAGGATATCCCAGTTTTTCCTTTCAACACCGTTGGCGATGAAACATCTAATCTTACCAACGATCAATACATAAACATAGTTAATAAGGGTAAAGAAAGCTGCCATCGGGGAGACGTGTTCCAGATAGTGTTGAGCAGGCGTTTTCAGCAAAAATTTATAGGTGATGAGTTCAATGTATATCGTGCACTGCGAACTGTTAATCCAAGTCCCTACCTGTTCTACTTCGATTACAACGATTACCGGTTAATGGGTTCATCACCCGAAAGCCAGTTAATCATCAATAAAAACAAAGCGATTGTTCACCCCATTGCCGGCACTTTTAAAAGAACGGGTGATGATGAACAGGATGAATTGCTTGCAGAAAAATTGTTGAACGACCCCAAAGAAAATGCCGAACATGTTATGCTGGTAGATCTTGCCCGTAACGACCTTAGCCGTTATGCCGACAATGTAAAGGTGGACAGCTATAAAAAAATTCATTTCTACAGCCACGTAATTCATATGGTAAGCGAAGTAACCGGTACGCCTAAAAAAGGTACCAATCCTTTTGAACTTTTGGCGGCAACTTTTCCGGCCGGTACTTTAAGTGGCGCACCAAAAGTGAGGGCCATGCAGCTTATCAACCAATACGAACCAACGCCTCGCAGTTATTATGGTGGTGCTATCGGCGTAATTGGTTTTAATGGACAGTTGAATCATGCTATCATGATCCGTTCTTTCCTGAGTAAAGAAAATACGTTGTTTTACCAGGCAGGTGCAGGAGTAGTGGCAGCATCAAATGCAGAAAGCGAATTGCAGGAAGTAAATAACAAATTGAATGCTTTAAAAACAGCCATTGCTCTGGCAAAGGATGTTGTATAAAATGACTGATGAACAGTTGATAAAATCCAATTCTATCAACAATTAAAATTCTTTAAGAAAACCGGAATATGAAAATATTAGTGTTTGATAATTATGACAGTTTCACTTACAACCTGGTTCATTTGGTTGAGAAGATTACTGGTGAGACTGTTGATGTATACAGGAATGACCAGATTGAATTGAACGACATAAAGAAATACGACAAGATCATTTTGTCGCCAGGTCCTGGTATACCTTCCGAAGCAGGCTTGTTGTTGGATGTCATAAAAGAATATGCAGCTACCAAATCAATCCTCGGCGTGTGTTTGGGTCACCAGGCAATTGGCGAAGCGTTTGGTGGAACTCTTAAAAATCTTGACAAGGTGTACCATGGTGTTGCCACGCCATGCGAAATATTAATTCCCGGTCAATTGTACCGGGATCTTCCTTCAACTCTGGAAGTTGGCCGCTATCACAGTTGGGTTGTTACCGATGAAAATTTTCCTGCAGAATTAGAAGTTACAGCAAGGGATGCAAACAATTTGATCATGGGATTACACCACAAAACATACGACGTGCAGGGAGTTCAGTTTCACCCGGAGAGTGTACTTACTCCCATGGGTGAGTTGATTATAAAAAATTGGCTGAAAGTTTAATTACAGGTGCTGCTTGAAAAGTAAATTCCTCAGCACAAAATTAACATCCAAAACAAAAGCATTCAATATAACACGGAACCAGAATTTTTACCATGAAGAAAATACTAATACACTTATTTGAGCACAAAACCCTTAGCCGTCAGCAGGCTAAAGATGTTTTGGTTAATATTTCCAGGGGTAGCTATAATGAGCATGAGATCACTTCATTTATCACTGTTTACCTCATGCGTAGCATCACCATAGATGAACTGCAGGGATTTAGAGATGCTTTGCTGGAGCTGTGTGTAAAAGTTAAATTAACTGGTGACCCTGTGATGGATATTGTAGGTACCGGTGGTGATGGAAAAAATACGTTCAACATTTCAACCCTGTCATGTTTTGTTGTTGCCGGTGCAGGCCAAAAAGTGGCAAAGCATGGAAACTATGGAGTAACCTCAACCAGCGGATCAAGTAACGTTATGGAGCAGTTGGGTTACAAATTTAAAAACGACAACGATGCACTTCAAAAAGAAATTGATGAAGCCAATATTTGTTTCCTTCATGCACCTTTATTTCATCCTGCACTAAAAGCAGTGGGTGTTATCCGTAAAAATTTGGGGGTGAGAACCTTCTTCAATATGTTGGGACCAATGGTTAATCCGGCCCAACCCGATTACCAGTTAGTGGGTGTGTTTAATCTTGAAATGGCTCGTATTTATAATTACCTGTTGCAGCAAACTGGTAAGCCATTTACTATTATCCACAGCCTGGATGGGTATGATGAAATCTCACTAACCGGGGATACCAAAGTGATCACGGCAAATGGCGACCAGATTTTAACCCCGGAAGAGATTGGTAAAAGAATGGTGCAGCCGCAGGATATTTACGGTGGTAACACGCCTGAGGAAGCAGCACGTATTTTTATGAAGATTATTAAAGGTGAAGGAACCTGGGCACAAAATGCAGTGGTGTTTGCTAATTCAGCAATGGCCTTGCAATGCTCGGGTAATTATGCCACCTACCACCATGCTTACGATGCAGCCGTTAAGAGTTTGGAAAGTGGTAAGGCTTATAAATGCCTTGAAACGTTGGTGGGTATGCAATAGTTTTAAGTAACCGGAAAATTGAGCCTGCTTTTAGTGAACAACATTTTGTTTTTATAACTTTTGATCATGAATATTTTAGACAATATAATTTCTGTAAAAAAGGAAGAAGTCAGAGAGAAGAAAACCCTTGTGCCCGTGAGTGAACTGGAGAACTTTCCTTATTTTAAGGGTACCTGTAATTCACTGGTTTCGCAATTACTAATGGAAGGTTCAACGGGTATCATAGCAGAGTTTAAACGCAAAAGCCCATCAAAAGGTATCATTAACGATAAAGTAGAAATAGGGCCGGTAGTTGAAAGCTATGATGCGCATGGAGCCGCAGGCATTTCAATATTAACGGACGAAAATTTTTTTGGCGGATCGAACGACGATGTGATGTATGCACGTTCAATTGTTCAGGTACCAATATTGCGAAAAGACTTTGTTATTGATGAATACCAGTTGGTTGAAGCCAAGGCAATTGGTGCAAGTGTCATACTTTTAATAGCTGCCTGCCTATCGCCAGAGCGGGTTCGGGAACTGGCTTTGTTTGCCAAGAAGTTGGGCCTGGAAGTTTTATTAGAAATACATGACGACACGGAGCTACAACACATTTGTGAAGAAGTAGATATAGTGGGGGTAAACAACCGCGATCTTAAAACGTTTACCGTAGATGTTCAACGCAGCATTGAACTTTCTGAAAAAATACCGGCTGAAAAAATAAAAATATCCGAGAGCGGTATCATCGATGTTGATTCAATTATCCGCCTTATGAGTTTTGGCTACAAAGGATTTTTGATAGGCGAAAATTTTATGAAACAACCAGACCCATCGATTGCTTTTGCTGATTTTGTCAATCAACTAAAAGCTAAACTTCATGAGAATTAAAGTGTGTGGAAACACCAGCTTAAAACAAATGCACCAGTTAGGCGAAATGGGCGTTCAGTTTGCAGGCTTGATCTTTTACCATAAGTCGCCCCGCTTTGTTATGCGGCATTTAAAAGGCTTCGAGGTAAAAAACGAAAAGCTCAAGGTTTTTAAAATCGGAGTATTTGTTAACTCAAGCTACGATGAGGTAATGAACCATGTAGATAATTTTGGCCTGGATATGGTGCAACTACATGGAGATGAAACGCCTTATTTCTGCGAGAGAATGTCGAACTATATTTCGGTGGTAAAAGCTTTTAGAGTAACCGAAGATGACAACATTGAATGGAAGATTAAAAATTTTTACAACGATACCGATATGTTTTTGTTTGATACGGAAGGAGTTGGTTATGGAGGTACGGGTCACAAGTTTAACTGGGACAAATTAAAGGGAATGAATATTGCCAAACCCTTTTTTATAGGTGGAGGGATATCGCCAGACGATACTGATTTGCTTAAAGAGTTTGCCCAAGACCCGGTTGCAAAAGACCTGTTTGCTGTAGACATAAACAGCAAATTTGAAATTTCTCCCGGTGTTAAAGACATGGAAAAAGTAAAAAAGTTTGTAACGGATATCAATGGGTAACACCCTGTGTTGCTTATGCAAGCTTTAAGTTAACGAACCATAAAAATATAATTGGATGAACAACGATAATAATGTGCAGCTTTTGGAAGAACAGGAAATCAACTACTATTCGCAGGTGCAACCCGGCAGTTACCGTGCTCCCGATGAATGGGGATATTATGGCAAATTTGGCGGTGCATACATTCCTGAAATGTTGTATCCAAATGTAGAGGAACTTAAAAGCCGCTACCTCGAAATAATGGCCGAAACTTCTTTTCAAAACGAATACAAAGCTTTACTGAAAGATTATGTTGGGCGGCCAACACCATTGTTTTTTGCAGAGCGGTTAAGTAAGCAATGCAATACTTCAGTTTATTTAAAGAGAGAAGACTTATGCCATACCGGAGCTCATAAAATCAACAATACAGTCGGTCAAATTTTATTGGCCCTTCGCCTTGGTAAGAAAAGGATTATAGCAGAGACCGGTGCCGGGCAACATGGTGTGGCTACTGCAACCGTCTGTGCGTTAAAAGGTGTTGAATGTGTAGTGTATATGGGCGAAAAAGATATTGAAAGACAGGCACCCAATGTGGCCCGTATGCAAATGCTGGGGGCTAAAGTAATACCCGCAACCAGTGGCAGTAAAACTTTAAAAGATGCTACCAACGAAGCCATAAGGGGATGGATCAATAGTCCCGTTGATACGCATTATATTATTGGCAGCGTGGTTGGTCCGCACCCTTATCCTGATATGGTGGCCCGCTTTCAAAGCATTATTAGCGAAGAAATGCGCTGGCAGTTAAAAGAACAAACCGGCACCGAATTACCCACACACATAATAGCGTGTGTAGGCGGTGGCAGTAATGCAGCCGGCGCATTCTATCATTTTATGGATGAGCCTTCGGTAAACCTGGTAGCTGTTGAAGCAGCAGGTCATGGTATACACTCAGGTATGAGCGCAGCAACCACGCAATTAGGGCGGGCAGGCATTTTGCATGGAAGTAAGAGCCTGGTTATGCAAACCGAAGATGGACAGGTAACAGAGCCACACAGTATTTCTGCCGGCCTTGATTACCCTGGTATCGGCCCCATGCATGCCCATTTATATGCAAGTGGAAGAGGCACATTTTTAAGTGTTACTGACGACGACGCCTTGCAATCAGCATTTGAAATTAGTAAGCTGGAGGGCATTATACCGGCTTTGGAAACCGCCCATGCTTTTTCGGCCTTGAAGCAAATGACATGGAATCAGAGCGACCGGGTCATTGTTTGCTTAAGCGGCAGGGGAGACAAAGACCTTTCGACATATATGCAGGCAATGGGGAAATAAGTAAATCAGTTTTATGAGATATCTACTTTTAGCAATCGT
>JBBQVY010000135.1:0-13488 GCA_038211085.1 Chitinophagales bacterium | reverse complement strand
GAGCACCCCTATCACGCAATAACCGGTTGGCTTTTAAAAATATTGTTATCGTGCACCCTTATTACTCATGCCCATAACATTGAATATGCCCGCTTTAAACAATTACAAAAATGGTACTGGCCATTTGTAAAAATGTTGGAGGGCTTTGCATTCATGATCAGCAAAGAAGTACTTTTTAAAAGCAAGGAAGATTTGGAAATTGCTATTAAAGAATTTCGTTTGAGAAGAAGTAAATGCTTTGTAATGCCTTTTGGAACGGAGCAAAAAGATACCAGCACACAACTTCAAAAACGTTCGGCAATATTTAAAAAGCATGGATTACCAGCCAACACAACTGCACTGCTTTTCAACGGAACGCTGGACTATGGCCCCAACACAAAAGCTTTAAACGATATCGCTGTAAACCTGCTGCCCTTATTGCCACCAGATTTTGCAGTAATGATTACTGGAAGAAACGAGGTGGCAAAAGCCTTTCCCTTTACAAACAAACAATTGATTTTTGCCGGTTATGTACCTGAAGTATCCGATTATTTTCTAGCATCTAATGTGTACATTAACCCGGTAGATGAAGGCGGCGGCGTACAAACCAAAAATATAGAAGCACTCAGCTATGGACTAAATGTAGTATGCTGGCAACACATGCTAAACGGTTTAGATATCGGTCTTACAGGCAGCAAAGTATATGTGGCTAAGCCAAATGACTGGAAGGATTTTTTGGCTCGCATATTAATTGCCACTATCATTAACGAACCTACTCCTTCAGCCTTTTTTGACTATTACAATTTTGATAAACAGGTGCTGCTATTAAAAGACAGGCTACAAAAAAGTGAAGAGGGGCTTGATAAAAGGGCAAACGCTTCTTAAATAAATTTATCTTTTTGCTGTGCCTTTAGGCACAAATCGTGGGTAGAAAATATTGCATTATGCACGAGGCGTTCCGATAGGAACGCTTTATGTTTTTTGAAACAGTTCTACCCACAAATAGTCCCTAAGGGGACTATAAGGGCAGTAGTTATAAGTAGCAGTCAAAATTTTATTCCAAAGATTTTCGAACTGAATATTTTACCACATAGACACATAGATACAAAGGAAATACACACATAGCAACCTATGTGACCCCTCGACTCCGCTCAGGGTACTAAATTATGTGCCTATGATACTATGTTGTTAAGGTTATATGATGTTCTTTGTTACCTATGATCTCTAAAAAATTTAATTCATACACAGCTTCCAAGGTTCGTACAATACCCGGGATTTTGCAGTTTCAACTTTGGAGCCCAACTTTGCCGGCATGTCTGCACCGGCCATTACTGTTTTATTACCCGCCTATAATTGCAGTACATACATTGCTCAAACCATCGACAGTTTACTCAGCCAGACCCTAACCGACTTTGAGTTGCTTATTATAAACGATGGGTCAACGGATGATACGGAACAGGTCATCTCAACTTATAAAGACACACGGATCAGGTATTTAAAAAATGAGGGCAACAAAGGGCTGGTCTTTACTTTAACCAAGGGCATTCAAGAAGCTACAGGAACATATATTGCCCGAATGGATGCGGATGACATTGCCATAACCAACAGGTTGCAATTGCAAAAACAATGGCTGGATAAACATCCCAAAACGTCGGTCATTGCCTGCACCATACAGTTTATTGACGGCAGGGGAAATGAGCAAGGTATATGGGATGAAGACAAGGCTACCTGCTCCTACCATGACTTAAAAAAGATGCTGCCCTGGGAGAATTGTATTGCACACCCCACCATCATGATAAGAAAGGAAATAGCACTGGCTTATCCATACGATGACATGCAATTGCATTGCGAAGATTACGATCTATGGCTGCGAATATTGGCTGATGGCCTTGTTATTGAAAAAATTCCTCAGCCACTATTGCTGTATAGAAATCACGAAGCATCTATAACTGGTGTCCACTTAAAAAAGATGAACCCGTTCTTAAATCAGTTTCAATGTAAAAGAAGGTTTCTTGGCAAGCGAATACAACAAGGCAAATGGGGTATTTTTGAAAGCCGGGTTTTATTGGCCACCCTTTTCGATGGCATAATGGGATTAGGCAAACAACTAAAAAACAAAAGCCGTTCTTGAAATACCCACTTTACATTTTTAAGCGAAAGATAGAAGATGTATTGCTGCTTCCATTTATAGGTATTGGCAGGTTGCTTGCATTGATAAAACCTTTGGAAAATGATTACGAGACTTTTTTCTTTTTTCCCTTATATCATACAGGCGGTGCTGAAAAAGTTCATGCTTTAATAACCCAGGCTACAGGTAATAATCGATGCATCATATTCTTCACACGCCATTCTGCTGACGATAATTTTTATAATGATTTTGTAAAGTCGAGTTGCACCATAAAAAACATTGCTGCTTACACCGATAACAAGTGGTTGTACTTTATGAACCTTGTGTACCGCGGCATAATCAGCGGGTACATAAACAGGCAGTCCAGGGTACCTATAGTCTTTAATGGACAGTGCAATTTTGGATACAAACTTTCTCCATGGATCAGGAAAAAAGTGCCACAGGTTGAACTTATACATTCCTTCAATACTTTTTCCCTCATACGCCTACCCTTTCTTCCCTTTATAACCAAAACGGTTATGATAAGTAAATTAAGGATTGAGGATCACCTGCAGCAGTATAGGGATCTACAAGTGCCACAACAATTCCATTCGAAAATTGAATTTATAGTCAATGGCATAAAGCTACCGCATCAGGCTTTTTCAAAGACCTATGATATGCCTTTGCAAGTATTGTATGTGGGCAGAGGTACCGAAGAAAAAAGGGTTTACCTGGTTGCAGAAATGGCTAAGTTAGCTGCGTCTAAAAACCTGCCAGCACAATTTATTTTTATGGGCGATGTAGCGCAGGCAATTCCAGCCGATACTATGCCTTATTGTAAATTATTAGGGCCAAAAAAAGACCCGGCTGAAATTGAGGCTGTATACCAAATGGCTCACGTAGTCATCATCACTTCAAACACCGAAGGATTTCCTATGGTTATTGAAGAAGGCATGGCAAATGGTTGCGCAATACTGTCCACTCCGGTGGGTGATATCCCTTATCATGTGCTGCAGGGTATTAATGGTTTTCTGTTTTCATCTACAGACAATGAAAAGCTAATTATAGAAGAAGGCGTAGCGTGTGTTAGACGATTAATAAATGATACCGGCCTGCTTGCAGAAATGGGCGAAACAAACAGAAAATATGCAGTTGAAAATTTTGGGATTGAAGCATTCAATAACAAATACCGGCAATTATTTAACCAGTTAAGAAACATATAGTTTGAAACCAATCAGTTTTGTCATCATCACTTACAACCGCGTAGCCGATACACTCGGGTTGTTGCAAAACATAAGCGGTTTAGATAATGCCAAGACCTTGTTGCAGGAGGTAATTGTGGTTAACAATGCATCGGCCGATGATTATACCCTGGTTAAAAATTACATTGCACAAACACCCGGCATTCCATTTATTTATAAAGATGCGCCGGAGAATTTAGGCGTTACGAGGGGCCGCAATTTTGCCTTGCAATTTGCTACAGGTGAGTTCATTATTTTTTTAGATGATGATGCGGTGTTGCAAAATAAAGATGCCCTCCGGCAAGTAATCAGGTCCTTTAACCAGGCGGGCATTGATGGAAAAGAAACAGCCATTGTCTCTTTTAAAGTATTGTACTATGATACGCGTAACATGCAGGAAAATGCTTTACCTCATAAGCAATTTGCAAAGTACAAAGACAAGGCAACTTTCTTTACTTATTACTTTGCCGGTGGCGCTCATGCCATTAAAAAAAAGGTATTGGACGAAGTGGGCAACCTGCCCGATGCTTTCTTTTATGGTATGGAAGAATACGACCTGAGCTATAGAATACTCGATAAAGGCTATTGCATAAAATATGACAGCGCCATCGTTATGCTACATAAAGAAAGCCCGCTGGGCCGTAAGACACGCAGCGAAAAACAACGCATGATGTGGGTAAACAAAAGCACCGTTGCCTACACCTATTTACCCATGCAATACTTTTTATCAACAGCGCTTATGTGGTCGGTGGAATATTTACGAAAGACCGGCTTTGATTTTAAAGGATGGCTTCAGGGATGGAAGCTTATTGTAAAAATTCCATCTAAAACAAGGCGACAGCCACTAAAACAAAGTACCCTTGATTACCTCGATAATGTGGAAGCCAGGTTGTGGTATTAGTAAAATTTTTGTCCAGGTACATCGTTTGGATTACAATGTTTGCAATTATAAAAATGGCGTAGAATTTTCTTTGCAATAATGCAAGGAGGGAAAGGCCATGCCACAAACCAGGGTCTACATAAAACATCAATATCCACTTAGTTCTATCCTGTGACTGTCAAAGAAATACACTTACAACTCCAATAAAACAAGATAGAACTGACTAAAGAAAACATCCTTCTTTAAGTAAATTGATTACTAAGTGTTAACCTTCCCCAATGGCATCTTGTTTACTTCAAAAATCACATAATTTGCACGCATGAAGCGTTTTTTTGCCCTACTGATTCTGTTACTTGTCCTGGCTACAATTGCGATTTACATTTTGATACCTGCCACATTAAAAATAGCTGCAGTTAATATCATCCCCACAAATTCTGAAGCTGCTTTCAGAGTTATCTCAAATCCTGGTAACTGGATAAAATGGACGATCGGTGATGCACCAGCAGATGTACAGGTTGACAATAATGGTGCCTTCACAAAAGATGGAAACTCCTTCTATATAAATGAAATTTTACATAACGCTGCTAAAATCAAAATAACTCAAGGCAACCTGCAAACCTCCAGTTTGTTTACCATTATGCCCATAACTAAAGACTCTTCTTTAATGCAGTGGGAAAGTGAAATTAGCACAGGTTCAAACCCTATTACTAAAATAGAAAGGTATAGGCAGGCTCTTTCCCTTAAAAAAAGTATAAACTCTATCCTAAGCAATTTGCACCAATTTCTCGAAAAGCAGGATAATGTCTATGGTTATAATTTTCACGTAGGCAGTACCACTGATACGGTGCTAGTTGCCTTTAAATCTCATTCCACAAATTATCCTGACACAAAAACTATTTACAACAGGATTTTTAATTTGCAACAATATGTAACAAAAAAGGGAGGCAGACAAGTTGCTCCTCCCATGCTTAACATTACCCAAACGGAGAATAATACGTATGAATATATGATTGCGCTGCCCGTTGATAAAAGGATAGATGCAGATTTGCCTTACTTATACCGCCAGTTGGTTCCGGGTAGCTTTTTGATTACAAAGATTTACGGTGGAGAAGCCAGGATTAACAATGCTTTATCTATGATGCAATTGTACATAAATGATAATGGTAAAACTCCCGTAGCCATTCCCTTTCGCAGGCTTATCACCGATCGGTTAAACAATCCTGATAGTACTAAGTGGGAAACGGAGATTTATTTCCCAATAGTCAGGTGATATATTTCAAAACTAAATTCTGAGCTATCATACAATTAAAAAAGCCACTCATTGCTAAGTGGCTTTTGTAATTATATAAGAATTTATTTTATCCCAAATAAGCTTTCAGAGCATTGCTGTAACGTGCTTTTTGCAAACGCTTAATAGCTCTCTCTTTAATTTGACGGATACGCTCTTTTGTTAGATCGTACTTCTGTCCAATCTGCTCAATGGTAACACCATTTTCGCCATCCAGACCAAAGTATGCATTTACAATCTCAGCTTCCCTGGGGGATAACGATTTTAATACCCGACGGATTTCTTCTCTCAGGCTATCCTTCATTACATCATCATCTGTATCATCTCCACCTTCTAACAAATCGCCCATTGCCACATCTTCAGCTTCGTGTACGGGAGCATCTAAAGAAGTGTGACGGGTGTTACTCTGGAAAATATTATTGATCTCTGTTTCGCTCATCTCCAATATCTCCGCTAATTCCTCTGTACTCGGCTCTCTCTCATGTTCCTGCTCAAAAGCCATGTATGCTTTATTGGCTTTATTGTAAGTACCAATTTTATTTTGAGGAAGACGTACAAGCCTGCCTTGTTCAGCCAAAGCCTGTAATATTGATTGGCGTATCCACCACACAGCGTACGATATAAACTTAAAACCTTTGGTTTCGTCGAAACGTTGTGCTGCTTTAATCAAACCGAGGTTTCCTTCGTTAATCAAATCACTCAGGGAAAGTCCCTGGTGTTGGTATTGCTTTGCAACAGATACTACGAAACGTAAGTTTGCAGTTGTCAACCTTTCAAGTGCTCTCTGATCGCCCATCTTAATTTTTTGGGCTAAGATGGTCTCCTCTTCGGGAGTGATCATCGGTATTTTAGAGATTTCCTGTAGGTACTTTTCAACAGCTTGTGAGTCCCGGTTAGTAATCTGCGTGGCAATTTTAAGCTGCCTCATAATTTAAAGGGGTTATAATGAATGAAAAACACTTTATTGACATCTATTGTTTAATCTAAGTTGCACTAATATATTGCTCAAATCAGATTATTTAACTAAAATGCGTGCAAAGGTACATTTAAACAGTTGTTTTTGTTTGTAAAAATGAAAGCAAATAATCCTTTTGCAATTAAATTAACCCTTTCTCTTTATATTTTTTAGTGATTTTCTTAAAAAGATATTTTTTTCTTTGTTTATTCCACTTTCCTAAAAAATTCAGAATCATTCATCAAAAGTGATTCAGTTCAAAAAATTTCAAAACGGGTCCTTATGCTAAAAGTGATGTCGTTAAATTCCTTTGCTGCATTTCAAATTACAAAAAGCATACCTCTACTTTACATCTTACAGGCTATTCATGTAAATTCGTGCCCTCTATGATCGATTTTCGCTCCGACACTTTTACAAAGCCTTCACCTTTAATGTTAGATGCCATGTTTACGGCGAGGGTTGGCGATGATGTTTTTGGGGAAGATCCCTCAGTAAATGAATTGGAAGCTTTGCTAGCCGACGAGTTTGGAATGGAGGCTGGATTATTTTGCCCCAGTGGAACAATGACCAACCAAATTGCCATTAAATGCCACACACAGCCCGGCGATGAAGTGATTTGTGAAAAGATGTCGCATGTATATGTGTACGAAGGCGGTGGTATCGCTTTCAACTCGTTATGTTCGGTTAAATTGGTTGAAGGAAACCTGGGAAGAATGACCGCAGACCAGGTATTAGAAGCCATTAACCCAAACGACATTCACAAACCACACAGCAGCCTCGTAAGCCTTGAAAATACTGCCAACCGGGGTGGAGGCAGTTGCTATGAGTATAATGAGCTTGTTGATATAAAAAAGGTTTGTAAAGAGAACAACCTTTCGTTACACCTTGATGGAGCAAGGTTGTATAATGCACTTGTTGCCAAACAACAAACTCCCAAACAATACGGAGAAGTATTTGACAGCATTTCAATTTGCCTGAGCAAAGGATTGGGAACACCGGTAGGAAGTGTGTTAGTTGGCAAAAAAGATTTTATAGCAAAAGCAAGAAGGATAAGAAAGGTTTTTGGTGGTGGAATGCGGCAAGCCGGCTACCTGGCTGCTGCTGGTATTTTTGCATTGAAGCACAATGTTGAAAGGCTTCAACAAGATCATTTACATGCGCAGATGATTTGTGATGCTTTAAAATCCAAGGACTTTGCGGGAACGTTTCTACCTGTAGAAACAAACATTATCATATTTGAAGTAAAAGGCAGGTTTACTTCTGCAACTTTAGCTAAGAAATTACAGGATAATAATATTCGTGTTTTGGCCATTTCACCTGCACAGGTTAGAATGGTGCTTCACCTGGATATTATACCTGAACAAGTAGAAAAAACTATTGAAACCATACAAGGCCTTTAATATTTTCTTATTTATCTGAATAAAACTTACCGCATCCAATGTTACCAAGAGTAAATCCTACAAATACACAGGCCTGGTTATTATTGAAACGTCATTTCGACGATGAAATGCAGCGTACACATCTTCGTAAATTATTTGCTGCGGACCCCGAAAGGTTCGGGAAATTTTCAATTACATTTCATGATATGCTTTTTGATTATTCAAAAAACATTATCAACGCTAAAACCTTACAACTGCTTTTGCAACTGGCCGAAGAAAGCAAGCTACAGGATGCTATTAGTTCTATGTTTGATGGAACCAAAATAAATGAGACTGAGAACAGGGCAGTATTACACGTTGCGTTGAGGAACATCTCCAATACACCTTACCTGGTAAATGGTGAGGATGTAATGCCGGAAGTGAACCGTGTAAAAGCGCAGATTGAGACATTTTGCAGACAGGTGCACAGCGGCGAATGGAAGGGGTTTTCGGGCAAGCCCATAAAATATATTGTAAACATTGGAATTGGTGGTAGCGACCTTGGCCCTGTAATGGTTACCGAGGCTTTAAAACCATATTGGGTTGAGGGGATACAAACCTATTTTGTAAGTAATGTAGATGGCACCCACATAACCGAAACACTTAAAAAAGTTACTGCTGAAGAAACACTTTTTATTATTGCCAGCAAAACTTTTACTACCCAGGAAACAATGACCAATGCGCATACAGCCCGCGATTGGTTTGTGAAACAAGCACAGGATGACAAACATGTAGGGGCGCATTTTGTAGCTGTTAGCACCAACGAAAAAGAGGTGGTTAAGTTTGGAATTGATCCCCATAACATGTTTATTTTTTGGGATTGGGTTGGTGGAAGATTTTCGTTGTGGAGCTCTATAGGATTATCAATTGCACTTACTATCGGCTACGACAATTTTAATCAACTGCTTACAGGTGCACACGAAGTTGATCTTCATTTTAAAAATGAAAAATTTCAAAGTAATATACCTGTGCTTATGGGTATGATGAGCATTTGGTACATAAACTTTTTTGGTGCTCAAAGCGAAGCGATACTTCCTTACGATCAATACATGCACCGTTTTGCTGCTTACTTTCAACAGGGTGTAATGGAAAGTAATGGCAAGAGTGTTGACAGGAATGGCTACGAGGTAAGCTATGATACCAGCCCGGTTGTTTGGGGCGAACCCGGCACCAACGGCCAGCATGCTTTCTACCAATTGTTACACCAGGGAACGCTGGTTATCCCATGCGATTTTATTGCTCCTGCTATCAGTCATAATCCCATAGGCGATCATCACCAGATACTGTTAAGTAACTTTTTTGCCCAGACCGAAGCACTTATGAATGGTAAGACTGAGGAAGAGGTACGCACTGAAATGGAGAAAGAAGGTAAAACGAAAGAAGAAATAAAAAAGCTGGTTCGCTTTAAAGTTTTTGCAGGCAACAAACCAACCAATTCATTTATGTTGAAAATGGTAACGCCATTTAGTTTGGGTAGCCTGATAGCTATGTACGAACATAAAATTTTTGTTCAGGGTATTATATGGAATATCTTTTCGTTCGACCAATGGGGTGTTGAGTTAGGCAAGCAACTGGCCAATAAAATTTTGCCGGAGATAACAAACGATGCTGCTGTGCTACACCACGACTCATCCACCAATGGATTGATAAAAGCGTACAAGGCATTCATCAAAACTGAAAATAATTCAGGTAGCTAACCTCATTTTTAAACCTCAATAGAAGCATACAAGCATAAAAAAAACCCCGGAAAACCGGGGTCTTTTTTATGCTGTGAAATATCGCTTACCATTTATCAACCTCTTCGGTTGACAGGTTGTTGGTTACTACTTCGTGAACAACAGTTGCGGCAACTGCTGGATGTTCTATTACTTGTTGAGGTTCTGAAATCTCTGCTACCTCAGCAACTTCTGCTACTTCTGCCACGGGTTCAGCAGTTGCAACATTTTCTTCTGTTGAGCCTTCTGCCTGGTTTTCTTCGTAATTGTCGTGGTTAAAAGCATCGAAGTCAAAATCGGGCATCAAATCAGTTTTTACATAATCAACTGCTTCGGTTAGTGCCTTAATAAACTTGTTGAAATCTTCTTTATACAAAAATATTTTGTGACGGTCATAGCCATTATCGTTAAAACGTTTACGACTTTCAGTAATGGTCAAAAAATAGTCGTTGCTTCTTGTTGCTCTAACATCAAAGAAATACGTTCTTCTTTTACCCGCTCTAATTCTTTTGCTATAAACACTTTCAATTTTTTGTTCGTTATTCTCGTAAGCCACAGTTAATATTTTATGTTAAGGGTTTATTAAAACAATGCGTTACAAATATAGGATTGTTTTTGAATTGCCAAAATTTAGATGAAGCTCTTAAAACTATTTCTAAGGCAGGCTATTACGAGAGGTAAAATCAAATTAAACTACCTTCTTTCTGGTGGGCAGAGGTAACCTGCAGGTGATACAATTCCGTATAATACCCATTCAGTTTCATCAACTCTTCATGGGTGCCTTCTTCAGTTATCTTACCATTTTCGAGTATGACTATCTTATCAAAATTGAAGAGAGTGAATATGCGGTGTGTAATAATGATGGCGGTTTTGTTATCTAAAAACTGGTACAGGTTACCAATAATGGTGTTCTCCGTTGCCGTATCAACTGCGCTCAAACAATCGTCAAACACTACAACCTGGGGATCTTTAATTAATGAACGGGCAATGGACAAGCGTTGCTTTTGTCCGCCACTTAAAGTAACACCCCGCTCTCCTACCATAGTCTCATATCCTTTGGCAAAATGATGGATCTCTTTTTCAACACTCGCCTGCCTGGCGGCTAATGCAATTTTATCATTACCGGCTGCTGTATCCAAACCAAAACTTATATTGTTGGCTACGGTATCGCTAAACAAAAACACATCCTGTGGCACATAGCTAATTTGCTCCCGCAGGTCGCGTAAATTAAATTGGTTGAGGGGCACGCCGTTGACTGTTATAGTACCCGAGGCAGGATCGTAAAACCGTAGCAATAACTGGGCTATGGTAGATTTACCGCTACCCGTTTTGCCGAGTATCAACACCTTCTCTCCCTCTTTGACGTGCAGATCAAAATCACTCAGGGCAACTATACCGGTATGCGGATATACAAACGTTACATGGTTGAAATCTATATTTCCTCGAACTACCTGGGGCTGCAGAGCAGGCATTTCGGTTACGGTAGATTGGGTGTCTAAAAATTCGTTCAATCTTTTTTGCGAGGCTGAAGCACGTTGTATCATACTGGCAACCCATCCAATGGCACTTACCGGAAACACCAGCATGTTGATGTATAAAACAAACTCCACAATAATGCCCACTTTGGTGGGATCGTTCAACGCCTGTATGCCGCCAATTAAAATGGTTGCCAACGTGCTCAGGCCTATCATAAGCGACATGCTGGGGAAGTAAATGGATTCCACTTTAGCCAGCCCGATTGCATTGTTTTTATACTCTTCGCTGTTGGCATTGAAAAAACCCAACATAGCCTTTTCCTGTACAAAGGATTTTATGACCCTGATGCCCGAATAACTTTCCTGGGCATTGGTAGTAAGGTCTGATAGAAGGGCTTGTATTTTTTCGCTCCTTTGGTGAATGATGGTATTGACCACATAAATAGTCAATGCAAGGATAGGCAATGGAGCTAACACATACAGTGTAAGCATAGCATCTTTCCGCACCATGTTTACCACGCAAAAGCCAATGAGCGTTACCAGGTTGATCAGGTACATGATTGCCGGACCGGTATACATTCTAACACGGCTTACATCTTCTGTAATCCGGTTCATCAGATCGCCAGTGCTGTGTGTTTTATAAAAATTGGTATCGAGTGTTTGGTAGTGTTGATAGACCTGGTTTTTTTGATCGAACTCAATGTGGCGGCTCATTACTATAATGGTCTGCCGCATAAAAAACATGAGTACGCCCCGAAGTATGGCCAATGCTAAAATAGTTATGCTGCAAATAGTAATGAGGGTAAGAAAGTGGGCTTTATAAGGTTCCAATGAATTTACAAAGTACTGTACCAGCGGATCGTGCCAGGACCGTTCGGGTACTTGTTTGGCGTTTGGCAACCTTTGCTGCACCTGGTTAATTACATAACCGAAAACTTGTGGTGCCAACACAGCAAAATAGTTAGAGGCCATTACAAAGATCATCCCCACAAAAAACCTGACCCTGTACTTCCAGAAATATTTATTAAGCGCCTTTAGATGTTTCAACCAAAGAGTTTTGACGCAAAGGTAAGTGGATGGAGGGTTATAGGATTTTACGGAGTGGCTTTTTGCGGGTTCGCTTATTTGGATGTTTGGGAGCTTTGGAATAGTTTAAGTTGCGTCAAAAAGAGGGTTAAGCAAGATACTATTTCAAATCTTACTGAACCAGCATACGCTGAACACCTCCCTTATAGCAGTTGCAAAAAACATTAAATTTGAAAAAAATAAAAAATGCAGACGTTAATTATAGAAATGGACTCAACCAGTAAAGCGAAGGAGCTTTCATCTTTACTTTCTTTATTGGATTTTGTGAAGAAAGTATCGTCTGTCAGTAAAACAAAAGCCTTAATAGCTGCTTTACAAAATGATGAAAATTTAAAAGCCTCAATTGTTAAAAGGAAAAACCGGGCAATAGCGAAATACTTATAATGAGAGTTCAACAAAGAGACATCGTTGAGTTGAATTATGAACTTCCAAATGGTAACTTTAAGACCCATCCTGCATTAATCATTTCAAATTCAAATGTTTTAGAAACTGAGGACATTTTTTATGCAGTCATGATATCTTCAAATCCAATGAATGAAGAATTCAATTTTGAGCTTGAAAATTCTATGCTGACAAAACTTCTTTCTAAGAAGTCATTTGTGAAATGCCAATTGATACAATCATACACAACGGATGAAGTAATTTCAAAAATTTCTGCTCTCAAGCAGGCTACTTTTAGATGAATTAAGGAGTTATAACCTATCATTATCAATAGCTGGCTAACAACATTGGCAAAACACCTTTAGTTCCAATCATTAAATTCCAGTGTTGAATCAAAAAAACCTTCCTTCAATGTGATTCCATTTTTTTTGAAGTAAGGTTGAAGCGTACCAGTTAAGGTCTTTTGAATGCCCAGATATTCAAGAGACCAGTACTCATTGAAGACTACTAATCTTTTAGGTGGATATTCAACCGGAAATTTGCAAGGAAATATTTCATTTGCCCACAAAATAAAGTCAGAATAAATATCATCTCTTATAGGCAAGATCAAAAGTAGCTTCAGAGGATTTACAGATTGAACAATTTGCTTAAGCTCCCAACGAAGACTTTCTGATTTACCTGCACTAAAAATTACTAATCTTGAGTTCTGCATTAATTTGAGAATAGTTTCTTGCCAACCTTCATTTGATACATACATTTTAAATGAACCTAATTCCGGAAGCGTTTCGCCTGGTTTACCCAACGCAACATAAGGTCCAATTTTTTGAAAAATGCGGGCAATGGATCGTTGTTCACGCCCGACATCGAATGGAACGTACTTAGAAAGATTCTTTCTTTTGTGAGCTTTTTTGTCGCTTTTCCAAAAACCCTTAAGTAATTGTTTTGTTGTTAGGTTCAGATCGT
>JBBQVY010000134.1:0-13508 GCA_038211085.1 Chitinophagales bacterium | reverse complement strand
TTGGGAAAGTTCTCCAAGCTTAAGTCCTGACAACCGTGCCTTATATTTTAGCAGCAACAGGCAGGGCGGTTATGGTGGCAAAGACCTGTATGTAAGTTACAGGGGTACCAATGGCAAATGGAGCTCTGCAAAAAACATGGGGCCAAATATTAACTCAGGTGGTGATGAACTGGCGCCTTTTATTCATGCTGATAATGCCTCATTATATTTTACTTCGGATGGTTTGCCTGGTTATGGCAACTCCGATATTTTTTTATGCAGAAAAGGGCCTAACAATGAATGGAGCCTGCCTGAAAATCTGGGCTTTCCAATAAATACCATTGAAAATGAAGGAAGCCTTTTTATAGCTGCAAATGGCAAGACCTCCTTTTATGCCAGCGACCGTAGCGATACACGTGGCGGCCTGGATATATACACTTTTGATTTGCGTGAAGATGTACGACCTGCAAAAACTTTGTATGTACAAGGCAAGGTGTACGATAAAATTACCGGCAAAGGCATACCCAGTTCGGTAGAGTTGATAGACAATAAAAATCAGCGCTCCATTACCAATGTACAAACCGATGAAACCGGCCATTACTTTATAACATTGCCTGTTGGTAAAGACTACACTTTTGCTGTAAACAGGAAAGGCTATTTATTCTTTAGCGAGATATATGCCCTGAGTAATAACCCATCTGATAGTACCTATAGAAAAGACATTCCGCTGCAGCCCATTGAACTGAATGCATCAGTCGCATTGAAGAATATTCTGTTCGAAACCAACTCTACAGAGCTACAAAATATCAGTCTTGTTGAGCTAAATACTTTGATGCATTTGCTGAAAGATAACCCTGAACTGAAAGTAAAAATTGTTGGCTATACTGATAATGTTGGTAAGCCGGCTGATAATCTTAAATTATCCGAAGCACGTGCTAAAAGTGTGGTTGATTATTTGGCAGGAAAAGGAATTGCCATAGATCGCCTGACTTTTAAAGGTATGGGTGATAGCAAACCAATTGCCGATAATAAAACTGAAGAAGGACGTGGATTAAATAGACGTACGGAGTTTGTGGTTGTGGAAAAATAGTGTAATGGGGCAATAGTGATTGGATAATAGACATCACAGGCCGTCATCCCGAGTGATTAATTTTGGGACCAAAAAGTTCTTTGAAAATGACAGAGCGAAAGCGTCTAATTTCGAAAGGTCCTTTTGCCAAAAATCGAACTTTTACCAGCCCGTAAACCAGCCAGCAAAAGTTTCCCCGCCTTTTCAAGGAGGGGACAGAATGTTTTATAACTTGTTATAAAAATATTCAGGGGTGGTAAAACCGCAGTACATGAAAAATGTCATCAACAACAAACCCTAATTAAAACCTCTCCGAAAACAACTCCGCAACTACAACACCTCCGCCGAGGCCTCATCTGGACACATCTTCAAAAGAGCCAACTGCAAAACCGCAAATTTCGTCGTCAACATAGCATCGGAAATTTTATTGCAGACTTCTATTGCCCATCCTTAAAAATTAGTGATTGAGCTGGATGGTGAAGATCATTTTTGGGATCCAGGCATTGAGAAAGATCGTGTTAAAGAAAATTATCTAAAAAGTACAGGAATAAAAGTGATCCGCTTCTAAAACAAGTGGGTGTATGAGGATATCGCCTGGGTGTTAGAAAAAATTAAAGCGGAGTTTAACCACCCCTGATTTTATGCGAAGCATAAAATCGGTCCCCTCCTTGAAAAGGCGGGGAAACTTATTGACCAAATAATTAATAAGCGACCATTTGGGATGCACCTGATAAATAACAAACCTTAATAAGTTAAGAGGATCAGCAGGTTTTAAGAAACTGGTTTTGTGCAGTTAGACTGCTACACCAAATGATGTAAAAAGGGCAGGAGTGAGGTTACTCCAATTGCTTGGTTGTATCAGCCTTTGCACCAAATACCGGGGCAAATTTCATCCCCACATAATTACCACGATTGTACCGGTTACCTATAACAATTACTGTAGCAGTATCATTTATAAAACGAGTAAAGGAGTTGTTGTTACCATGCCACCAGCCGTTATGGTAAACAATTTTATTATCGGGCAACATCATTAACCGCCATCCAAAACCATAGTTATGTTTTGATGGTCTTTCATTACTATAGGGTGTAATTGCCTGTTGGTAGGTAGCCTGGGTTACAAAACTGTTTTTGTACATGGCTCCATCCCATTTAAGTAAATCGCGGGGAGTGCTGTACACGTTTTTATCTCCATAAATACAATCCATAGTCTCCAGCCGTATCGGCCGGTTATTAGCCAGGTAGCTGGGTTTGTAATTAGCAGTATCTTTTATAGAAAAGATGAAAGTGTTATTCATGCCCAGGGGAGCAAACACCGTGCTTTTCATGTACTCCGGAAAAGGTTGACCGGTTACTTTCTCAACAATGAGCGCCAGCAATGCATAATTGGTATTGCAATAATTAAAACCCCTGTCAGGATAACCATATCGCATAGGATTGTTCTTAATCATAAAATCAAGCATATCCTGGTTGGTGGCAATCTTTTTTCTGAAAGCAGTATCCTTGGTTAAGAAGTAGGAATAGTTTGGCAAACCACTCCGGTGAGACAGCAACAACTTTACAGTTATATTATGGTAGGGAAAGGCGGGGAAGAAGTGCTGGACAGAATCGAACAAATTAAGTTTGTGCTCTTCTACCAGTTTTAAAACTGCCATACCGGTAAAAGTTTTTGAAATTGATGCCAGGTGAAAAGCAGTAGTAGGGGTAATGGTATCTTTTGTTGCAAAATCAGCAAAACCCCGATAATGTTCTAATAAAATCTCTCCGTTTTTAGCTATGATGATACTTCCATTGAAACCCCTGTGTACCAGCAATGAGTCATACATCTTATCAAGGCGCTCCGAATAATATTTTTTTTCAGTTTCAGTCAGAGGTCTGAATGTATGATCTTCCGTTTGCTTATTAGCTGTAGCAGATTTTTTTGAGGCGGATTGTTTACAGGAGAATAAACCAAGCGTAATAACGCAGAACAGGATTAATTTCAAAACGGTAAAATTTTTTGGCCAAAAATATAATAAACCTGATAGGTATCACGCAACCGTCATGCCTATTAAACAAGAGATCGTTAATTCTGAATAACTTTTTGTTTCATGCTTCCCAAACAAAATTTATTCACATCTAATTAGGTGTGTTAAAGGTTGAGGTAGATATGAGGTTTATTAGTTAACCACCTTCACACAATGCATCCAAAAACGACCAAGCTGACCCATCTTTTCACACCACTCGTCCAGTGTGTTGGGTTTGCTTACAAAGCAGTTAGCTCCAAGCATGTAAGCCTTTTCAATGTCTTTAGGAGCTTTAGAAGTAGTAAAAACAATTATAGGAATTTTGCAGAGGGTTTCATCGGCTTTAATTTCAGCCAATGCTTCAAACCCACTTTTACGTGGCATATTTAAATCCAATAAGATAAGCTGGGGAAGATCTTTAAATGGGTAACTTTTGCCTTTGCCTTTTAATAATTCCAAAAGATGTTGACCGTCGGCAACCTCCTCAATTTTTACATTCAGTTTGTTTTCATCAAAACAATCCTTCGTAAGCTGTATATCATCATTGTCGTCATCTGCAATTAATATTCTAAAAGGTATCATTTCGCCAGTGGTCATCATATAATATAAGTTGCTAATAAAAGAATTGCAGGCAAAAGTAATATTCTGAAACCTAAAAAAAGACAAGAGAAAACTAAAATTATTGACTTTTGAATTTAAATGCTACTCACAGCAAGAAGAACTATTTCTATATCCCGGGTTGAATTCATTAGTCGCATGGATTGGTAATGTTGTGAGGCTACGGCAAACGCATCTAAATTTTTTCGGCCTTCATATTTAAACAGGGATTGAATGACTGTCTTCATATTCCCGATAGGGACTATTGGAGGGTAGAAATATTTAAAAAAAGCGCAAAGCGTTCCTATCGGAACGCCTTGTGCTAATTAATGTAATATTTTCTACCCACCAGTTGTGCCTAAGGCACAGCAAAAAGATAAAATCAATTAAGATACGTTTGCCCTGGTTGTAAAGCCCATGCTTCCTTCCTGATTAAGATTAAACCGTAAATTCGCACAACAAAAAAATCAAGGCATCAATGGATCATAAGCTTACGAGTTATCCCAAAGACAAAATCAAAATACTATTCTTAGAAAACATTAGTGATAAGGCTGTTCAGCGATTTAAAGACAACGGCTACCAAAATGTGCAAAAAATTGGAGGTGCTCTAAACGAGGCAGAATTGATGAAGGCGATTGAAGATGTACACCTTTTAGGTATACGGTCTAAAACCCAGGTAACCGCTAAAGTTTTACAGGCCGCTTCCAAATTGCAGGCAATAGGATGTTTTTGTATAGGCGTAAACCAGGTTAATTTAAAAGAAGCCACTAAAAAAGGCATCACCGTGTTTAATGCCCCTTACAGTAATACACGTAGTGTTGCTGAGTTGGTAATTGGTGCTTCTATAATGCTCATAAGGCGCATACCCGACAAAAACATTGCAGCGCACAATGGCATCTGGTTAAAAGAGGCCAAGGGTAGTTATGAGTTGCGTGGTAAAACGCTGGGCATAATTGGCTATGGAAATATAGGTAGCCAGTTAAGCGTGCTGGCCGAGGCTTTAGGTATGAAGGTAATATTTTACGATGTTGAAACCCGCATGCCTTTAGGTAATGCTGTAGATAAAAAGACATTAAAAGATGTGGTGAGCCAGGCTGACGTGATATCCTTACATGTACCTGAAAATGCTACCACTAAGAACCTCATTAATAAAACCAATCTTAAATATTTTAAGAAAGGAAGTATATTAATAAACTATGCAAGGGGAGAGGTGGTTGATTTAAATGCGTTAAGCAAAGCCATTACAGATGGTAATTTAGGCGGGGCAGCCATTGATGTATTTCCTGTTGAACCCGAAAAAAATGGTGACCCCTTTGATACGCCGCTCAAAAATTTACCCAACGTACTGCTTACTCCGCATATTGGTGGAAGTACAGAAGAAGCCCAGGAAAATATTGGCGACGATGTAAGTAACAAACTGTTCCAGTTTCTTGAAAAAGGTATCACTAATGGCTCTCATACTGTACCCTCTTTAAACCTGCCGCCGCAGGAAGGAACACATCGCATTCTGCACATTCATAATAACGTACCGGGTGTGTTAAGCGCAATCAATACCGAACTCTCAAAGTACAATATCAATATTGTTGGCCAGTATCTAAAAACCAACGATGATATTGGTTATGTTGTGTTAGATATAGACAAACAATTGTCTGGCCGTGCTTCCCAGTTATTGAAGGAGGTTAAAGAAACTATTAAGGTCAGGTTACTTTATTAAAAAAATCCAGTGCTGTTAAAACTGTTTCTATTATTGCTATTGCCCTTGCAATTATTTGCAAGGGTTAACCAGTTAAACGGAACTGTTATGGATGCCGGCTCTCATAAACCGGTAGCGGGTGCCAGCGTGTTCATCAACCGGTCAATGGTGTATTCGGTTACTGACGAATTTGGAAAATTTAGTGTAACAGATTCATTGATGTTGCCAAATGAACTTGTGGTAAGCATGCCGGGATACGAAACGCTTGTTTACCAGGTAAATGAAACGAAGTCGAGCTTACAAATACGATTCGAACTTGTAAAAAAGAGCACTGAGCATACCACAATTGATTCTTCAAAAATTCTTCAATACCAACAACTTTTTCTGTCGCATTTTTTGGGTATCACCTATAATACAGCAGAAACGCTGGTTACCAATCCAGAGGTACTTCAATATAATTTTGATGATGCAACAGGCACGCTTTCAGTAAAAAGTTCTGCAATGCTGCAAGTGATTAACGATGGATTGGGCTATATGATCCATTACCAGTTGGATACCTTTTCGCTCATCATAATTAAGAATCTTTCAGACTTTAGGGGCTATTGCTTTTTTACACCACTCAAAACACAAAAGCCATTTATTCTTTCCAAATGGGATATGCGCAGGCAACTTGCCTATAATGGGTCCATGCTTCATTTTATGAGGGCACTGAAAAAGAACGCTGCACCTGATGAAGGTTTTATTATAAGAAAGGTTGTGCGGATTTTAGAAACAGAAAACGGTTATAAGTCTGCTTTGAAATCTACATACCTGGTTAGGTCTGGTGTAATTAATAGAAAGGGAAAACAAACAGCTTATGCTGAAGTAATTGATCAAAAACCTTTGAGCACTGCTAATATGGGAAAGACAGATTCTGCTAATCAAACATACTTTCATTACGGCCAGCCATTGCTGGTTGAATGGGTGGATAAAGCTCCCAAAACCTTTTTGGGTTCAGAAGAAATTCCTCAAATGATATCGCTGCTCTCTTTCGGAAATGATCCATTGCAGGTATTTGAAAATGGTTTGTACTTTGATGCAACTGACCTGATTGTGCAGGGTTTTATGCAGGAAAAAATTTCGGATCTGTTACCGGTAGAATATGTAAAACTATAGAGACTGGAGGAAAGACTTCATCAATCTTATTTCTTCAACGTTCACAATAGTATCGTCTAAACGCTCATTCATTTGTGGCTGAACAAAATGCATACCTGATGGTTTGCTAATTTTTGCTGAAGCATGAACTTCGACTGTACCGGTAACAGTAATTATAGCTTGTATGTTTTTACTATTTACACCTGAACCGGGCAGTATTACAATTCTATCATCTGCCTTGTGGATCAACTCTTTTAATAAGGGCAACCCTTCTTCGGCAGTAGGTTGTTGACCACTGGTTAAAATGCGTTGGCATCCACACTCAATAATATCTTCCAAAGCTTGCAGCGGATCTACAGCCCTGTCGAATGCCCGGTGAAATGTTACTTCCATTGGATAGGATAGTGTTACAAACCGAGCTGTTTTTGCTTTGTCAATTCTTCCGTCTTGCTTTAAAAATCCAAACACTACTCCTTCGCAACCCAATTGTTTAAATAACAAAAGGTCTCTTTCCATAATTGCAAATTCATCATCGCTATAAAAAAAATCTCCGCCTTTGGCCCGGATCATAGCAAATAATGGTGTGTCAATTTTTTCTTTTAAATGTTTTATGGTGCCATACGATGCAGTAGTGCCACCCTCATGCAGGTTGTCACATATTTCAAGTCTGTCAGCACCAGCGCTACTGGCAAGCAGCGCTGATCTTGCATTAAAACAGGCTATTTCAAGAGTATAATTCAAAATGAAATTTTGTATTTTTTATCTAATTCACAAAGGACCTATAATGCTAATGTCAAAGCTCAAGCCGCATGGCTTCGTTCTTACAACGGGACTCCTCCCGCTTGTTTCGAAAACTGCTTCGCATGTTTTCGAATACCTTCGCCTGCGCTTGGCACCCAACCGGAAGATGTCCCTTATGCAAGAACTGTTGTCGGAGTGTAAACCTTACTACAATACTAATTTTGAGCATGATCCACCTAATCCTAAATATTTTATTAGGAATAAAAGAAGTAAAGCTTAAAAATAGCTTTTGGCTGTAACCAAATAATTTTTATCATCAGCATAGCAAACTGCATAATCAAATCCTTTTTGGATGCAGTAAGCACCATGTTCGCCATTTTTATTGATGGCAATAAAGCCTACCTGTAAGTCCTTTGCTTTTGCTTTATCACGTTTTACAATTCGCTCTACAGCTTTGCGGCAGGCTTCCTTTGGCGAGTTTCCCTGGCGCATTAGTTCAACTACAAGGTGTGTACCGCAAATCCTGATCACTTCTTCGCCAACCCCGGTTGCAGTAGCTGCACCTACCTCGTTGTCAACAAACAGCCCGGCGCCAATAATAGGAGAGTCTCCTACACGTCCTCTCATTTTAAAGCCCATACCACTTGTAGTGCAACTGCCGCTTACATTTCCGGCGGCATCCATCGCTACCATTCCAATAGTGTCGTGGTTGTAAGCGCCACCTTCTAACTGAGATGGAGCAAATGGCCCATGACCTTTTTCAATATTAATGATTGGTTTGTATTCCGATTTTTTCAGCCAGTTATCATATTCTTTTTTCGCCGAAGGCGATAATACCTGCTCTTCCAAAGGAAACCCTTCCTTTACCGCAAATTGTTGAGCACCTTCTCCTACCAAAAAAACATGCGGTGTTTTTTCCATTACCAATCTTGCAACCGATACGGGATGCTTTATGCGTTCCATAGCAGCCACTGCACCACAATTGCCCAATTCATCCATAATGCACGCATCCAAAGTAACAATGCCATCCCGGTCGGGGTTGGCTCCCAGGCCCACGCAGCAATTAATGGAAGACTCAGTTACATTAACACCTTTTTCAACTGCGTCAAGTGCCCTGCCCTTATTCTTTAAAATATTCCAGGCAGCTTCGTTGGCCTTTATGCCTTCGGGCCAGGTACTTATTACTAAAGGTCTGCCTGCATTTTTTTTGTTTGCAAAAATGGGAGCGCTAAATAAACTACCAAAACCAAGAGAGGATAATTGAAGAAAATTTCGTCTGTTAAGCATTGACAATCCTGTTATTTTTAAGTAAGAAATGGTGGTTATTTTGATGCGGGAACCTGGGCAAGTTAGTTAACTAAAGAAGGTGTTTCTAAGACTGCATACTCAGTTTTTTGATCATTTCGTTGCTTACCTGTTCGCTATACATACCGTATGCACTTACCAATACACCCTTCATACTGTTGTCTTTGCTGGCAACCGCATAAACAACTGCCTCATCAGCCGGGTCTGTATTTCCTTCGAACCGATAAAATTCAACAATTTCAAATTGAGAAGGGGAAAGGCATACGCCACTTTCGGCGCATTTTATATTATCAAATGCCAGGTTAAAATCGGTGGCAAATCCTCTTTGTTTTAAGTCGGTTAAACTCTCCGAAACGGTTTCATAAGAGTACATAGTTGGTTTTTTTTTGAAAGTTACCCAATACCCGAAACTAATACTTGAAATGTATATTCTTTTATAATCGCCAACATTTATGATCTCTCTAATGCCTCTATATTGATGGCAGGTGTTTTGTATTTAAATTGAAAAGAAAATTACTTTATTAAACTTTCAGAAAAAATTGAAAGTTTAGAGTAAATTTGTATTTTAATAATCATCAATATGAAAATAGTTATAGTAGGTGGAGGTTTTGCAGGAATGAAACTAGCCCGCAGCCTAAATAATAAACCCGGTTTTGAAGTATTGTTATTAGACAGGTTTAATTACCACCAGTTTCAACCTTTGTTTTACCAGGTAGCCACCTCTGGGTTAGATGCTAGTAATATCTCGTTCCCGCTGCGAAAGGCATTTCATAAAAGCAAAAATGTACGTATACGGGTTTCAAAGATTGAAGAAATTATACACGATCAAAACAAAATTATAACCGACCATGGGGAAATTGACTACGATATTTTAGTATTAGCCACAGGAGCAGACACCAACTTTTTTGGAAACAAACAAATGATAGAAAATGCTTTTCCTATGAAGTCTACGGTTGAAGCATTGCAACTGCGACACAGGTTGTTATTAAATTTTGAAGATGTTGTTTTATCCAAAGACCCTGCTCAAATTGATCGCCTGCTTACAATTGTATTGGTAGGTGGGGGACCAACAGGTGTTGAATTAAGCGGGGCTATTGCAGAGATGAAAAAATATGTGTTACCATACGATTACCCCGAGATTGATTTTAGCAGAATGAAGATTTATTTGATAGAGGGTGGAGATAAAACGTTGGGTAATATGAGTGAAAAATCTTCAGAGCAATCATTAAAATACCTGCAGGATCTTGGGGTTACCGTAATATTAAACACGCAACTAAAAGAATACGACGGACTTAAAGCCAGCCTGAGTAATGGAGATACCATAGATACTGCAACTGTAATTTGGGCGGCAGGTATTAAGGGAAACGTGCCTGATGGTATTGATCCTGCTTTAATTGTCCGGGGCAATAGGATTAAAGTTGATCGTTTTAATAAAATTTTAGGCATAGATAATATATATGCTTTAGGTGATGTTGCATATATGGAAACGCCACTATACCCGCATGGCCATCCGCAGGTGGCCAATGTTGCCATTAACCAGGCAAAAACCCTGGCTAATAATTTACGCTGGATGGAAATGAAGTCGAACGGCCGGCAATTGGAAGAATTTGAATATCATGACAAAGGCAGTATGGCTACCGTTGGCCGAAATTTAGCCGTAGCTGATATACCAAAACCCAAAATGCATTTCGGCGGTTTTACGGCCTGGCTTATATGGATGGGGTTGCACCTGGTGTTAATTTTGGGAGTGAAAAATCGCCTGCAGGTTTTCATTAACTGGATTTACAATTACATTACTTACGACCAGAGCCTGCGATTGATATTTACTGAATTCTATAAGCCCAGGTCAGTTGACCACGTGATAATTCAGGAACCTGAGCCAGCAGCAGTAAATACACCAGCATAAATTTTTAAAGCAAAACATTAATTGGGTAATATGATCTTATTCAAAAATTTTATTGTTCCCGGTAAGAACGGTAAACCAATGTCTACCGACCTTGCTTTGTTAAACAACGGCACAAAGAAACCGCTCATTATTTATGCACATGGTTTTAATGGATTTAAAGATTGGGGTGACTTCAACTTGATTGCACAACAATTTGCTGAGGCCGGGTTTGTTTTTGTGAAGTTCAACTTTTCGCATAATGGCACAACACCCGATCACCCCGAAGAATTTGTAGAGCTGGACGCATATGCTCAGAATAATTACACAACCCAATTAGATGAACTTGGAAAAATGATTGATTGGTGTGTTGATGAGAAACATCATTATGTGGAGGAAATTGATACAAATAATATCTACCTCCTGGGTCATAGTTTAGGCGGCGGATTAGTGATCCTAAAAGCTGCCGAAGATGATCGTGTAAAAAAGATTGCAACCTGGGCGGCTATTAGTGAATGCAAAACGCCCTGGGGGAACTGGAATGCTGAGAAGATACAAGAATGGAAAGCAAACGGTGTTGCATACACAACCAATAGCAGAACTAAACAGCAAATGCCTTTGGATTACCAATTGTTCCAGGATTACCAGGAAAATGAAAAGCGTCTCAACATTCAAAATGCTATTTATAATTTAAGCATACCCATACTGCTTTGCCATGGTTCAGCAGATGAAGCGATTCCCTTGAAAAAGGCTGAAGATTTAAAAGCGTGGCAGCCGTCGGCAGCGCTTTTTGTAGTTGATAGCGACCATGTTTTTGGAAGAAAACATCCATGGTTTGAAAGCACTTTACCATTGGCAATGCAGCAAGTAATACATCAAACGCTTGAGTTTTTTAAAGCATAAAGGATTTACTATTACTCCAGGGTTATAACGAGGCATTGTTTGGAAGGAGAGAAGATAAGACAGGTAGTTTGCAGCAACTGTTATAAAAATGTTTGATTACAACTCACACTTTTAGCAATCCACGGAATCCTCTGGCCGCATAATATGATTCTGCTCCGTTGTGATACAAGAAGATGGTGTTGTAGCGACGATCGCAAAAAAGCGCACCACCCAGTTTTCTGATAATACCAGGAGTTTGGATCCAACTGGAAGTTTTAGTATCAAAATTCCCGAGTTGTTGCAAAGCTCTGTATTGTTCCTCAGTTAAAAGTTCTATACCCATTGAGGATGCCATTTCCATTGCGCTATTCTTTGGTTTGTTTTCTTTTCTTGCATTCAGAGCCTCATGATCGTAACATACACTTCTGCGGTCTTTGGGACTTTCAGCAGAACAATCATTAAAAATATATTCACCGGTTTTTTTATCATAGTCTACAACATCAGGTTCGCCACCGGTTGTTTCCATTTGATGTAAGGACCACAGCTTTCCGGAATCATTTTCCAATTTAGATTGTACATCTGCCCATTTCAGACCCTCATGAAGTTTGGTATTCTTTTCAAAACGATTTTTTAAAGTGCTGATAAGAGTTGATCGATCATCAGCGGACAACTCATTTTTGCTTGTGAAAAATTTATTCATATTTTGATTATCATTTAGTTGCGTAGTGAAAGATAATTTTCCCCCAAAAACAATGTAGAAATCCAGAATTTATAAGTTTCTAATCAGTCAAACCTTTACCATCCAATATTTGCTTTATACATTTTTCAATCCTCGTTTCCCTGGTTTTAGATTGTTTGGGTGAAGAAAAATGTAGAAGGTATCCGCGTTGACGTCCAGGGGTTAGCTTTTCGAAAGCAAGTTTTAGTGCGGGCATTTCTGTCAACTTCCCTATAAATTCTTGGGGCATTTCATATTCCGAAGTTGGCTTAATGTTTACTTTTAAACCGGAATTTTCCGCAGTAATTGCTTCAAAAATATAAGCTTTAAGTGTGGGGGTGAGTTTTACTATTTGCGCTGCACTGGTAAAGCGTACTTGCCGTGCCGCCTGTACATTTTTGGTTTGTTGAATAAGAATTTTATTGGTGTCCTGTAGAATGGCTCCTTTAAAAAATAAGAATGCGCAGTATTCTTTAAAACCATGTATTAAAACAACATTTTTTTCCTGCAAAGTGTAACACGGTTTTCCCCATTTCAGTTCTTCAATTAATCCGCAATTCAGAGCTATAGAACGTAATAGCTCAAATTCCTTTTGCCATTTTTGGGCTGAGGTAAAAAATGAATCAATGCTGGTTATCATATATGATTGACTTTAGAGTTCAGATAGTAAAATAGGTTGTGTCTGGGTTGACAACAAATTAGCTAAGTTATTGGATGAAAAGGTAATTAGGTACATATCGATCAATTGAGATTTGCGCGGTGATGCGCTTAACTCGTCCGGCATTCATTTTAATCAAATGCATCAATATATTTGGAGTTTAGAAACCCTGACAACGTAAAGCTCCCTTTTAATAAATGCTATCTATTTTATATTATAACCAACTGGACAGTAAAAGCGTACAAAAGAATTTTGATAAGGTTTTAGGCCAGTTAAGTAATGGTGACTTTAAAAGCGCTGATGTACGCAAAATGACCAATGCCGGCTACTACCGTGCAAGGCTGAATATCAAAGACCGGCTGCTGTTTACGTTTGCTTCTTATCAACAAAAAAAATACTTGTTGCTTCTGGAAGTTATACCACATCACGATTACGCCAAATCAAGATTTTTGCGTGGTGCCCAGCTTCCTGATGAGGATGCGATGCAACCGCTTCTACATGCAGAGGATGTACACCCGGCAGAAATAAAACAACTGAGTTATATAAACGAAACAGGTCACAACATTCATGTACTTAATAAATTTATTTCGTTTGACGATACACAGCAGGCCATCTTTACCGTACACCCGCCGCTAATCATTATTGGTTCGGCGGGCAGCGGCAAAACAGTGTTAGTATTAGAAAAGCTGAAGCAGCTAAAAGGAAACGTAGCTTATATTTCGCTGAGCAATTACCTGGTAGAAAATGCCCGTAAAATTTATTTTTCAAACGGGTACGAGAATGAAGAAAGTGAAGTAGATTTTTTATCGTTTCAGCAATACCTTGAAACGTGGCAGATACCGGAAGG
>JBBQVY010000133.1:0-13583 GCA_038211085.1 Chitinophagales bacterium | reverse complement strand
TTTTCGTAACCCTTAAAGTCGTTGATGATCGTGTGCTGATTAACTGAAGCAGGATTACGGCTTGCTGTCTTATACAGTTGTACATCGGGCACACCAGTAACTACAGCCCATACGCCCCTGGCTGTGCCATAAGCAGGAGTAAAACAATGGTTAAAGTAAATGCCTTCTTTAGTCAATTGGTTAAAATAAGGAGTAGTATTTAAAGGATTGCCAATCATGCTGCTTTTGTAAGCACTAAACGATTCGCAAATAACCAACACAACATTTGGTTGCTGCCATGACGTGTCAGCAGCAGTTACGGTCCGTGTATAATTTAATGTATTACTATCGGGATGATCTACACCCAGCTCTTTGGCCATCCAATCGTAATGCGATTTTACTTGTTCAATCTCAAAAGTGGCATGACGAAAACTGAGTGAGCTGAAAAACGATTGAAAAGGGTTCAATGCCACCTGCGATTTAAAGTCGCTGTTGAATCTAAAAGCATCGCTCCAGCGTAAAGGGAATTGTCCTGCCCTACCAAATATGCCCAGGCCTAATAAAACAAAAAATACCAGGCCCCAGGTAAGACGGGCATAGCGCACACTTTTAAAAGGCTTCGACAAAATGTAATTGTAAGTGAGCCTGATGAATGCCAGTAACACAAGCACTCCAATCAACAACGAAAAGGCCAATTTGATAACAGGGTAACTCTCCCACATCATATTAACTGAAATTCTTGCATCAGATGCATAGTTCAGTACGCTGCCATTTAACCGTTGAGAAAGGTATGCAAAGTGAAAAAAGTCAACAGAATACAAGACACAAAAAATGGCTGAAAATATACCATATAACCAAAAGCTAATAGCACGGCCCGCTTTGGTGTGAAAAGGATGGAATGGTTTTATGGAACCGATAAGAAATACAATGACAGAAACAATACTCACCATTCTAAGATCGAAACGAAAGCCTAATAAGAAAGATGGAAGTAAGGCGCTGTACGAAACATTGTGACCAAATATTAAAACCAGGATTAACCGCAATAAGGTCATCAACACTAAAAAAATAATCCCAGTTAAAACGATCCATTGAATATATCTTGGCACCTTAATTTTTTGCATAACGGGCGCAAAGTTAATGGTTTCTTAACCCGGCAATTCCTAATTAAACAATAAATCGTTTCTAATGATATTGTATGTTATGGCAGCATATTTAGGCCTAATCAACCCAATATTGCACTGGATAATTATACAGGATCAAAAGCTGTTCATCCTTATTAATGGGGTGCTTACCAATTCGTTTTTCGATAGCATTTTTCCAGTCTGGCGTGAAGCACAAACTTGGTATCCACTGTATCTTTTTCTTTTAGTGTTTTCGTTGTTGAATTTTGGTAAAAAGGCGGGATGGTTTTTATTTTTTTTCGTGTTGACTATTGCCATTTGCGACCAGGTAAGCAGCGGTATTATAAAAGACTGGGTTGCACGCCCAAGACCATGTAGTGCCCCTGAGCTTGCAGGTCATGCAAGGTTGTTACTAAACAGGTGCCCTGGTAGTGGCAGCTTTACTTCTTCGCATGCAACCAATCATTTTGGAATGGCTGTGTTTATCATACATACTTTTAAAAGTTTTTTACACAAGTGGAAATATGCCTTGTACCTCTGGGCTGCTTCTATATGTTACGCCCAGGTGTATGTGGGGGTTCATTATCCCCTTGATGTGATAGGTGGAGCAGTGCTGGGTGCACTGATTGGTTATGGAACCGCTGCATTTTATGTAAGCAAGTTTGGTACGCCAGGTAGTGGAAGTTTAATACCTGTGAAAAAGGTTAATGTAGTGTAACTTAAAAATCGTCGGGTTATGCCTGGAAAAGGTAAAAAGCACATCATATTTCGACTCCAAAGTTTTTCTATTCAAGACCCCTTGCCGGAGGATACTGAGACGAGCTCAGGATGAAGGCTCCGGCTTCAACTCCCAAACTTCTTCCCTATCATCTTCAACTTTTTTCAGGTTAACCACAAAAGTAGAACTACCAGAGAACATCTGTCAACGGTCATCTTTTTTTCAGAGAAACATCTGTCAACGGTCAACTTTTCTTCAGATAAAATCTATCAACTTTCAACTTCCTTCCACTTTCACCGGCACCATCCTTCCTCCTTCTTTAACTCCCGGTTCGCCACTTTCGTGGTATTCTGCGTCCTGGTTCACATTCCACAGGTCGTAAAGTTCTGATCCACTTAAAATATTTTTCACTGCCAGCATAGCAGTCATCATACTATGATCCTGGTTATTATACTTATGCATTCCATTACGTCCAACTAGATATAAACCGGGATAGTTTGACAATTCTTTACGAATGATTTCAACATTGTTTTTATAATCGTGGTCGTACACAGGATAAGCCTTTGGTTGGCGAACTACATAGCCATCTAAAACATCGTTTGCTTTTCCTAATCCAATTTGTTCCAATTCCTTCTTGCCCAATTCAATTAACTCTTCATTAGTAGAGTTCCACATACCATCACCCTTAAAACAAAAATACTCCAGGCCATAACATGCCATAGAAGGATCAGGCACCATGTACGGGCTCCACGATTTAAAGTTCTGAACACGGCCTACTTTTACAGATGGATCGTGTATGTATATCCAGTTATCATCAAAAATATTTTGCTCCTTCATTATCAATACAACCGTAATAAAATCGCGGTAAAACAATTTCTGCGACGCCTGTAATGCTTGTTTGTTGATGGCAGGTAAAATATTTGGCATTAAATCTTTAATGGCAGCCGAGGAAATTACATAGTCGAATCCTCCCTCGCTGCTGCCATCTGCTATGGTTATAGTCCATTTATGTTCGTCTTCAGTCAACCCTGCTACTGCTGTGTTCATCCTGATTTCGCCACCCATCTCAATAACTTTCTTTGCACAAGCCTCCCACATCATACCGGGTCCTATTTTGGGATAGCGAAAAGTGTCAATAAGCGTTTTAATAAGTTTGTGTTTGTTACCATTTACAGGTTTAACAAAAGCATTTTTAATGGCTGAAGAAAGCGATAATCCCTTAATGCGCTGGGCTGCCCAGTCAGCAGATATTTCTTTACAGGGAATGCCCCAAACCTTTTCAGTATAAGTTTTAAAAAAGAGGGTAAAGAGACGCTTCCCAAAATGATTGGTGACCCAATCCTCAAAATTCTGTGGGTTTTTTACAGGGTTAATTTTGGCCTGAAGGTAACTGGCTACGCAACGGGCAGACTCTAAAACACCCAGTTTGCTCAGCGCTTCCATTGCCGCAAGCGGGTACGAAAAAAACTTTTTATTATAATATATTCTACTACTCCGTGGCCTTTCTAATAAATCATCGCCCAATATTTCGGTCCAAAATTCTTCCACCTCCTTCGACTTTGAAAAAAACCGGTGCCCACCTATATCAAATAGATATCCCTTGTAAGTTTCGGTACGCGAAATCCCCCCAACATATTGAGGATCTCTCTCATATACAACCACCTGCTGCCCTTCTTTACATAATAAATATGCAGCAGTTAATCCTGCCGGCCCTGCACCGAGTATAGCAATTTTTTGAACCTGTCTACTCATATTAAAACATGCAAGATATTAGCTAAGGCATAAATTCAAGCAAATGGCTGTAGATAAGTGAGAAGTTGGTATGAATTTTTTTACCATGCTTATGCATAGCTTTGCGTTAACCAATTAATAATGACAGAGGTTTTAATAATTTTGGGTTTAATTTGTTTGAATGGTCTTTTTTCGATGGCAGAAATTGCCTTATTATCCGCAAGAAAAGCAAGATTGGAAGTACAGGTACAAAAAGGAGATGCCCGGGCCAAAGAGGCATTAGCCCTGGCCAATAATCCCGACAAATTTTTATCTACGGTGCAAATTGGTATAACCCTAATGGGTATACTTACAGGTATTTTTTCAGGTGAAAACCTAAAAGGTGGCATCATATCCTTCTTAAACAGGTTTGAATTTTTGCAAGCAAACAGTGGCACCATAGCCACCATAATAGTTGTAATTTTTATAACATACTTATCACTTGTAGGCGAGCTGATTGCCAAGAGAGTTGGATTGAGCAAGCCTGAAAAATTTGCCAAACTCGTTGCTGCTCCCATGAAGGTAATGTCGTGGATCACACACCCATTTATCTGGTTATTGAGTAAGAGTACAAACCTTATATCAAAAATTTTTAACATCAGGCCTAATGATGCTGCTGTAACAGAAGAAGAGATCAAAGCTATTATACACGAAGGGACTGAACACGGCGCCATAGAGGAAGCGGAGCAGGAAATTATTGAAAGATTGTTTCACCTGGGTGATCGTAACATAACCTCTTTAATGACGCACCGCAGCGATATTGAATGGATGGAAGTAAACTCTAAAGTAGGTGATATAAAACAGCGTATGCGTGAAGTAGTGCATAGTAATTACCCATTATGCGAAGGATCAGTAGACAATATAAAGGGTATGATTCGCATTAAAGATATTTTGCTGGCTGAAGATGACAAACCTTTAAAAGACCTCATGCAAACGGGCATGTTTGTACCTGAAAATAATTCTGCCTACCAGGTTTTAGAAAAATTTAAGGCAACACACACACATAGTTGTTTTATTGTGGATGAATATGGTAGCCTTGAGGGTATGATAACTTTGAATGATATACTGGAAGCAATTGTTGGTGATATTGCGCAGGAAGACTCCGATGATTATTCCATAGTGGAGCGCACTGATGGCACTTACCTTATAGATGCACAAATTCCGTTTTACGACTTCTTAAGCCATTTTAATAAAACAGAATGGATGAATGAGGGTGAGCATGAATTTGATACCCTTGCGGGCTTTATTTTACACCGTTTACAACGCATTCCCCACACTGGCGAAACCTTTGATTGGAAGGGTTTTAGCATTGAAATAATAGATATGGATTCGCACCGCATAGATAAGGTTATGATAACCCTCAGCGATGAAATGAAAGAAACCATGGAATTGTAAAAATTTAATACTTGCTGCCGCAATAATCAAATTTGCCTGTCGTTTAGCTTTTGTAGTAACCTGATATTTTATTAGAAACTGCGAGGGCAAAACCAGCAAAAATTTCATGATTAATAAATTGGTGCGCAAAGCCAGAAAAATTTTCAAAAAAACCGTTTCTCTTGCCGACCAAAGAAACGACTACTATTATAAGCGAATCTATTTTAAACGTATCCTGCTGTTTTTTAAAGCAATTAACGAAGGTGCTAAAAATGAGAACGCATTACTAACTTCCACTGAGATCAGTCCCCTCGGATTAAAGTTTGGCTGTACGGTTAACCAGGTAAAGAAAGACATGGGTAAGCCAAAGTACAGTTATGATAATGAAAACGACATCAATAACCACCAGGTATTGTTCTATCGCCGAATATTTACAGATACCAGCCTGTTGGTTCAACTTCAGTTTTACAACAACCAACTTTATTTTATTGGTTTAGATGTTATACGCCGATTGATTGATGAAAATGAGAAAATCGGGATCATTAATACCGTTATTCAAAAGTATTTGAACCAGCCGTTTGTCAAGGGAAATATGTATCCTTTGATCCAGGACCAGGACAAAAATTCAATAGTAATAAATGACGATATCAATTTCTCAATTTGCTATGTAGCCGGAGACGTTACCATACCAAAGCAGGAAAAGATAATAAAGGCAATGGAAAATGTACTTGTGGAAAAAATTGAAAAAGGAAGTATGTTTTATGCGTTTTAAAGAGGAATTACTATAGGTATAAAAGGTTCCTGTATGTCATTATTTAAATAAGCGAGTACGATAATACTTCACAGCATTTTTTTATATAAGACAATCTTTAAATAATAGAAATTTAAACAAATACAGGCGGCAATTTTGCCGCCTGCTTGTTTTTACCCCCCCAAGTTTAAAATCTATTCTTTAATCATTCTTACATGCTGCCTGTCTGTCTGAGTTATAAATGATATTTCATATATCTACTGAGCAAATAGCGTGATAGATAATGATTGATCATTCAGTTGCGGATACAATAGTTTCCGCTGGCATGTTTACGATGGGGACATTAGCTGCAAGGTCAGGATTGGGCATAGGTGCCGGAACAGGTGGAAGACCTCCAGCAGGTTGACCTCCAGCCGGTGGGAGAACTGCAATAGGCGCGGGACCTCCACCAGGAGGAGTTGAAAGTGTACTAGCTGTGTTCTCCGTATTTTTTATAGCTATGTAACCAGCATCACTTATGCCTAATAGTGCTGAAACCTGCGCACTGTCCCAGTCGGGGAAATTGCCTGTATGTATGAATTCAACAAGGTAAATGATGCCGATAATTACATTAAAAAGAAATGTTTGAAGCCGGTGTATACTATAATTGCCTTGAGCATCGGAGAGAATGTCGTGCAAAAAGTTTCTGGAGGGGGCCTGATCCTGGTGGCGGTTGTTGCCAACAGAGTTACGGTCGGTATTGTCAATTACTTTACCCGATAATGTGGTGGCCGCCGAAATGCCCAAAAGTAGCAGCGCCAGCGAGTTTAATTTTGGCAGCGACTTATCCATAACTCCTTTATAAATAAAACAGCTTAAAATAATAACTGTCCACCAAAATAATTGGGACGAAGCAAGACTGTAGGGTCTTGGAATTTGAATGCTTAGATCTTTTATAAGATCGGTGGATTTGGCAAGTTTGAACATAAATAAAAGCATGACAAGTATACCGATGCCCGCGATCCAGGGAGAAAGTTGTGACCATTGTTGCATGATGTTTAGTTTAAGTTTGAACAAAAAGTTGATGATAGGGTATCGAATAGTTTGGTTGTAGTAATAACAGAAGTATAAAAATACACTGCAACAAAAGCTGCCTGTAATTGAGAACATTTATGAGTGCTACCCTTGGATAAACTCAGGTTAAAGGGCCACAAAATGGCAACGGCCATAAAATTGAAAAGCAACCTGCCGGGTTCATTAAATTTTTTTATAATTGAATATTAGCCGTTAAGCTGTTGTTGTTCTTAATAGTTTCGGTAACAAGCGATTTGCCGGCATACCAGGTGTAGTAAACGGCCAGCCTGTTTTTGGCTATAAAACCAACCGTCCAGGTAGTAAAGTTGAACGATTTGCGGTCTTTGTTTTTGAAACCCATATTATCGTAAAAGGTGGAATTACCCAGGATACGTGCGTAGCGGTGGCACAATAAAATATTGAAGACATCTTTATAGGTCTTTATTTTTAACTGAGATTCAAATCCAAGTTGGGTGTTAAAAGCGAAGCGCTGCACAGCGGTATCTTCACGGGGAACGTCTATACAAAAGCGTGGTGACAGGTAGCTTTTAAAATCGAAATAATTATTTGCATCGTGCGCCTGCAGCAAAGGAAAGGAGGCATTGATAGATGCATTTCCCCCGCTGCTTTTAAACCGATCCCTAAACGACATTGTACTGTTAATGGAGTCTTTAGCCTGCTTTTCAACGGGGGTTTTACCGCCAGTCGTATCCTTATTGGCAGGTGCCAGCAAAAGTAAACCAAGTGATAATCGAACCGGACCAATATTGTCACTTATCGGCTCCACAAAAAAGCCAAGTCGTTTGCTGTTGGTGAGGTAATTAAGGTAGGCATACTCAAAACTAAATACGCCATCCGCATCGCTTTCATGCACAAGGGTATCGTGGTTTTCAAAATAGCTTTCAGCAGCCAGGCGGCTTGTAACCGGGAACAGTCTAATACCGGGCAGGCGTTTGCGCAGGTAGCGTAGTTCAGCAAACTTATCTTTTATGCGTTCATTAAGTTCCGGCGTATTAGTACGTTCGTCCCGCTCTTCCACTAGCTTTTTTATTTGGTCATTTATTTCTTTTTTTCGCTCCTCATCAGTTTCCGTTGTAAGTAACTTTTCCTGCACCGCAATACTTGTGTTGAGTTCAACGATTTTCGTAATTGAATCTTTTCTATTCTGTTCAAATGATTTTTTATAAGCTGCGGTACTATTTTTAAGATACTTTGATACTGAATGGACATTTAAGCTTACTGGCGCATTAATGAGGTTTGAATCAATTTTCTGAAATTTTTTATTGGCTAAGAAAAACGTTTGGGAAACGTTAATGCCTTCTTTTTTAAAACCGTCATAACTGTACCATTGGGCATTGCTGTTATTTATTGCAAACTGGCTAATCGCCAAAAAAATCAAAAGCTTTTTCATGAGATTGTATTTAGAGTTTAATTAAAGAATGGAATGGCCGGGGCAAAGAAGTATTCACCCCCTTTCATTGTAACAAAACCACTGAAGTTGCAATTGGAAACCTTTGTTTTCTCGTTCCACTTTAAGGGATATTCCTGTTGCGGTACTTCCCTTTTCCCCTGGCCAATGAGGCCATCAATGGCTACCTGTCTGTGCGGCTCTTGTTTTTTTGGAAGAGATATATTGCCGTTGTTGGCCCAGCGGATCTGCAAAACTTCAAATTGGTCAACGATACTTTTTTGATAGCACATAAACAAAAGCCCAACCTTACCTTCTGGATGCCAATCAAGATTGCCTCCCCTTCCGGCCTCGTCGTATGTAATGCCACGGCGAACTACGCGTATTGGAACTTTACCAGTTTCCTGTATGTCGCGTGGATTGGTCACTCGAATATGTGCATGAAAAGGGCATTTGTGTGCACTTGCATCATTCTTATAATCAAAGTCATTCTCCAGTTCATTCTCCGATGTTGGATGTTGTTCTTCAGCATACTTTGCAACGGGGGTTCCATCTTCAAACCTACCAACCACATAAGCTCCACCAATTTCACCGAGGCCAAGGTTCTCTTCTGCCTCTTTAAAATCTTTGACATTTTGGTCGAGCTTGCGAAAGACAAAGTAGCTGCCGAATACTTTCTTTGCATCCGGAACACTTTTATCTTCTACCAGGGCCATTTCTAAAGGGCTAACTTCATCATCCCATAACTTGCCCTTTTTCCTTTTGTTATCCGTAAGCATTAGTGGCTGGCTGACACCATCAGCATACCCAAAATGTTCCAGACCTGTGTTATTTATACGGAGTGTTTCACCAAATTGGGCGTGAACCAGAGCTGTACAGGAGGGTAAGACCAAATTTTGCCTGTGCGCATCTAATCCCTTCAAATCGTCGGAGGCAATGAGCAACATGGCATCGATCCGTTGGCCGCCACTATCGGACGTAGAAAAGTCCCAGGTTTCCGAAGCAGGATCTTGCAAGTCTAACTGCTGCTTCATCCCATTTTTAAAAGATGAATCTGTCAACCAATCGGCAGTGTCAACATCTAAGGCTTTATAGCCGGAATGACTCAAGAAAAAGAACGAAACTATTTTTGAGGAAAGCTTTTTCAGCTCATACTCCTCTTCTTTCGTTCTGTCTTTCTCTTCAATTTTTATCAACTTTTTAAAACAGTCCGTGTCGGTTATTTGCTCAAGGGCTGTAGTGATGTTGAGTGTTTTCATCCAGGCTCTGATTTCGTTAATGTTTCGTGGGTTTTGCACCTCAAAATGGAGAAACAAATGCCAGGCATTATCTCTGCCGTGGCCTTTTAAAATATTGCCTTGCAAATTTTCGAGCATGGATTTCCATTGGTTTTGACTGGGGTCGATAGCTTCTAACGGCGGATGGTTGGTTGTTGTGGTCATACAGGTACGGTTTTATGTTTTAAAACGGAGGCGAGACAAATGAAACGACGATTAATATTGCCATTCCATTTGTCGCATCAAATGTTCTTAAAATCTTTAGGAAGGCGCAATAGTGAGATAACCCTTTATGGACTGATGTTATAACGGTTTTGGAAGGGGGTGATTAAACGGTGAAGATTAGGGGAAACGGGTATTGTAAAATCTAAAGCGGCAACCTATTTTGCGGTATTATTAATCATTAAACTTTAAAAACAAAAAAAATTATGGCACATTACATCACTGAAGAAGCTAAACTCATAAATCCGTCTTTAACTAGCAATTTCGAATTGTTAGAAAACTTACTTCATTCGAAAAAACGGTCGTTTGATTTTTCGGACGAGGAATGGATGAATGTAGAAAAAACCTTACACGCAATAGGTGACGGAGATTTTATAACGGCGGAAATAGCAGAGATAAAGAAATTTATTTTTGCAATACATAATAAAAAAACACCGGTAAATTATAGAGTGACAAAATCAGAAATAATAAAATTTCTTGATAAAACTTTTGAAATACCAAAATCCGAGGGAATAAAATGGGATGAGTATGACCTGGCTTTTAGATTTTATATGGGGAAAGATGGCGATAGTTATAACATCGTGATAGTGCCAATCATTAGCCCTAAAACAGCTGATGAAACAGATACAAGAGACCACACAAAAGACTTGGAGAAAACAATGTTCTCATCTACTGGTTTAAAATTTTTTGCGTTGAACCTTAAATCGGGTCAAATAGACTTTTCCGATACGGACTGTGAAAAACTTATTAAGTCTACGGATATATCAACGGTTAAGTTAGCATTCTATTCATATGAAAGGCTTAACGAATTTATTCGTGGCGTTGCTGATGCGGATTTCACACATCTTGTTCTTGAATTTGCACGGGAGGATATTCATGCAAATTCAAAACTATCACTTGTGCTAACTTGTGAAGGCAGTAATGGGCCTCTAACATCTACCCTAACATCTGGAAATGGAGTGAAGGCAAGCGGAATTAACTTTGACAGAAGTGACTTAATACCCCCTCCACCTAAAACTATACTGGGTACCCAAATCCACGACAGCCACTTCACTCAAATACCATGACATTTCATATTGTGAATTGGGCAGAACTTGTTGCATCAGTTGTGGCAACAATCTGCCTGATAATAAAACCATCTAGACTAAACAAAATGTTTGTGCCATTTTTATGGCTAACACTGTGTGTTGAAATTACCGGCAAGTTGACATCGTCAATTATAGAAGTAAAATATCCAATGTATAATATTTTTATTTTAGTCGAATTTCTTTTCTATATCTATTATTTATCGGGCATCAGCCCTAATATTAAAATACAAAAAACATTCAGATGGGTTGTTACCTGCTTTATACTTTTATTTTTATATAATTTCTTGTTGTTACAAGGCACAATTGTTTATAATACATATACATCTTCAATTTCAGCATTAATGCTTGTGATCGCATGCTTAATTATTCTTTGGAACATTTCTTTTAACCAAAACAGCAACATTCAATTTTATAGTTCAGCATTATTTTTTGTTGGAAGTATATTGGTTTATAATGCGGGTAACTTGGTACCTGACTCTTTTTTCAATTATTTAGGCACAAAAAATCCGACGGCCTTTGTCAGGCTTTATCTGTTGATCAATTACAATTTAAATGTTTTGCTGTACGGCTGCTTTACAGTAGGATTTTTAGTCGAGTTGCATTCAAGAAATGCAAACAAATCTCCTCGCTAACCTGATAGAAAATAACTACAGCCTATGAAAATTGATTTAATTTGGACCATAAGCATGGCAACGTTGGTATTTGTTATTCAATGCTTCTTCATTATAGCATTTACAGCAACCTACCTTAAACGAAAAACCAAACATATCCATGAAATGGCTTCCCTCAAACACACTTACCAACAGGAACTGCTTAAAACACAACTGGAGATACAGGAAGAAACAATTAAGTACATCAGCGAAGAAATACATGACAACATAGGCCAGGTGCTGAGCCTGGCCAAACTTCACCTGAACGTTTTACCGCCGCCGGTAAGTGCCACAGATCAAAATATAATCATCGAAACTAAAAACCTGGTATCAAAAGCAATAAACGATTTGAGAAACCTGAGCAAAAGCTTGCACCCCGACCTTATAACCCAGTTGGGCCTTGAAGAAAATCTGAAAAGGGAACTTGATATTCTTGAAAAGACCGGCTTGTACAAAACCACATATCAAGTTGAAGGAAAGCAATTCAGGTTACCCGCCGAAAAACAGGTAATCATATTTCGCATATTTCAGGAGGGGCTAAACAACATCATTAAACACGCATTGGCCAGCAAAGTTGAACTACATCTTTTATATGAAACCGCACAGTTTACCCTCATGCTTACCGACAACGGAAAGGGCATTGACAAACCCGAAATCAACAATGCTTTGAAAGGTATAGGGTTAACAAGCATGAACCACAGAGCCCTTATGATAGGAGGTACTTTGCAAATTATAAATGGAACTAAAGCGGGAACAATTCTTAAGGTGACTGTGCCAATTAACGTTGCTGTTGATTAAAATATAGTTTTATGTGGAAAGTAGCATTAACAGACGATCACAAACTTTTGCGAAACGGTTTGGCGGCTCTGATCAACTCGTTCAACGATTTTACAGTGGTATTTGAAGCAGACAACGGGCTTGACCTTCAGTCCAAACTAACCAGTCAAAACCTGCCTGATGTTGTATTACTTGACATTAACATGCCCGGCATGAATGGCTTTGAAACAGCTGACTGGTTAAGGGAAAATTTTGCAGATATAAAAGTGTTGGCATTAAGCATGATGGACTCTGAAAAAGCTATTATGCGCATGATTAAAAATGGAGCAAGAGGTTATATACTTAAAGATTGCGAACCTAATGAACTCAGGTCGGCTTTGGTTTCTGTAGTAACTAAGGGTTATTACTACAGCGACCTGGTAACTGGCAATCTTATTTTCAGCATAAATAAATTGGGCAAAAAAGAAAAAGAGACTGTTGATAATCCTGATTTGTCAGCAAAAGAATTACAATTTTTAAAACTTGCTACAAGCGATTTGACTTATAAACAAATTGCTGCTGAAATGTTTGTAAGCGAAAGAACTGTTGATGGCTACCGGGATGCTCTCTTTCAAAAGTTTAAGGTACAAAGCCGGGTGGGTATGGTGTTGGAAGGATTGAAACGTGATATTGTACAGCTTAGTTAACAGGTAACGTAAATCTTAAAACGCCCACCCCAACACCCTGTCCGGATACTCCAGCTTATCAGTTTGCTCCTTGCCATTGGCCTTTACATGAACCATATTTATCTGGCTGGTATTGTACTCGTAAAGTAGGTTATTTTTAATGTCAATTTTTTTAACTGAAGTAACATTCTTTACTTCAAAGTAGCTCCACATACTTCCATCTTCATGTTGGTAACCCTGAAATTGCAATAATGCAGGCTTGCCTTCAACCGATACCACCAGGTGTTTTATAATATACTCACTAACAATTTTGTCAGTAGCAGGTTTATTGGCAGGGTTCAATAAATCAACCTTACACTTACAGCTAGCAGACAAAGCTTTTTCAAAATCATCAGCAAAAATACGTACGCTTACTTCTAATGTTTTAGAAGGGGCATTGTAATTTACCTCTGTCATGCTTATAAAAAACGGATGCATTATCGAAAAAAGATTCATCAACAACACCTGAAAGACAGATAAGACCATTATAAAAGTTTAAACCGCAAATCTCTGGTATAGTCACCATTGCCATCAACATTTTAACAAGTAATGCGTACTCTGGAATATCGTTGATAACCAATCAGCCAAGCAGTATTTCCAGATATTGCCCAATAATTTAGAAAATTTATTTGCGTTTCCCAGCCAAGACTTCTTTAAATTCGAAACTTTTTAAAACCGACAACCGGAGAAG
>JBBQVY010000132.1:0-13678 GCA_038211085.1 Chitinophagales bacterium | reverse complement strand
TCCATTTCATCATCCTCTTTTTCACCATAAAGAATTAATATTTTAAATTGGTCTTTTAAATACCATGCGAGTGGAAGTGTGTCAACAGCCTGGCCACCAATTACAAAACGATTGAGAATGATGAGAAGGCGGGGGGAAGTTGTTTCATTTATTATATTGGAATTCAATCTCGTTTAAATTAAGAGGAGTTCGACAAAGGCAGCTTTAAATCATCATAATTGGCTGCCTGCACAGCAGGGTTGCAACGTTAATTCAGGATATTTAAGTTGCAACTTTTGTATGAACGACCTTGATTTGCGAATGCTTTTTAATTTAAGGAATAGGATTACTTGGAGAGTGATAGCAGAATTAAGTTGATCACTTTCTATATAAAAAAGACTTCATCCAAATCAACTCTTCTTTCTTCCAAAGCAAAATATGTCTAAAATTTACATCATGATATCTTTTTAACTGAGACAAAGAAAAAGATGCATTTACTATATATGCCAGGCTGCTAATAATAGCTGCGCCTTCGGCTCCAAAACGAGGTACAATAAGAAAATCACCTACGATTAAAACCAATAAACCCATAAGTGTTCCGTAAAAATTGACCCTAACCCTTCCTTCGCCTAAAAAAACAGCGGACACTAAAGACAACACTGAAAGGGCAAACAAGCCAGGAATAAACAAACTGAAGTAAATATGCATTGAACTGAAAGTATTGCCAAATATCATGGTGAAAGCAAATTTCCCCAATAATACAACAAGTATTAAAAAAATCAGATATAGCCGACTCAATATTCTGGTTAAAAAAACTATCGTATTAATAATTTCTTTTTTATAATCGCCCTTCGCGATTTGAGGAAAAACTACACTTGCCAGTACCTGGGGTATGATCAATAACATTTGACCTAACCGGGAAACCAGGATATAATTACCCACATCGTTTTTATCGCAATATTTCTGTACAAAGTAATAATCAGCCCTGTTAATCAAAAAAAATATGATGTTAGCCGACAATGCAACGAAAGAAAAACGAACAATTTTATCTACCTGTTTCCTGGTGGGAAATGAAACATTTTTATAAGTTTGATATTTTAGGGTATAAAATACCAACAATAAACCGGATTGTATTGCTGGCAATAAAAAGTACAGTTTCAGTACTAAGCTTTCATTTGCATTTACAAGGTGAACGCTTTTGGGAATAAACACTACAATTACTATGTTAGTGATCCCAATGATGAGATTAGGCAAAAAGAAATTAGAAACTGCGTAAAACATTGCCAGCAGGTAATTGTTAAATACCATACCGCTTACATAAATAACACAGAAGAAAAGAAGAAGAGAACTGGTTAGTGGGTAGGTGTGATCAATCTGGAGAATGAAATATCCTGAAGTAGCCAATCCTATTAAAGAAATTACTACTACCCATATCATAGCAAATAGCTGAATCCTGGGCTTTTCAATTTCGCCATTCGCGGTAAAAAATGTAAACCCCGAATCAAGACTGAGGGAGCAAATAATTATGACGAGACCTAAAACATTGGTTAAGTAATATATCCATCCTGAGTTTTCGGCCTGAAAATACCTGGAAAAAAAAACATTCTGCAAAAGCACAGTTACCACGTAAAATAAACGCCATACAATACTTTGCGAAAAAATTTTATTGAGAGACATTTACTTGAGAGGCAACCTATTTTTTTTGGGCAATTATTCCGCAAAAGGGGCTATAGCTCTCCCTATTTGCCGGTAACATTTTTTTCAAAAACGGTTTTAAACGGCGAAGCAAAACAATAATTGGTTTAAAATATAATGGGGGCTCCTCTTCAACCCAAAAATCAAATTTTTCGAAAAAACCGTGTTTAACAACCGTAAAACCATTTTGCTCAACATGGACTTTCCATAAATCGGGTTGCATAGAAGGTATAAAATGCCGCTTGTAGTTTGTTTTATCCAAATACTTATGGATAAGCATTTGCCATTTTCCCCTAAAGTTGGGAGTTGTAATTAGCAGGTATCCACCTGGCGCAATTAATTTTAAATGCAGATCCATTACCTCTTTCCAATTTTCAAAATGCTCAATAAAACCGAATGAACAAACAAGGTCAAAGGTTTTTTCAACATTCATATTAAAAAAGTCACCTTCTAAAAATGTACCAACTTTAAAGCCTTGGTTTTTATAAAATGGTAAAAGATCAGAAAGAATCCTATTGCTAAAATCTATCCCATTTACTTCAAGCCCTTTTTTTCCCAAATAAGCTAAATAACCACCTGGAAAACAGCCTACCTCAAAACAAGATCTAAGTGTCGAAAAATCGATCTTCTCCATATATCGTGCAATCGGGTCAGCATCATCTATGATCTGTAAAGTATATTCCTTATTCTGTGAATCCCAAAAATCCGGAGTAGCTAATCCTGTTTCCGTAATGCGATTTTCACTCAATTTTTTTATTTTTTCGTTAATACAAATTACTAAAATGCTAATACCAAAAATCCTAAATAGTTACGGGTACCTCATGCAATTGAGTGACCGTAAAAATCTCCGTTATCCAGCCCTCAATTGAATATTTGAACTGAATTTCTGCAGTAAGAGGTGTATAGTCAGTATTTAAAAACGCAGTATCAATAACAGGGTTATCCCTATTAATAATAAGTATGTTGTCGTGGTGAAAAAAGTCGTAATTTAAAATGTCGACGTTAGTAGTAATAAGTTTTTTACCTGCTCCCATTACCTCTAGCGTTCGCATTGTTAATCCTGTTTGCTTTTCGTGTTGTATATCCAGTACTGCTTTTGATTCGGCAATTATTTTTTGTACTTTTTTTTGAGGAAGTGTTTTGAAAGAGAATTCTTTTAGTGGCAACCCGTATCTGAATTTTGGGTTGGTTAGTTTGTAATAGATAAACATTTTTAAGCTTTGCAGGTACAGATAATAATAAAATTTCAATCCGACTTGCTTCATTTGTGACCTTATTTTCTGGATAATGTAGCTTCGGTCGCCGTGGGCAGTACCTACAAAACTAAGGTCAAAGTTTTCTTTTATCCTGGGAAGGTGGCTGTAATGATCGATATAAAACAACGGTCGAAAATGCATACCAGGAAGGTTGTCAGCGTCAAACCTGTCAAATGTAAAGCACTTATCGAATAAATGATAGTAGGAGCTAAGGCCCTTTTTATTTATCGAAGAATCCCACATATATAAAACAAACAACGCTTGCCTGCAGATAGCCCGCAGATTTTTAATGATTGTCTCATTCATTGCCTCAATATTTACAATGAATACGTAGTGATAGCTTTTACCAATTATTTCTTTAAATATCTTTTCGTAATATGATGTGGTGATATTTTCAATGGCACCCGGATATATTCGAAGCATGGATTTTATTAGGAAGGAATTTCCTGGCCGCTCATCGTAATGGTCAACAATGGCCCCCATTTCAACCAACTTTTTAGCGATCAACGCGTCGTAATCAAAAAAACTGGGTGCAAAAAATAAAATTCGCTTGCCTTTAATTAACATGCATTACTTTAATAATCCTCTTTCGCTCAACTCATGTAAGGACGTGGTGAAATTGCTTGCTTTTATGGGTTGGGCCTTTACCCAATCAGTGAATTTCTCAATGCCCATTTCAAAACCATATTTAGGCTCAAATCCCAAAACCGAATTGATTTTGGTGAGGTCAGCGAAATTATGCCTGATGTCCCCAATCCTAAATTGACCCGTAATATGAACAGGCACTTCTGACTGATAGAACCTGCAAAGCGTATCTGCTACATCAATTACTTTTGTCGGAATTCCTGAGCCCACATTAAAAACCTCAACACCTTCAAACGGAGTTTCAATTGATAAAACGATTGAATGAACGGCATCTTCTATGTAAACAAAATCACGGCTTTCTTCGCCATCCTCGAATATATTAATCGTTTCTCCAAGCCTGATCAGAGTTGAAAATATGGATAAAATACCGGTATAAGGATTTCGTAAAGACTGACCCGGACCGTAAACATTTTGAAACCTCAACGCAATACAACCTATTCCCAACGCTTTACAAATTGTGACTACCATTTGCTCCTGGGTTTGCTTATTGATGCCGTAAATGGAAGACGGATGTATTTTGGAGTCCTCATCTGTTGGCAGGGCAACAAGGTCTATAGTGGAGCCTTTCATCTTAACCTCAAAATCTCCCTTTATCAAATCATTAGTGCAACGATGTGATGGAAAAACAACACCTAAATTTTTAGAAAAATATTTCCCCTCGCCATAAATAGACCGGGAAGAAGCTAGAATAAACTTTGAGACTGTATGTTGGCGATCGTTTGTTAATATATCGAGTATTACAGAAGTTCCTATTACATTGACCTGGGTATACCGCTCAATTTCATACATCGATTGACCAGTACCTGTTTCAGCCGCCAGGTGAACAATGATATCCTGGTTTTGAATGGCCTTAATACAGTCTTCTTTACAGGTGACTGAGCCTTTAATAAACGTGATGCCTAATGGTAAACTTTTATATAACTCAGAGTCTTTTTCCGGTTCAGATCCGTGAATTTGAGGACTTAAATTATCCAAAACTGTAATATTATAACCTTTTGCATATAATACCTTAACAAGATTAGACCCAATAAATCCTGCCCCTCCCGTAACTAAAACATTTTGGTTGTTAGTTGCTTGTGCAATCATCATAAAATTCATTCAATTCATTATAACATTTATCCCACGAAAATTTTAGCGACCAAGTGTAAGCCGCCTCTTTTAAATTATTGCGCAAATTACTATTTTGAAGGCTAATAATCTGCTTAACAAATGCTTCTTTATCTAAACCATTTACCAGCAGGCTAAATTCGCCTGCAATTTCGGGTATAGCTGAAATATTTTGAGCTACCACCGGACAACCACATCTGAATGCTTCCACTATAGGTATACCAAAACCTTCATAACTGGAAGGGTATAATAAAACCTCTGCAAGGTTATAAACAACGTTTAATTCAACATTTCTAATATTTCCTAAAAATATATATCTCCCTTTCAATGTTTTTTCCAGAAGTTCAAGTTCGACCTGCGATAGTTTGTTACCAACTATAGCCAGTTTATACTGGTGTGGCAGTGCTGCCACCACGTTTACAGCAAAAACAAAGTTTTTATAGGATGTGCGATGGCCGATAAACAGGAGATACTTATTTTGCCGGAATTCATTATAGAGATCATATGTCATCAGTTGGTCGTCACGCAAGCCAAAAAAGTCTTCTGAAACGCCATTGTAGATCACCTTTATCTTTTTTGATTTGATGTAGGGATAGAACTTTAGAAGATCTTGCTTTGTACTATTTGAAATACAAATGATTCCTTTGGCATTGTTGATTGCTGCCAATTTTTGCCACTTGTGCACGGAACGCACTAAACCAGAACGATGGTACTCATATATAAAGTCGTGCACTGTTACAAAATTGGCTACGGATTTTTGTGTGCTGTACCTGTAATATGAAGAATGAAATATGCTGCCCGGCGGTAACGAAACCGATAATGGCAAGTACCTAAGAATTTTTAAAGGGGCATATTTTTCTACCATTACCTGCTGAAATTTGAGTCCTGATAATACAATGTTTTGAGTAGTTGCTTTTGGTTGAATAAAATGAGACTCAAAAGAATTTCTCTCAGCAAACCTCCTCATTAACTCCCCCCAATACACCGACCCGCCTCCGGACCTCTGCAAATAAAACAGAATGTTATCAAAATATTTTTCCATTATTCTACCTTGTCCCAAACTTTTGTTTCCTGGTTAAACTGTTTTACAATACGTGCAGGAATGCCAACTGCTATTGATAATGGCGGAATATTTCTATTTACCACTGCATTTGCACCAATTATAGAACCATACCCGATAGTTACTCCAGGAAGTACGCAAACACCATCACCAAGCCACACATTGTTTTCTATGGTAACAGGCTTTGCCATCAATTGCCTAAATGAAGGCGGTTCGTGCGGTGAAGATTGATAATTACCGGCGTAATTACCATGGCTGACATCAGAAATATAAACCTTACTTGCTATTAATACATTGTTACCAATGCTTACGTTATGGCAGGCGGTTATATGCACCTGGTCGTTCAATTGTACATTTTCGCCAATTATCAATATTTTAGATGGGCCTGATGCCAAGGGCAAAGCCTCCATCCTACAGTTTACTCCTGTTGTAAATCCCGCACCAATGCTTATATGTCTTTTGCCCCTGATATCAATAGGAAACCTAATGAGCCTTGCCCTTGAGAATAACAGCCTGGTTTTGACAATACAAAAGAACAGGTACAATGAGCCACATAATCCGTACTTCTTTATCATGTGGCTGCAACCAACATCTTTTTAGTGAGATAAACTTTAAAAAGGAAATAAACATACAAAAGCAGAAAACCATTTGAAAAAGTGGGCATGATAGCTCCCAGGCCTGCACGCGAATACATAAATCCAATATAAATGGCTACATAAATTACAAGCACCTTGCCACCTGGAAAATCCCGAAGGAAGAAAAAAAGCGTTTTGCAAAGCCGGCTAACCAACATTGCTGTTAACCAAAAAAACCATTTTCCAAAAATATAATAGCTTTCCGATATGTAACCAGTTAGCTTAACCCAAAATCCATCGTCGAAACGAGAAAGACCTAGAACAATCTCCGATATTTCATAGTTTAAGACGGGTACTTTTACACCTCCTAATAAAAATTTAGGAATAGGTAAAGTACAAAGCCATACAAAAAACCCTCTTAAATCCACGTGTCGGCCCGATCGGACTACTTCCTTAAAAGTGTCCGGAAAGTTCACCTCTTCGTAAAACAACATTTCTATTATGTTGCTTTTGTTGTCAACACTATCAATCGAACTGCCTAACCTGGCAAGACTGTAGGCATAAAATGAGATAAGTATTGCAGGAATACCCACCAGCATTAACCCGCCAATGATCAATCGCATACGCGGATTTAACCAATACACAACTACAAACCAAAGCCCTAAATTCATCAGCACCATACCTCTTCCTATGTAGCCCGCGCTACAGTAGTCTAAATATAACGGGAGCATGATTGCCAAAAAAAGTATCAAAGGTCTTTTGACAAATCGGGAGAGACTTACATAGTAAAACGGAAGTAATAGTAGTTTGATATAAAAGATGAGCTTACTTGCCACATCTGGTTCCCTCACTTCTATTGTAGCTAAGAGAGCTTCCAGTCCATTAGGCGCAGGAGGAGAGATTAGCGCCTTAAGCTTAAACTCAGGATAAATTAAACTAACGAAACATATGCCCAGATAGCTGAAAATTACAAGTGAGGTATAGGTGCCTTCTTCAGCAAATAATCGCACACCATTATTTTTTAAATAATGGAAGGTATTTTGAAGACTATGACTTATCGGGAACTTTAACCTGTAGAATAAAACAAAAACGGAGAGAAAGATAAGAAAGTAAATACTGTATTCAGGAGGAGCCAGGTAAGAGGAGGCTCCAATGCCACCATAAAAATACAGACCACCAAAAATTATGGAGATAAAAAGCTTTTCTAGTCGATCGTACAATTTATATATTAGGAGATAGTATAAAAAAAGTACAGGAACCAGCAAAAAAAGTATATGGAAATAATCTATTTTCACCTAAAAGTTGATTTTAGGTTAGCAACCCTTGATTGGAGGCTTTGATCAGAATATTGAGAAAGGAATAATTGTCTTGCTTGCCGATTCCACCTTTTACCTGACCGGTCAGCTAATGAATAAAAAGCTGTAATAAAATCAGAAGCTGTATTACACACAAATCCCCCACCCTCATTAAAATCGTAACCCTCCCAAGCTTCGTTCGTGCCTAAAATGGTTTTGCCCATCATTAATGCTTCGGCAGTCTTTACCTTCATACCAGAACCTGAAAAGATTGGAATAATAACTGCATCAGCCTGGTAATAATAAGGATCAAGATCATCAACAAAGCCTGTTACTGTAATTTTGGGAGATGATAATTCCGCAGCAATATTCTGCATACCACTTCCAACAATTTGCAAATGCACATTTGCTTTTTGCATCACCTCTTTGCAAAACCATCTTATGCCCTCAATGTTTGCATAAAACGATGACCCTACAAAAAGCAACCGAAGCGGCAAATCACCTTCTGCGCTAACCAAAGTACTATCAAATCTGTCGCCAAGTGTAATGGGGAAAATGAATGGTGGCTCTACTTTATACAGGTCAACCAATCGATTGGCATCTCGACTATTAAAGGCTAAGACGCGGTCTGCTGCCTTAACCGCATTTTTTTCGCTGGAGGCCGCCTTTAGAAAAAGTATGTAATACAGGCGATTGGTTTGGGAGGCTGCCTTAAAAAAATCGTATTCTACATTGTGACAAAATAAAATGATGTTAACATCATGATAACGATTTTTAATATAGTAAGCCAAACTCCCTAATAAAGACCCATCCAAAAATACATGGGAGTATTGTTTGTTCGTCATGTGTGCTTTTAATACCAGGAAGTTTCTGGCGGTCAAGCCCCCCGCATAGCCTAACAGGTAATTAAACAAGGTTTGCACTTTACCACTATAGGAAGGTAAAAGGTGTACCTGGTCAATTGGAGCGGTGCCTGAGAAAGAAAAGCCAAAAGCATCAACCTTTACATCGGGAAAAAGCATTCTGCACAAAGCTAAATTTCTTTTGGAGGCAACGGCCCCGCCAGTATTTGCCTGGCCTATAAAACTGGAAACAAATAAAATCTTTTTCAATTCAAACTGATGAATTCCTATCTACCCATTACACCTCAGACTATTTGCAATCTGCACTTATTGTATTAAGCAATACCTTCCATTGTAGGTATATTTTTTCGGGACTAAAGCCTTCGGCAGACCGTAATGCACCCTCACCTAACTGGCGTAAAAGTTGCTTATTATCAATAAGTGAAAGCACCTGTTCACTCATTTTTGCAACATTACCCATTGGAATTAGAAACCCGTTCTTATTATTTGCTACCATCGTTGCCGGGCCTGTTGGGCAATCGTAGGCTATAACAGGCAAGCTATAACTAAAGGCCTCTAATATTACCGTAGGAAAACATTCGTGTTTTGAGGTAAGGATCAGCACTGCTGAGTTATTGTAAGCCTCTTGTATATTTTTAGTTTCACCATGAAAAAATACGATATCCGACAAATTATTTACCAGTATTTCCTCTGACAGCCACAGTTCACGGTTGCCTTTTCCAAAAATGCTTATTACTATTTTTCGTTCATCGCGTTTAAATATTTTAGCCAACTCAATAACATCTTCAATTCCCTTTTCAAATGTTATGCCCCCAATCCACACTACACCATTTTGACTTGCACTTTTGACCTGATTATTTAGCTGGATAGCGTTAGGAATGCAGGAAACATTGCAGCCAATGGATTGGTAAAAAAAAGCCTCGGTTGAATTAAGCGCCACAATGGCCTTAGCCCGGCGATAAACATACTTGCGTAGCCAAATCCACACGCTACTCTTTAAAACTGTAAATGAAAGATGCTCCCAAATTACCATCCTATCTTGTACACTTTTCGAAAAAAAAACAAGAATAGAGATAATATGATCGGTGGTAATAAATAGAGCTCCCGACCTTTCTGCGATAAATTTTTTACAATGTTTCCATCCTGAAGTAAGCCCAAATAAACGTTTTACAGGCCCAATATCAAGGTTAAAGTATGCAATTGGAAGCGTTGTAAACTTTATGCTATTGTCTACTTTTATAACAGGGGAAATACTTCCATCGTAAGAAGCTATTTCTACGGTATGGCCAATGGAGGCAAAATGATTTGCAAGATTAAGTAAAACCTTTTCCTTACCGCCCAATATTGAAACACTTTTGGTAACAAAAACAATCTGCATCAATGTACCAGTTTGTATTGCAGCGTTGATTTTGTTTCGCGAATATGATTTCGTACCAAAAGAAATATTGCTGTAAATAATACTCCCAGGAATGCAAAAATGATCCCTGTAAACAAACGGCCAGGTTTCTTTTTTTCGAGAGGTAAAACCGGTGTATCAATAATTTGAATAAGGGGCATTTGCTTGCGCAGCGAAATTTTTGACAGTTCCAGGTTCTTTAATAATTCACCATATAGTGCGCCATTTACCTGAAGATCTACCTGGCGACGTTGCGATCCAACACGCACTATTTGCCTGACTGGATTAATATTTAAATCGCTTGTAGCAGCTATAGAACCAATGCCAAAGTTGATCAAATGATTTAAAGAATCAGTTTGCCGTTGCAATATCTCCACATTCTGCCGACTTTTCTGCGACCGGTAATCCACGTAAAAGTCAATAACAGTTGAGGCAAGGTTTTCCACAAACGATTTTGCAAACTGTTCGTCGCCGTCCTTAAACTTTAAAGAAACTATACTCAGTTTTTTGTCTATTTTCTCAATCAACAACTGGTCTTTAATTATTCCGCTAATTATTTTATTAAGCATACTGTCCTTAAATCTGTCGCTTCCAACAATATAGTTTTTTGGGAAATTTTGTTGGTTTAATTCAACTTTGTCCTTATTCTTAATTTTTAATTTGGTGTTTACATAATAGTTAAGCATTGTAAGATTGCTGTCTCTTTTAATAGGCGTAAACAATGTTTTTTCAACCAATTTTCTGCTTTTCATTAACTCTATAAGGTTTTCTCCCGAAAACACGCCTCCGCCGGCTCCACCTATATCCAATCCAAATTGCGCCGCCAGTCCTGAGTAAACTGACAAGCCATTAGCACCTTCATCTTCCACCGAAAAAGTAAGCTCGGCCGTATAAACCGGTTTGGTAATCCAGGCATAAAAAATTCCTAAGACCCCAAAAAATATAGCTACAATTAATAATATCAGCCATTTGTTTAAAAGAAAACTAATCCATTTTCCGATAGTATCTACCAGGACCGAGATTGAAATCTCGGCTGAAGGTTTTTGCTCGCTCATAGTATATTCTGAATTCTCCATTTACTTTTTTGTTTCCCGTTCAATTTACAAAAGCAGAAAAAGAAGAAAATGTCGATTTTGTAAGTGAATAATGTATGATGTTACAGATGTGTATTCAACCCGACCTCTACAGCTTTGTCAAAGTTATTACGATGGTTAAAAGTGTTGCAAAGCCGGAGGTCAAACCGAGAATCTCTGCTGTTGACAAACGTTTTGAAGTTCTGTCTGCCTCTTTCGGCACCAATATTTCCGCTCCTGGTTTTACCTTTGGATACGTTCTAAAAAACAAGAACTTTTTGGTTTTACCGGCACTACCATTTGCATATAAAACATAGGTTCTTTTTTTGCGGGCATTGTCGGTAAAGCCACCTGCCTTATCAATATAATAATCAAGATCGGCTCCCTCCTTAAACACCACCTGTGTGGGAAACATTACCTCACCATTAATCATTACTTCGTTGTTTTTTTTGCTAACGATAAGCACATCACCTTCTCTTAATGTTATATTATCGGGGCTAGCGGGATTATCTAAAATTTTCCGCAGATCCAGCCCCACCTTAACTGTTGGCTTGGTTACATCGTTCAGCAGAGAATTAGTTGTATCCTTTACCTCTTTCTGAATTTTTTGAATACGTGCTATATTTACTTCTTTGGATATGCCCGAGGTATTAATTCGTGACAGATAAGCTCCCTCGTAATAAGCTTCTGGTGTTAGCCCGCCTGCTCTTTGTATCAGGTCACTTATCCTGTCCTGCTTAGTTTCCAGCACATACGTTCCGGGGTAAGATATTTCTCCCTCCAATGTCACTTTTACCTGGGGTTTATATCCCATTTTGGTGCGTATCAAAACAATGTCCCAGGGTGAAAGCTTTATTTCGGCACCTTTAGTCATCAAATCTTGTTCCGACTTTATATCTATTACTTCAGCAATTCTTTGGGTAGCATCCAAGGTGTCTTTATTAATTCTGCGGGCTATTTCAATTTGTTGCGGTGCAGCAGCGTCTGTTAAACCTCCTGCCTGAAAAAGAAGGTCTTTTAATGTTATGTTGTCAACAAACCGGTAAACACCTGGCTTTCTCACTTCTCCTTCAACTGTAATAGTATAATTATCCTTGTAATCAAAAATAGAAGCGATAGAGATTACATCTTCTTTTTGCAGCTTAATGTCGTATGGTCCTCCCTGAAGTACTTCAATTAACTGAAAGGGGATAATCTCGGTAGTAAAATTTGGTTTTGTACGCACAAGCAGCCCCCTTTCGGTAAACGCATCCTGCCGTAAACCATCAGCCTTTTTTATAAGATCAGACAAATTTAAATCCTGGGTCAATTCAAAAGACCCGGGACGCATAACCGCCCCATTAATGGTAACACGATTTGAATAGGTGCCTAAAATTTTATCAACCACTATTACATCTCCCCGTTTTGCCCTGTAATTGTCAAATTCAGTTTTTAAAATGTCTTTTAACTGACGCTCCCTATCGTTTAATTGCTGTATATGCAAAGCTGCTGTATATGCTTCGTTGGTAAACCCGCCGGTAAAACGTACCAAATCATTCATGTCTTCGCTGGGTAGTATCTCAAAAATACCCGGCCGTTTTACCTCCCCTGTTACCTCCACCTGTACATCAGCTACCGGTACCCTTATAACGTCCTGGTCCATCAGACCGGCGTTCTTTGTAAGATCACCATTCAATAAAAAATTATATGCATCAAGGCGGGTTACTACATTGTTGTTACGTATCAACTCAATCTTTCTAAAAGATCCCTGGTCTGTAATTCCACCCGCGGCATATAAGGCGTTAAACATATTGGATAATGAAGACAACGTGTAGGTACCAGGTCGTTTGGCTTCGCCGACAATAGTGACCTTAATACTCTTAATTTTCCCAACATTTACTTCCAGCTTTGACTGACCCGACCCGAGGCTTGCGTAGCCGTTACGAATCATTCGCTCCTTTATCCTTCGGGTTGCCTGCTCAATACTGGAGCCTGAAACAGGAATCATCCCAACGTAGGGGATGGTTATGCTGCCCTCGGGACTAACTGTTAACTTGTAATTCACCTCCTGGTAGCCGAACACATCAATCAACATTTCATCATCAGGGCCGAGCATGTAATTTTTGGGTGTCGCTATCCGGATGTTTGGTTCAAAACTCATGGAAGCATTGGCAAAAAGGTCGGCACCGAAAACTTTTGACATTTGACGTAGCGGTAGTTGGGATTTGGAAGCACCTGACAGACTGGTATCAAAAGTATGAAGGGAGGGAGATGCACCAACGCTGGCAGAAGACTTAACACCATTTTGGAGCCTTGCAATTCTGGCCTTTAATTTTATTAGTTCCGATGAGGGCATTCCTTTTTGAATTGCCATCTGTTCAGCAGCAGATTCTGTTAAACCAGAGCTCTGCAACTGTTCGCGATACTGCATGATTTCCTCATCAGTTAATGCATCCACATTTATTTTGCTTAAGTCGCTGGTTTTTAACAACCCCTGGGTATGACCAACCTGTAACGAAACCATAATGATCAAACTGCAAAAAACCAACCTTGCTAACACTTTCATGCTTATAATAATAGTTTGTATTAAAAAATCTTTGAGTTAAGAGTGAACCCCACCGTACCAAAACTTCATATACGAAAACAAAACATGGCTTCGCCACTGTAAGTCCCATTTTTGAGGGCGCAATATAGAAAAACCTGCTCTATCGGGCATAAATAAAAAAGGCATAAAGAAATCCGATTCTTTATGCCT
>JBBQVY010000131.1:0-13874 GCA_038211085.1 Chitinophagales bacterium | reverse complement strand
GCTATTCGTAAATTTATAAAAAGAGAACATGAAAAAGTTTACTTCGCCCCTGCTGGTATTTATGCTGCTGAGCTTTGCTGCTTGTAGTCAAAAAAGTAACAAACCATCAGTAGTTCCAAAGCCGTTAAGCAATAAAGAATTGTCGAAATATAGCCAGGCTACATTTGCTGCCGGATGTTTCTGGCACGAGGAAGCTTTGTTTGAAAGTATTAAAGGTGTTAAAGAAGTGGTGTCGGGTTATGCCGGCGGAACTTCATCCAACCCCTCATACGAATCAATTGAGACCGGTGAAACAGGTCATGCTGAGACGGTGAATGTATTTTACGATCCGGCAGAGATCACTTATGATAAATTAGTGGAAGTGTATTTTGCAGGTCAGGATCCAACGTCTGTCAATGGACAGGGTAACGACAGGGGAACGCAATACCGCTCGGTGTTGTTTTACCGCAACGATGCCGAAAAGCAAAAAGCAACAACCTACATGAAACGTTTACATGATGCGGGCAAATACAAAAAGCCATTGGCTGTACAATTAATGCCCCTAAACAGGTTCTGGAAAGCTGAAGATTATCACCAGGATTATATAGTGAAAAACCCAGGCAGTGGATATGTAAATATGGTGAGCATACCGGAGATTAAGAAAACACAAAAGGAGTTTCCACAATTGGTTAAGGAAGGACATCTATTTTAGCTACTGACCCTTGATCAGTTCACTTTGTCGTTTGCTTAAACTTTAGGGAGTTCCACGCAAAGACGCAAAGAAAATACCACGCAAAGACGCACGAGAAGAAAAGATATGTCTTTGCGCCTTGGCTCCTTTTTTTCTTTACGTGGAATCTTCTTAAGTAAATGACATTGATTGACTATTGCCCATTTCCCATGTACTATCGACTATTAACCAAAAACCTATGCATCCCATTTCTATATTCATACTCTATTCCTAACCCATTAGAATCGCAAATCTTTTTTACAATCGCTAATCCCAGGCCGTTACTCATTTCATCAGTTACAGTTGATTTTTTAAATCGCTTGAATAACTGTTCAGGTGTAATTGCAGGTTGGTGACTTGTGTTGGATATAGATATTGAGTTAATGTTAATAGTGATGTCAATCTTCCCGCCAGGATAATTGTATTTAATTGCATTACCCACCAGGTTACTAATGAGCGAATCGGCCAACAGCGGATGCAGGTTATTAACCATAAAGGGTGCGGCATTATCATACACAACATCAATATTTTTATGCTGACTCATTTCTTTAAACAATTGTAGGTATTTGTTCACCGTATCTGCCAGGTTAATACGTTGCTGCGTCTCAAATTGGCTGTTCTCAATTTTTGCAAGGAGTAATAACGACTGATTAAGATTGCTCAGTCGCTTGAGCGAATGCGATGCCTGCTCCATATTTAAAGCCTGCTCTTCGGTAAGTGTCGCATCCTGCAAAAGCAGTTCTATTTTGCTTTGCACTACGGCCAAAGGCGTTTGCATTTCGTGTGCAGCATTTTCTGTAAACTCCTTCATGTTTACGTAGTCGCCATATATTTTGCCGGTCATTTCGTTTAACGAAGCATTCAATTCATTAAACTCTGTTATGCCTGTTTTCTCAAAATGTATGGCTTCCATTTTTTGCAGTTCTGCTCCTCTTATCTTCTCCAGAGATCGTTTAAAAGGTCTCCAGATACTTTTGCTAATAAACCAGTTAACCAGCAGGGTAATAAAAAGCATTCCGGCAAAAACAAGTAATATAATATTGGTGATGTTGGCAAGAAACACGGGCTTTTGCTCCTGCGATTTTCTAATGGTTACCTGGTAAGCAATACCATTTATATCCACCACATGCGATAGCTGGCGATAAGGTACTTTTATGTTTTGCCTGGCACTAAACCCGTACGCCTGCGTTATCTGTGGGTACATTACCGGAACGTCGTCCACCGGGTAAATTAGTATCTCGGATGTGCGTAAAACAAAGGTGCTCCCCTCTTCAGTCTTCAATTTTAAATTACGTATCCATTGTACTTCGTCCAGCAATAATTCCTGGTCGGTTTGTAAGTCCATCTCCTTGCTAAACTGCCTGAAAAAATAAATGCCACCTGCTGTTAACATCACAACCATGGCAATTAAAAAGTATAAAGTAGTTTTTGTAAGAAGCCTCATGTATTAGCCATTTTAGCTTTTTGGGCTTTTAAACTTTCAAGATGTTTCTTTGGATTAAAGTTTTTTGCTATTCCACTTTCAATACCCTCCTCAATGGCTTTTTTTAAACTAATAAGTTTTGTTTCTTCTTCTTCTTCTAATAACCGAAGGCCCGCTCTAATAACTTCACTTGCATTTTTAAATCTTCCCGTGTTATCAGCAAAATTTTCAACATGATCTCCAAGTGATATTGATGTATTTCTTGCCATAATTAGCTTTTATGAAAATTACCAAAGTTTAGTAACAAAAAAAGTATGATGCGGGATTTAAAAAATAATTTCATAAAATTTAAGAGCTTGCACTAATAAACTTTTTCGCCGCGATCAATAAATCGTCCCCAAAGCCTGCTGTAACCATGCACTTTGTTTACCGGCTTATTATTTACATCGTACACTGCATGGCCCTGGTTAACCCATTCGAATATGCCGCCATACAAATTTTGCACATTGGTAAAACCTTCCTTTTGCAATCGTTCTGTAATATTCTCACTTCGTTTACCTACGGCACAGTACACAATAATCTTTGCATTTTTTGGCAGGTCGTCTACCACCTTTTCATCAAAATGTTTGTAACCGGTAAAGCGTGCATTGGGCAGGTGACTAACTTCGTACTCTTCGGGTTCCCGTGCATCTAAAAAGATGGCTTCTCCCTGTAACTTTGCTGCAGCGGGCACAGTAATTTCAGGTACATCGTGCGACAATAAAGTTTTTAATACAAGATTGAACGACTTGCTTTGTACCTGGGCATTTATAGAAAAGGACATAAGCAACAAGATTAAACAACTTATAATTGGTAGAATGCTTTTCATGTATTGATAATGCCTGTTATGCCTTTAAAATGTAAATAGATAGTTGGCAAAGATAAAGCTGCACCAGGCAGAGCAGGATGAAAACCATTTAAAATAAGATATGGCTAACATACTTTATATTGTTTAAGTGCGGTAATCATTACAGTGTTGGAGACACATTTTTTAAGATAGCGTTATGAAGATATTGAAGTGGATGATTATAATATTTGGAACAGGCATGGCCATTTTCTTTTTATGGCCAACAACTGCTATCATTCTACAAAAGGTGAATTATGTAACACAAATTCCTAACGATAAATTAAATAAAATTGTGTTGGTATATAATGCTGATGCGGATAAGATAAGTGTGCTAAAAGATTTTTTCATTAAGGAGTTTGCCCCTTCAGATTATCCCTGTAATCTGTGTAGAATCACATTTGGCACTTTTACTATGAAGACCGAATGGAAACAATTTTTAGACAGCCTGCCACTGAAAAAGGAGTTTTTACATAAGGATGAATTCGCAAAAAAGCATGCGCTGCCTATAAACGATTTCCCTGCAATTTTTGTGGGCAATGAAAACGACCTGGCCCTACTTGTTTCGATGGAAGAACTTAATGAGGTACATACACTAAAGGCGCTACAACAGTTAGTCCTTCAAAAATTAACCAATTGAAGCTCTCAGTTATTATACCTGTATTTAACGAGGATGCCCATATTCAATCAACCATTCAACGGCTCATAAGTAATAGCCAACTAAAACAGGTAATTGAAATTATTGTGGTTGATGGAGGAAGCACTGATGGTACTGCTGATATAGCTTTAAAAGAAGGTGCCGTTATTACGCATTCAACAAAAGGAAGGGCCGCACAAATGAATGCAGGAGCTGCAATTGCCAAAGGAGATGTGCTCTATTTTTTGCATGCCGATACAAAGCCACCGGAAAACTACCTGTCGTATATAAATGTTGCTTTGCAGCAGGGTTACGAGGCAGGTTGCTTTCGCCTTCTCTTTGATGTGGATCACTGGTTTTTGCGGGCCAATACGTGGTTCACCAGGTTTAATATAAACTCGTTTAGGTTTGGCGACCAAAGCCTTTTTGTGAAGAAACCATTGTTTGAAAAAGCAGGTGGCTTTAATGAGAAACTAATTGTTTTGGAAGACCAGGATATGATTAAGCGATTGACAAAAGTTGGAAGATTTAAAGTGATGCCTGCATCTGTTACAACATCTGCAAGAAAGTATACCTCGAACGGAATTTATAAAACACAGGCAGTATATTTTTTGATTTATATGCTCTACCGAGTGGGAGTTTCGCAGGAACGTTTGGTAAAGTTGTACAAGAAACTAATCAGGCAGGATAAGTTGTAGAGGCGGGTGAAAGGTGTTGCAATGTTTACCTGCTTCCTCCGCCCAAAGCCCTGTACAAATTAACGGTAGCCTGCAATTGTTGTAAGCGATCATTTACACTCCCTAATTCTGCTTGTAACAAACTTTGGCGGGCATTAATCACCTCGGTATAGTTGGCAAAACCATAGCGCAGTAACTCCTGCGAATAATCAACAGACTTTTGTAATGAGTTTAATAGATTGGTTCGTACCAGCATTTTATCCAGTGCCGTTTGATGAAGAGATACCGCATTAGATACTTCGCGGCCGGCATTTAAAAGGATGTTTTCAAAATTGAGGAATGATCCTTCCTGTAAGGCCTCAGCAACAGCAAGGCGTGTGCGGTTGTTTCGCTGGTTAAAGATAGGTTGCGTTAAACCGGCGCCTATGCTGGCAGCAAATCCGCCTGCACTAAAAAAATTGGCGAGTGTGAGTGCTGAAAGTCCTGTTGATGCCGTAATTGCAAGCGTTGGATAAAACGATGCCCTGGCAACATTACTTAGCTCAAAGTTGTCTCGAAACTGGAGTTCAGCCTGCTGAACATCGGGCCGGTTGGCCAGTAGTTGAACCGGTACTCCGGTTTGCAAAACCGTAAGCGGTTGTTGGTCGGTTAAGTTTCCCCTTCGAATTGCTGCCGGATCATTACCTAAAAGAATACTCAGGGCATTTTCTGTCTCCAGTATGCGTTGCTTAAGATCGGGTATGGTTATCTCTGCTGCATACCGTTGTGCTTCACTTTGTACAACGGCTGCCTCTGTTACCCTGGCTGCCTTCTTTAATTCTTTTATTGTGTTAACTGTAGTATCCCAGTTGTAAACGGTTTGTTGTGTAATAACCAACTGCTGATCGAGCGCCAGCAGTGTGTAATAGAAACTGGCAATAGAAGAAACCAACCCGGTTTGTACTGCCCTGGCCGCAGCTTGGGTTTGTAAAAGGTTTGCAAAATTAGCCCGGCGGTTGCTTCTTAGTCTTCCCCACAAATCAGCCTCCCACGATGAAGACACACCTAAGGAATATTGGGTAGCGTTATTGCGAAAGCCAAAGCCCTGCGCTTCGGATAACTTTGAAACGGTTACACCTGAATTGCTGTTGAGTGTAGGCAAAAGGACCGCACCACTTTGTATATAGTAAGCCTCTGCCTGTTGAATTCTAGTATAGGCAATTTGCAAGTCAAGGTTTCTTTGAATACCTATTCCTATAAGGCCCTGCAAAATGGTATCGGTAAAAACTTCTTTGTAAGGCAGGTACCCAATGTTGGTTGTATCGGTATTGCCACCATTGCGGTACAGGTTAGCCGATACCTCCTTGGGGGCTTTATAGGTTTTTGCTACATCACATGCACCCAGAACTACCAGTATGCAGGCAACAGTAACAACTTTATTAATTGAATATTTTTTCATAATAAAACCAAACGGACTTTTAAAAATCTCTTTTATTTTTAACCACGCTGTGGCTCTCTCACTTCGTTCTTTTAAACCACAGAGGCAGAGAGACACGGAGAAAAACTGAGAAATAACTGTATCCTCTGTGAAACTCCCTGTCGTCGTGTCTCTGTGGTTTATTAACTAGGATGCAAAGCCCATTTCATTTACTTCAACTTCATTAGCACTCTTATCAACAGGTAGTGTTGGCACACCTGTAATCTTTTCCTGCCATGCCTGAAAAATGATGAACAATACCGGAATTACAAACACGCCAAACAAAGTACCGATCAACATACCCCCTACTGCCCCGGTACCAATTGAGCGGTTACCATTTGCACCTGCACCTGATGAAAGCATCAATGGCAACAATCCAAATATGAAGGCAAAGGAAGTCATAAGAATAGGACGTAACCTTGCCTGTGCACCATCCAATGCAGATTGGACTAGCGGCATTCCCATCCTTCTTCGGTCAACAGCAAACTCTACAATTAAGATGGCATTTTTAGCAAGCAGTCCCACCAGCATTATCAGGGTTATCTGTACATAAATATTGTTGGTGATGCCGAACAGGCTTACAAAAATAAATGCCCCTGCAAGCCCAACAGGTAATGATAGCAACACTGCAAAAGGCAATAGGTAACTCTCGTATTGGGCACAAAGCAAAAAGTACACAAACACCAACACCAGTAAAAATATAAAGACGGTTTGTCCACCTGCAGCAAGCTCCTCACGGGTAATTCCGGAGAACTCATATCCATAGCCCGGCGGAAGTTTTTCTGCTGCTACTTCTTCAATTGCTTTAATCGCATCCCCTGTACTAAAGCCTGCATTGGGTGCACCATTTATTGAAATAGAAGTAAACAGGTTGAACCTGGATATGGCTTGCGGGCCATACACTTTTGTCATGGTTATAAACTCGGTTATGGGTGCCATTACACCTCCAGCACCTCTTACATAAATATTATTGAGGCTTTCAAGGTTTGCACGGTATGCCGGTTCGGCCTGGTACAAAACCCGGTATTGTTTTCCAAATTTATTAAAGTTGCTGGCGTATACTCCACCATAATACCCCTGCATGGTTTGCAGTATATCGGTTACCGAAAGCCCGGCTTCTTTTGTACGGGCCACATTAACATCAATCTGATATTGCGGAAAAGTTGGGTTAAAGGATGTACTGGCATATTGAATTTCCGGACGTTTAGCCAGGGCTCCTAAAAAGTCCTGGTTTACCTCGTAAAACTTTTTAATGTCTCCCCCACTCTTGTCCTGCAACTGAAATTCAAACCCTCCTGATAAACTAAAACCCTGGATGGCGGGCGGTGCAAAAAAGATAACCTTGGCATCGCGAATGCCACTGGTTTTACCAAACATCTTTCCAATAATACCCTGCACATCACTGCCTTTTGCCTTCCTTTCATCCCACGGTTTTAAGCGCATAATTACCATCCCGTAATTACTGCCTGACCCACTTATAATACTTCGGCCGGTAATGCGTAAAATGTTTTGTACTTCAGGAAACTTAGCAGCAATAGCAGCAATGTCTCTGGTCACTTCATTGGTTCTTTCCTGCGAAGCACCTGGTGGCAAACTAATGTCTGAGAACACTACGCCGGTATCTTCGTTAGGTACAAAAGCTGAGGGTGTAGTATTAATCAACCAATAAAATATACCTGCAAAAACAGCAATGCCTGCAAGGGCAATCCATTTTCTTCGCACTAAAAAAGTAAGCGATTTTTTATACTTGCGTGTTGTGGCTTCAAAGCCTGTATTAAATGCTTCGTAAAACCTCTTTACAAAACTTTTTTTCTTTCCATGTTCATCTTTATGAGGCTTTAAAAAGATGGCACACAATGCCGGGCTTAGTGTTAACGCATTAACGGCTGAGAGTATGATGGCAATAGCAAGGGTTAAACCAAACTGTTTGTAAAACACCCCGCCTGATCCTGTAATAAAACTAACCGGAATAAACACAGCAGCCATCACAAGAGTTATACTGATAATAGCACCGGATATTTCGTTCATGGCATCTATACTGGCTTTCTTAGCCGAGGTATAGCCTTTATCCAATTTTGCGTGTACCGCTTCCACTACAACAATGGCATCATCCACCACAATACCAATTGCCAGTACCAAAGCAAACAATGTTAAGAGGTTTATTGTAAAACCAAACAATTGCAAAAAAAAGAAAGTACCAATAATGGCCACAGGTACCGCTATCGCGGGAATGAGTGTTGAGCGAAGGTCCTGCAGGAAAACAAACACAACTATAAACACCAGTATGAATGCTTCAATCAGTGTACTGATTACTTTTTCAATAGACGCATTCAGAAAGTCGTTAATGTTAATGATGTTGGTATAATGTATACCGGTGGGGAAAGTTTTTGAAGCTTCATCTAATACCCCCAGTGTTCCGTCAATTACATCTTTTGCATTGGAACCTGCCGTTTGTGCAATAGCCACACCAATAGATGGTTTGCCATCCGTTTTTGTAGTACTGGAATAGTTTAAAGCTCCCAGCTCAACTCGGGCAATATCTTTTAAGCGAAGTAACTGGCCGTTTTTAGATGACCTTACTATGATGTTTTCAAACTCAGCTTCGTCCTTTAGTTTGCCCTTATATTTTATTACGTATTGAAAAGATTGTTCGCCCTGTTCGCCAAACTGGCCGGGGGCAGCTTCAACATTTTGTTCGGCCAATGCCGCGCTTATGTCCGATGGTACCAGGCCATAGCTTGCCATCACATCAGGCTTTAGCCAAATACGCATGGAGTAATCCATTTGTCCAAAAACGGTTGCATCACCTACACCGGAAATCCTTTTTATTTGGGGAATAAGGTTGATGATGGCATAGTTCTGAAGAAAGGTTTGATCGTAGGCAGAATCCTCGCTGTATAAAGAGAAAATTACGAGGTTGCTGCTTTGTCTTTTAAGTGTGGTTACGCCTGCCCTTACCACTTCCTGTGGTAACAAGCTGGTGGCACGGCTTACCCTGTTTTGTACGTTGACTGCCGCAAGGTCAGGATTGGTACCCAGTTTAAAGTTTACAGTAATACTTGCCGAACCATCGTTGCCTGAACTGGAGGTCATGTAGGTCATGTTCTCCACACCATTAATTTGTTCTTCAAGCGGCACTACCACGCTGCTCAATACCACATCGGCATTAGCTCCCTGGTAACTTGCTGACACAACTACTGTGGGTGGAGCAATCTCCGGGTATTGCGATATGGGGAGTGATGTTAAACCGAGTACTCCCAATATTAAAATAATGATGGAAATAACAGTGGACAGAACGGGACGTTCAATAAATCTTTTAAGCATAAAATATCACTTGAAAATTTCCTTTGAGGAAATACTATTTACATTCAGCAGGCAAAAGCAATCGTAGTTAAATAACAAGGGTTGATGAAATAAACGCTCAACATCTATGCACCTTATTTCTGGTTGATTTTTACATAAATACTGTCGCTGTTTACCAGTCGTTGTTTGATGGCAGCACCATCTTTTAAAGATGCAACTCCCTCCAGAACAATTTTATCGCCCGGTAGCAAACCTTTTTGAACAACAAAAAATTGCCCGTTTTCAACATTATTCGTTTGCACTTCTACACTTTTAACTGTGCCGGTAGATTCAACAGTATATACAAACCGTTTGCCCTGTATTTCATAAGTAGCTTTCTGCGGAATAATTACGGCAGAGTCTACAGCCCGTGGAATGCGCACCAGTCCACTACTACCACTCCGTACAATATTACCAGGGTTTGGAAAGGTTGCCCTCACACTTATTGAACCGGTTTGCGTATTTATTAAACCGCTGGCTGCTTCAATTTTGCCTTTGTACGGAAACTCAGTACTATTTGATAAAACAAGCGAAACCGGAGGTATTGTAGCGAGCCGTTCTTTTGAAGTTGAACCTTTTGTAGTCCTGGCAAATTCAAGTGCCTGTTTTTCATTTATTGAAAAATAAGCATAGATGTTTCCTATGTTTGATACAGTAGTTAAAGGCTCTGCTGTGTTGCTACTTACCAGGCTTCCAATCTTATAAGGAATGAGACCAACAACACCATTAACCGGGCTCAATACACGGGTATATCCCAGGTTGGTTTGCGCATTGGCAAGTGTAGCTCTTGCCTGCGATAATGCAGCTTGCCTGGCCTGTAAATTAAATTGAGCCGACTCTAGTTCATACTTGCTGATAATGTCTTTCTCCACCAAAGGTCTTACCTTATTTACCTGCATGCTTGCAGAATTTACATCGGCCTGTGCAATATTGATAGAAGCCCGGGCAGTTCTTACTTCCTGCTCATATTGCGGGGCACGTATGTAAAACAATGGCTGGCCTTTTTTCACTGTTGCCCCTTCATCAACATAAATTTTTTCAATATACCCGTCTATCTTAGGCCTTATCTCAATGTTTTGCTGACCCTGAACCGTTGCAGGATAATCATCAAATAAAGTAGTTGATTGGGGAATAATAGATAAAACCGGGTAATCCTTAACCACATTGGCTTGCGCCCCCGGTCCTCCTGCAGTTTTGGTTTCCTTTTTACCGCAGGAAACTTGGATAAGTATTAAAGAAAGCGATGAAAGAAGTAATCGTAATTGTTTATACATGAAGATAGGATTGCGGTTTCAAAGATTTGCAAAAGTAAGATTGAAGTTGAAACAATGGGTACACTCATTTCAAGAACATACATTTCAGATTGTCGCATGTATTGCCCTGGGATACATGCCGGGGATCAACTTAAAAGAATTGTATTGGCTTTAGCCGAATGTGTTTTTGCAAGAGGGCTTGGGCTAAAGAACAGTGGATTTTTGTTCATACATTTCCCCCGGAATGAATGCCGGGGCAATACAAAAACAGTAGCGAATTATGGAATGCACCCTTTTAAGAATGACTGATTAGCCTATAAAAATCCACTAACAGTCATTAGTTTAAGCCTTACGCATGTCCCTACCGGAACAAAGTGTATTGAAGCATGGTAGCTGCATAAACTGGTGAATTCAAACGATATGATATACTCAGAAATATATTTTATACTTTTATCCATCCAATTTTTCCATTTCTTTTTACTTCAAAATGTTTGCTGGCATAATATTTAAACAAATTTTTTCAAAACAATTTTATGGAACATAAGGCAACAGAACTTTTGAAAGAAAACCAGGCTAACAATAATGAAGGAGAAACTGTGAGTGAGTTGGTTCATCGCCACCTTAAAGATCAAAAACATGTGATTACCGACGACGAAATAAGAAATGCCAAACTGGAGGTGTATCATCTTGAAGAACCTGAAGGAGATTTAATTGATACAAAAGACAATGCTGCAAAAGAAGCCGAGGTTTTTACGCCTGAAGAAAAGGATATTATTGCTACCCCATTTGATATACTTAAATAAATGCAGTAATGCTTCCATGAATTTTGTTTAAAGTGTAGTTATACCTTATTTCAATACACCATAAAGACTTCCCCCTTTATTAAATAATCGCTCAATATTCTTTTCTACGATACTATCTGTTTCAACAGGTGGGGCATGGTGTGGCTTAATCCGTGCATCAATAACCAATGGTCCATTACAACCCCAATGTTTAAACTTAACAAACGAATCTATACCATAAATATCGTTGGCAGGATTGCATCGGGTAAAGGTTACCCATAAAAAGTTCCTTAAATTGTTGCCTGTAAATTCACTTAAATCCGCTACTACAATAATGGGCAAAGAATGCAGATTGTGTGTATGCATCATCAATTGCTCATTCAATTGTTCCATTTCTATATTTGCTTGCTCATAGCTTGTAAAGGTTGGCGCCTGTATTACAACAATGCCGGGCATCACTAAAACTGGCTGTTCAAACTGAAACAATTCTTTCAGTTGTTGAGGTACCTCCTTACACAAATCCCTTATCACTTCGCCGTAGGCAGCAAAAACTACTTTGCTTCCGCTGTTTAGCGATGAGCCGGAATAGTCAAGTGTATCGATTGTTGTGTTGGTATAAAAATGTACATCCCTGCCCAGGTCAATCCTTTCCAGTATATACATCAAATATTCAGGGATGTTATGCGTTGTTAAGTGGTTAGTTTCATCAGAAGTAATAAATAAAAATTTGGCAAGGCTTAGTTGACCTGTACCCAAAATATGATTGGCTATAGTAAGCAATTCAGCAGGTTGTTTTGTCGGCATGTAAGGCGTGTAACGTTCGCTTCCAATTGCAAGCAACAATGGATGAACTCCCGCAGCATCCACTGCATGCACTTCTTTTAAACCGGGTATCTCTTGTTTTATGGCACCCCCTGTAAGCTCATGAATCAGTTCTCCAAAACTGGTGTCTTCCTGTGGTGGACGACCTACAACTGTAAACGGCCAGATGGCATTTTTCTTTGCATATAGCTTATGAACTTTCATTAATGGAAACGGGTGTTGCAAACTATAATAGCCCAGGTGATCTCCAAATGGGCCTTCCGGTTTTGTTTCACCAGCATGTACCTCCCCTGTAATTACAAAATCTGCATCGGTGCTAATACATAAGCCATCACGGTAGGTATACCTGAAACGCCTTCCACCAATTAAACCAGCAAAAGTCATTTCGCTAATGCCTTCGGGCAATGGCATCACTGCTGATAAACTATGCGAAGGTGGCCCACCCACAAAACAACTGACTTTAAGCGGAACTCCTGCCTTATCGGCCTTGGTTTGATGCACCCCAATGCCCCGGTGCAACTGGTAGTGCAAACCAATTTCTTTATCTTTTATGTATTCGTTGCCATTAAGTTGAATTCGGTACATACCCAGGTTTGCATTCATGATACCGGGCTTGTCATAATCTTCTGTGTATACCTGCGGCAAGGTTACAAATGCGCCGCCATCCATGGGCCAATGTTGAATTAAGGGAAGATCGGTTATGTTTATTTCCTGGTGGAGTACTGGTTTTTTAGAAGGATTTTTTAGGGGTAAAGCGTTTAATGCGGCTAACCCAACCCTGAGGTTTTTTATTGGTTGCTTAATTGCTTTTATTGGGTCGCTCTTTAATTCAATTATTTTTTGAACTATTTCAAACGTATCCCTGAACATAAACTTGCTTCGCTCCAGCGAACCAAAAATGTTGGAGGCGGCCCTGAACCTGCTACCTTTTACATTCTCGAAAAGTAAAGCAGGGCCACCTGCTTCGTACACTTTTAAATGAATGGCTGCCATTTCCAGGTATGGATCTACTTCTTCTTTTATGCGAACTAAATGGCCGTGTTTCTCCAGGTCGAGCAGGCAGTCTTCAAGTGATGAATAATTCATGTGAATGAAAACAAATCTTTAATGAAAAAGTTGCACGAAGTTAATATAGTTACCAGAGGGTCAGGTTACACATTATTGCAATTGTTACCTTTGCTGCATGACTAAACTGAGTGTAAACATAAACAAGTTTGCTACCCTGCGTAATAGCCGGGGCGGTAACAATCCCGATGTTTTAAAAGCTGCGCTTGATGCAGAAAGATTTGGTGCAGATGGCATAACAGTTCATCCCCGCCCAGACGAAAGGCATATTAGATACAGCGATGTGAGGGCGATAAAACAAGCCATAAAAACAGAGTTTAATATAGAAGGTAATTGCCGTGAGCAAAAATTTGTCGACCTGGTATTGGAAGTAAAGCCACACCAGGTAACGTTGGTACCCGATGCCCTGGGCCAATTGACCAGTGATCACGGGTGGGATACTATTAAGAACAAAGATTACCTGGTTGAGATGATCACCATTTTTAAAAAAGCAGGCATCCGTACTTCCATTTTTGTTGATGCTGATTTAAAAATGATTGAAGGAGCCAAAGAAACCGGCACCGACCGGGTAGAGCTATATACAGAAGGTTTTGCTACGCAGTTTTTAAACAATAAAGAAGAAGCAATACGACCTTACATTGCTGCAGCAAATAGAGCGTATGAATTGGGATTGGGCATAAATGCCGGGCACGATCTCGACCTAAAAAATCTGAAATACTTTGCTCAAAACATTCCTGAACTGGATGAAGTGTCTATTGGCCATGCATTGGTTTGTGATGCAATTTATTTGGGGTACGAAAATGCTGTACAGATGTACAAAAGGCA
>JBBQVY010000130.1:0-13964 GCA_038211085.1 Chitinophagales bacterium | reverse complement strand
GAGTAGTTTATTTTTGAAATAGGGCGAAGACCAAATGCCAGACCTATATTTCTTTTTTTACTGATAGGCAACCCCAGCACTACGTAAGACGGGGTAAAATTGGTTGAGTTAAATTTTTTGATGAGTTCGGCACTTCGGAGTTTGCGATTGTCTATCGTAATTCCAATGTCGTAAGTAACTAAAGCTATACTGCTATAACTTGCCGGGTTCGAAAAATTTACGGATTGACCTAAAGGATCGCGATAGGCCGCTGTAATACCACCGAGTCCACGGTTTACTATATGCTGGCCCGGAAATATATCGCCCAAACCATATCTTGAAAAAGGAGAATTTTCTTGCGCATTAGCAGTAAAAGATCCTAAAAGAAGTAAAAAGCCTAGCCTATGTTTTGTTCTGGTTATTGTACTCACTAATCGCATACAGTCCTTTGTAAATTAAATAAGGGTCTGCAAATATCTCCTTTTTTAGCAGAGAGCCAAAAAAGGGTGTATCACCCCCGGTTAAATGGACGTTAAAGTTGGCATACTTCTCTCTGTATAAATCGATTATGCCATCAATTTCTTTTGCCATACCAAGAACAACCCCGCTTAAAATATTGGTATCGGTATCATAGCCTACCAAAGGAAAATTCCAGTTAGCCTCCACTAAAGGAAGTTTGGCTGTGTAGTGATTTAAACTTTTAAAACGCATTTCAAGCCCCGGCGAAATACTGCCACCTAAAAACTGGTGGTACTTATTTACAAAATTAAAAGTGATACAACTACCCAGCCCAATTACAAGATTGTGTTGTTTGGGATACAGGTCAACGGCTGCTACAACCATTGCCAAACGGTCGGCGCCAATAGTAGCCGGTTTACCCACGGGGGTAGTTATGGGAAATTTACTTTCGTGGTTAAGCTTATGAAAAACGGTTTTGTATGCCAGCAGCTTTTCAGCTTCCGGGTTATGATCAATAACCGAGGCTAGTATGGCACGTTCGGGCTGATACTTGTCTATCAACTTTTGCATGGTATCCACAGAATCGTTTTCGAGAACCAGCAATTCCTTAAACTCCCTGCCTTCAAAAACAGCACACTTAAGGCGGGTGTTGCCAAAATCAAAACATAATGTTTTCATGAAGGCAAAGATGAGCATATACCCTTAATAAATAAATAAAGGCAGGCTTATTTAATTGTTTGCAAATACTGTTAAGTAAATAGGGTTTTTAGATTGAAATGAATTGGGATGTTTTAGAATGCTCAAGGCAAGATCATGGTTTGACCAGAGGGCACTTATAACCTCCCAAGTGATAGCTGATACCGTATGTCAATCCATAATAATGATCGTTGTTACCAGGGTTGGCTGCAAATTAGAATCCATATAAATAAAAATCATCGTTTACCTTCTTTTAATTTTTGGTTGATGTAGTACAGCACATCTTCGTTGGTATGGTGCAGGCGCAACCACTCATAAGTGGGTTGGTTTTTTAGAATGAATGACTGCAATTGCGCTCCTTTTAAGCCTGTATACAAAGCAACAATTTGTGGCGAAAACCTGTAATTAATATAGGCATTTTTCTCCAGCATGTTAAATACCCTTTCATCTTTTTTCTTATCCCTGTATTTCTTTTTAAAGCGATCAAGATTAATAGTTACACCAAAGCCGGGACCATGATTGCCTTCTACTGTATTGTAAGTGGTGCCACGGTCCTGTTGAAATTCAGTGATGCGTTGAATACTATCTAACTGGTACCGGGTATAACGCGCAGTAACGGTAACATTAGGTAACAGGTTACCGGCCGGAGCAAGCAACACAGTAATGGTATCAGTAAAAAACAGCGAATAATTGAGGGTATCGTAAACATGATCCGCGGCGCTGATAAAAATAAAATCATTTGCGGAAGCGTCCAGTTTAAAAAAGCCATTTGCATCTGTAGTAACACTTCTCTTTTTTGTTATATTGGTAACCTTTGCAACTATGGGATACAGTGTTGTACTGTCTTTTACAAATCCATAGATCACCCGTACCTGGGTATGACCCCAAATACCTATAAGCAGGGTTACCAATAAAAGCATTAATTTTTTGTTCATTACCATGAAAGTACAACACCTGTTAACAATAAATGGTTAAAAGGATGATATGTGTAAAGCGTGGCTGCCAAGTGATGGGAAAAGGATCAAAAGAAAACAACTTTCAGAAAAGCCGTTACGCAGAACTTGCCGGGTTACTTTCAGGGATCAGATTCATGAGGTATAAAGGAGAAGCTAAAAATATCAAAAGCCTGCCCGGGTTCCATTCACTTCAATTACCTATCTTTCTTTTACTAACAGTTACTATGACTACCGTTGTAAAACTCAGACAGTGGCGTCGAGAAGATGCAGCCCAATTGGCGGCTATTGCCAACAATAAGAAAATATGGCTAAGCGTCCGCGACCGCTTTCCACATCCCTACACCATTGCAGATGCCCTGCAATGGATAGCCTTCTGCAGTACACAAAATCCCCTGCAAAATTTTGTCATTGAAATTGATCACCAAATAGCCGGCAGTATAGGTATCATAACCAAAGAAGATGTTTATCGCAAAAGCATTGAGATCGGTTACTTTATTGGTGAATTATTTTGGTCGAAAGGCATAGCGACCAAAGCTGTTGGTTTGCTAATGGAATACCTGATAAAAGAGCACGATCCCATAAGAGTTTGGGCAGAGGTATTTGAGCACAATACAGCTTCTATGCGTGTGCTTGAAAAAAATGGCTTTGTGCTTGAATCAATCAGGCAGAAATCAGTGTTTAAGAACAACTGCGTTTTAAACGATCATGTATGGGTGAGGTTGTTGAAGTAAGTTTTAAAAGAAGTAATCCATCATTAAAAGTTCTTGGATTTTTCATTTTTCATCGCAAAATGCTAATTGCTTTACATAAGGCAATCTCTATTAACCGCAGCTTTAGCTATCTTTTAAAGTATCACGAATTTGGTTGAACAATTCTGGAATTTTATTTTTAAACACATCCCATACAATTGAATAATTTACTCCAATATAGTCGTGAATTAAACGGTCTCTCATACCTGCCATATTTTTCCATTGTATGTTATTCCATCTTACTTTATAATCCGCTGGAATTTTCTTTGTTGCTTCACCAATAATTTCCAGGCTTCTAACAACAGCTCGTTTTAAAGTTTCATTGTCTAAAAAGTCATCTTTGGATAGGTCCTTTTTTACTGAGAGCAGAAATTTGCATTCATCCTCAATATGTCTTAAAAATTCAATCGGAACTTTAGACGTACAACACGTCGTTTAAGATTTTAGGACCTATGTACTTACTCAAGCCGTTCGTGGTAACAATTTCAATTTTTTCATTAGTAAAAAGTTTTTCCATCAAATCATAGACAGCCATAAAATTTTCGAAGTTTTCTTTTTCTGGTATAAAGTCTACCAGCAAATCGATATCGCTTTTGTATGATTGTTCATTTCTCAAATAAGAACCAAACAACCCAACTTGCGAAACCCCAAGTTGTGACAATTCAGGTTTGCTGGCTTTCAAAATGGATAATATGTTTTCTTTGGTTGTCATTTAACAGGCATAATCAAAGATACTGCTTCAGAAATTTACTACTCTTTGTGCATGATTCTATTTGGTATTTATAGTTTTTATCTGAGCCTGGTTTACCTCCATATTCAATTCTTTTTAATTAGGTTATCCTTCGGCGTTTGTTTTCTTTTAAAACCATTCCCCTCGAACACTTATTTTTATCCATAGTTATTCGCTTAAAAAAAATTTACACTTACCATGTATAAAAAATCAATCTATTTTTCCGCGCTGGCTTTTTGCTGTTTACATCTGCATGCTCAACAACAGGTAACCGGATTTAATAAAACCAATGCCGCCACACAAGTAGCGCTGGAAGAAAAATTTGACAACATGCTGAGCAGTGCAGCTATTGGCGAAACTATTAAAGAGTTGTCTGCCTACCCGCATGCATTAGGGTCACCAAAAGGCAAACAGGTTGCCGAAAACATACTGGCTAAATTTAAAAGCTGGGGGCTTGATGCAAGAATAGAAACTTACCAGGTGTTGTTTCCCACCCCAAAAACCCGCGTGCTTGAGATGACGGGTCCAACAATTTATAAGGCTTTGTTGAAAGAGCCTGCTTTAAAAGAAGATGGCACCTCGGCACAACAGGACCAGTTACCTACTTACAATGCCTGGAGCGCCGATGGGGATGTAACCGGCCAGTTAATTTTTGTTAACTATGGCTTACCCGAAGATTATGAAAAGCTGGATGCAATGGGCATAGATGTAAAAGGCAAAATTGTTATTGCAAAATATGGCAGGTCGTGGCGCGGTATAAAACCAAAAGTTGCGCAGGAACATGGGGCTATTGGTTGCATTATTTACTCCGATCCTAAAGATGATGGTTATGCAAGGGGAGATGTATATCCAAAAGGTGCTTTTAAAAATGAATATGGTGTGCAGCGTGGTTCCATCATGGACATGGTGGTGTATCCCGGCGATCCCTTAACACCCAATGTGGCAGCCACTGCCAACGCACAAAGGCTCGAACAAAAAAACGCTTTGAACCTCTTAAAAATTCCGGTCATTCCTATTAGTTATCACGATGCTAAACCTTTATTGGCAGCACTTGAAGGGCCGGTAGTACCTGAAGGTTGGGCAGGCGGTTTACCCTTCACGTATCACATTGGCCCGGGAAGTACAACCGTGCATTTAAAAATGGCTTTCGACTGGAAGATGGTACCGGCATATGATGTTATTGGGATGATAAAGGGTTCCGAAGCACCTGACCAATGGGTAATCAGGGGCAACCATCACGATGCATGGGTTAATGGAGCTAACGATCCTGTCAGTGGTTTAGCTGCTTTAATGGAAGAAGCCAAAGCACTTGGTGCCATGAGCAAAGCTGGTTGGAAACCTAAACGCACCCTTGTTTATTGCGCATGGGATGGTGAGGAGCCCGGCCTTATAGGTTCTACCGAATGGGTTGAAGACCATGCAGCAGAGTTGCAGCAAAAGGCTGTAGTGTACATAAACTCAGATGGTAATGGGCGTGGCTTTTTAGGTGCCGGCGGCTCGCATGCACTGGAGACTATGATGTATGAAGTTTCAAAATCAATTACCGATCCGCAAACCAATGTTAGCGTGTTCGACCGCATGAAAGCTGAAAGAGCTATCAATGCAGGTACAGCAAAAGCAAAAAAAGAAGAGATGAATAAAAAAGAGTTTGACCTGGAAGCTTTGGGTTCAGGCTCAGACTTTTCTTCTTTTTTGCAGCATACAGGTATACCAAGTTTAAACCTGGGTTATGGTGGCGAAGATGCTGGTGGTGAGTATCATTCAATTTATGATTCGTATGATGATTATGTCCGTTTTAAAGATCCGGGTTTTAGTTATGGGGTTGTACTTTCTAAAACCGCCGGGCATGTAGCCCTGCGTATGGCTAATGCTGATGTGTTGCCTTTTGATTTTAGAAGCCTGCATAAAACCATCGAAGGGTATATAACCAACCTTACCAGCCAGCTCGATCAAATGCGGGAGACTACAGACGTTGAAAACCAATTGGTAAAATTGAATTTTTACAAGCTGGCAAACGATCCAACCAAACCTTACAAAGCCCCGGAAGCAAAAGCCGAAGTTCCTTACCTCGATTTTTCGCCCCTGCAGAATGCATTGGCAGCCCTTGGTAAAAGTGCAGATATGCTAAGTAACTATTGGAGTAACGCTGTAGAAACAGGGAGTGCTAATGGTATTAATCAAAAACTATTTCAGGCTGAGCAGCAGTTACTTTCTCCCGAAGGTTTGCCCCGCAGAAACTGGTACAGGCACACTTTGTATGCCCCTGGCTTTTATACCGGATATGGCGTTAAAACAATGCCCGGTATTCGCGAAGCAATTGAGCAACGCAACTGGAAAGAAGCTCAGGAGCAGATTGGTGTAGATGCTGCGGCTATCAACAGGCTGGCAGACTATCTATCGGGAATCAAATAATAATCTATTTAAATAAAGTGCAAAGGGATAAGTGGACTATAAAATGCTGAAGTAACTTAGGAACTGTCTCTTAATTAAAAACAAAAGCCGTATACTTTTTCTCTTTTTATATAAAAGGTATTTATGTGTTTAGCCTGGCATTCTTAGTTTAATTCTATTACTTTTGAAATGCTCGATAATAATTAACAAACTTTAAACATGTCTACTATTGCTATTGATGAGCAAATAAAAATAATAACAGAAGTTACTTCTCAGGCAGCTAAAACTAAAGAAACAGCATTGGCATTTTTAATGCAGGCAGGTTTAATTAAAAAAGAATCTGCACAGAAAGTAGAGTCAGTTATTCAATCTGCTAAAAGATAAAAATTGCCTTATCATTATCCCTTTGAAGTCTTGGGCTTTCATTCTTGCGATAGAGAAGTAGGTATAGCTATACTTAATGGTGAACCTGATCTTAAGCCTTCTAATAATAGCTGGGATTGGTTGGCAGATGGAATTTATTTTTGGGAGCAAAATCCATTCAGAGCATTGGATTATGCTTTAAAATCTGCAGAAGGCAGTCAGTTTAATAAAAAGAGAATAAAAACTCCTTTTGTTTTAGGCGCTATTCTTGAGCTGGGGAATTGCCTTAATCTTGTAGCTCCTGAAGCAACTTCGCTATTGACCAAAACTTATGAGGAGTTGGATAAGATTTATAAGGCAGCAGGAGAAGAGATGCCTAATAATGAGGGTGCAAAAAGAGAACTTGATTGTGCTATAATTAAGGCCGTCCATCAGGCTAACATTGTAAAAGGTAAACAAGCATACGACTCGGTAAGATGTGCTTTTAATGAAGGTATCGAAGCCTATCCTAATTCAAATTTTACCACCCAGTTACATATTCAAATATCCATTAGGACACCTGAATTGATTAAGGGTTACTTCTTGCCCCGTCCAAATGAGCATTACAACCCTTACCTACAAAAAGGATTCATTAAGTAAAGAAAAAATTGATCATGCTGGAGTTTTTGGCATCGTATACGGCCCATCACTTCACAAAAAACACGGAAACTGTTTAAACCTGGGTTACTTCAATTTTAATGACTATCCTAACATATTCATCTTCAGAAAGGAAATCTATTTATTACTGCAAACCTCTCATCATTCCCAAATAATGGCAACTAAAAAACTGGACATCAAACCTTAAACAAAACTTTACGAAAAAAACAGTCCGTATAAATTCAAACTATTATACTTTTACGCCTTTAAATAAATTTTCATCATTGATTTTTTGAAGTAATTGAAAAATTTTCTTACCCATACACACAGATCTGCAGCACATCCTTCTCTTAAGGGTACAGTGCATATTTTGGGTATCCAGGGCTTCTCTTTTTTAGTACGACGACCACGCATCTGATTGGCACGGAAATGGCCCTCTATTTCCATTTACAGGTAAGCACCTGTTCATTTTTTTCTTTTATTCTCTTTAATTTTTTACATAGTGGATCAGCAAATTATAATCAGGGTAGCCAATAGTGGCGATGTTCATTACGCCACCATTATTACCGACGAAATGGAGTCGTCTGCAAAGGCCCGGGGCACCGGTATTGCCAAACGCAGTCCCGAATATGTTTCAGGCAAAATGCAGGAAGGTAAAGCTGTGATTGCACACATGCCCGATGGCAGCTGGGTAGGCTTTTGTTATATTGAAGCCTGGGGCGGGGATGATTACGTGGCCAACAGTGGTTTGATTGTATCGCCCGAATTTAGAAAGACCGGTGTTGCCAAAGAAATTAAAAAGAGAATCTTCAACCTGTCGAGAGAAAAATATCCCAACGCAAAAATATTTGGTCTAACCACGGGCCTTGCTGTTATGAAAATAAACAGCGAGCTGGGTTATGAGCCGGTTACCTACTCAGAGCTTACCGACGATGAGCAGTTTTGGGCAGGCTGTAAGGCTTGTGTTAACTACGACGTACTCATGAGCAAGGAGCGCAAAAACTGTTTTTGTACGGCAATGTTGTACGATCCGGCCGATCATTACGAGCCTGAAGAAACCGCACAGGACTTTAAGGAAAACTCAAAGTTGTACGAGCGTTTTATGAAGGTTAAAAAAAGCCGCCTGCTTAAAATGTTTCGCAAAAAAACCAGCGGAAATAAGCCCTCTAATAAAACACTTCTAAAAATGTTTTTCAACCTGTTACCTTAACCCGAATATCAAATTAATAATGTCTCATTCTCAACAGCAAAACACAGATGATCATATAAGCAAACTTGGTAAGGGCAGTAAAGTAGTGCTTGGTTTTAGTGGTGGCCTCGATACATCATATTGTGCAAAATATTTTACTAACGACAAAGGGTACGAAGTACATAGCGTTGTTGTAAACACGGGCGGTTTTAATAACGAAGAATTACAAAAGATTGAAGAGCATGCATATAAGCTTGGCGTTACAACCCATACTACAGTTGATGCAGTTAAAAGCTATTACGATTCAATTATAAAATACCTGGTGTATGGCAATGTGCTAAAAAACAACACCTACCCGTTAAGTGTGAGTGCCGAGCGTTTAAGCCAGGCCCTGCACATAGCCGAGCATGTAAAAAAGTTAAATGCTGATGCTGTAGCGCATGGCAGCACAGGTGCAGGTAACGACCAGGTTCGCTTCGATATGATCTTTAACATCATGATACCCGGTGTGGAGATTATTACACCCATACGCGATATGAAGCTGAGCCGTGAAGAAGAGATAGCTTACCTGAAAAGCAAAGGTGTGGACATGAACTTTGAAAAGTCAGTCTACTCAATAAATAAAGGTTTGTGGGGCACCAGCGTAGGTGGCAAGGAAACACTTTCTTCAAAGGGTATGTTACCGGAGGCAGCATGGCCAACGCAGGTTACAAAGCATGAGGGCGAAGAAGTAAAACTAACTTTTACCAAAGGCGAACTAAAGGGTATAAATGATCAAACATTCGAACATCCCGCGGGGGCTATTCAATACTTGCAAACGCTTGTCGGTCCTTTTGGTATTGGCCGCGATATTCATGTTGGCGATACCATCATTGGCATAAAAGGTCGCGTTGGTTTTGAAGCCGCAGCACCCATGGTTATTATAAAAGCACACCATGCTTTAGAAAAACATGTGCTTACCAAATGGCAGTTAAACTGGAAGGATCAACTGGCGCAATTCTACGGCAACTGGTTACACGAGGGCCAAATTCTGGATCCTGTTATGCGAGACATTGAAGCGTTTTTAGAAAACAGTCAGCAAAATGTTACCGGCGATGTATTTGTACAATTGATGCCTTATCATTTTCAAATTATTGGAATTGAGTCAGCTTACGATTTAATGAGCAGCAAGTTTGGCAAGTATGGCGAAATGAACAATGGGTGGAGTGGCCAGGATGTGCGGGGATTCACAAAAATATTTGGTAATCAAACTATGATCTGGAACCAGGTAAAAGAGAGTGCCGAAAATAAATAGTGGGTGGGCCCGGCATTGGTTTCTTTAATAAGCTGCGGTGGCGTCGCACTATTGTACAGAATAACAAATGCAGCCCATACAATCTGGGTTACATTTCACTGATTTTTCAGTAACACACAAGCACTTCAAAAAAATTATTTAATCGGATTAGGAAAATACTAGTTAGTATATGTCAAATGCTTCTCCATCATTTACCTCAAAAAAACATCCTCTGCAACATGCCACGTGGGGTAATAAATGCGATGCTTTTACCTTAATGGATACAGAAGCTTTAAGCATTAAACAAGAAGCAATGCCGGCCAACACGGCTGAAGAATTACATTACCACAAAGAGGCACAACAATTCTTTTATATACTACAAGGCGAGGCTGTTTTTGAAATTGATTATGCCATAATTCTCTTACAAAAGGGAGAGGGTATAGAAGTATCCCCTGGTATCCATCACCGCATTCTAAATAAGCAAACTGAACTTTTGGAATTTTTGGTTTGTTCACAACCCTCAACCGTTAACGACAGACATAACGTGGCATAATGAATATAAAAGTTGGCATTATAGGTGGCGCAGGTTATACAGGCGGCGAATTGATAAGAATACTATTGAACCATCCACAAGTAAGTCTTCAGTATGTACACAGCAAGAGCAACGCCGGCAAACTAATAAGCTCAGTTCATCACGATCTTATTGGCGAGACGGATATGGAGTTTGCTGAAGACATCAGCTCTAAAATTGATGTCTTGTTTTTATGTGTGGGTCATGGTGATGCCAAAACATTCCTGGCAGAGTTTGGCGATGTCCTAAAAGATGTTAGCATTGTAGACCTCTCGCAGGATTATCGGTTACACACCAACCATCAACGTCCAACCTTTAACAATCAGCCCTTTATTTATGGCTTGCCCGAGTTAAATAAGGATGCGATTACAAAGGCTAAAAACATTGCAAATCCCGGTTGCTTTGCTACTGCTTTACAATTGGGCTTATTGCCTCTAGCGCAGGCAAAGCAATTAACAAATATTCACACAACCGGTATAACCGGTAGCACAGGTGCAGGGCAGGGATTGTCGCCTACTTCGCATTTCAGCTGGAGGGCAAACAACATACAAGCTTATAAAACTTTACAGCATCAGCATATAAAAGAAATTATGCAGTCGCTGTTCCAGTTACAAAACGGTGCAGAAAACCATAATGCAGCCCCACAGGGTATCGACTTGTATTTTGTACCCTGGCGGGGAGACTTTACCCGTGGCATTTACATAAGCTCAACCATTGATTGCAATCTATCGCTTGAGGAAGCAACATCGTTGTATAAAACATTTTACGAAGACCATCCATTTACCCATGTGAGCGACAGCATGGTAAACATGAAGCAGGTAGTCAACACCAACAAATGTTTAATTCATATAGAACAGATCGGCAACAAAATAGTGGTGCACTCCACCATTGACAACCTGTTAAAAGGAGCCAGTGGCCAGGCAGTACAGAATATGAATTTAATGTTTGGACTGGAGGAAACGATGGGCTTGAGGTTGAAAGGGAATTACTTTTGAAAGAGGATTGAAGTTTAGGGTTTGAGGTTTAGGGTTTAAGGCGTAGGGTAAGAAAAGCAATAACAATTTTAAAAGCTGCATTTTATTTACGAAAGCGCTTTAAATAGTATTAAAATATGAGAGATTACAAAAAGTTAGATGTTTGGAGAAAATCGCATGAGATGTATATGCACATTAAAAAAAACATTTCTCATAAGTTTCCAAGAGAAGAAAGATATGAATTGACTTCCCAAATGATGCGGGCCTCCTTATCAGTTCCATTAAACATTGTGGAAGGGTGCGGAAGATATACAGATAAAGATTTTGCCCATTTTCTCGATAATTCTTTAGGTTCAACTAATGAAACTGATTACTGTTGTTATGCTGCATCTGAATTAGGGTATATTACCGTAGAAGAATATTTAGTTGTAAATAAACTTATTAATGAAGTAAGGGCAATGCTTATATCATTTCTAAAATTTTTGAGACAAAAACCCTAAAACCTTCTCCTTTCGGCTTAAGCCCTTCACCTTAAACCTTACACCTTTCACCTACAACTTACAACTCCCATGAACCTCTTCGACGTTTACCCGCTTAACAATATTACCATTACTAAAGCCAGCGGCTCTTATGTGTGGGATGATAAGGGCACAAAATATTTAGACATGTATGGCGGTCATGCAGTCATAAGCATTGGTCATACACACCCGCATTGGGTAAAGCGAATAGAAGACCAATTGGAACAAATTGCTTTTTATAGCAACAGCATCATTATTCCGCTACAACAACAACTGGCGCAAAAGCTTGGGCACATTAGTGGTAAAGAAGACTACCATTTATTTCTTGTAAACAGCGGAGCTGAAGCAAATGAAAATGCTTTAAAACTTGCCTCTTTTCACAATGGCAAAAAGAAGATCGTTGCTTTTAGCAAAGCCTTTCATGGCCGTACTTCACTGGCAGTAGCTGTTACTGACAATCCAAAAATTGTTGCTCCTGTAAACGAAACAGACAATGTAATTTTTCTTCCTTTTAATGACGAGGCAGCGCTGGATGAATGTTTTGCACGGGAGGGTTCTTTAATTTCATCTGTTATTATTGAAGGCATACAAGGAGTGGGCGGCATTAACATTGCCACGGATACCTTCCTGCAAAAAATAAGATCATTGTGCAACCAGTTCAACGCCGTGTATATAGCTGATAGTGTGCAGTGCGGTTATGGCAGAAGCGGCCTGTTCTACTCACACGATCATGCTGGAGTACCCGCAGACATCTATACCATGGCAAAGGGTATGGGCAATGGATTTCCTGTTGGTGGTATAGCAATAGCGCCGCATCTAAAAGCCGCTCATGGTTTGTTGGGTACTACCTTCGGAGGTAACCACCTGGCATGTGCTGCATCACTGGCAGTGTTGGAAGTTATGGAACAGGAAAACCTGATGGAAAATGCCTCAGCAACAGGTAACTACTTATTGCAAAAGCTGGCTGAAACGGAGGGGATTGAAAATGTGCGTGGCCGTGGATTAATGATCGGCTTTGATGTACCGGACGAATTGAAAGACCTGAAGAAAAACCTGCTGTACAAGCATAAGGTTTTTACAGGTGAAGCAAAGCCAAATGTGATCAGGTTGCTGCCTTCGTTGGCCCTTACCATACAACAGGCAGATGAATTTTTAGCTGCACTACATGCTGAAATAGCCAGCTTAAAACAAATGCCTGCTCATATTTGACATGCCACATAACTGTGCAATCCATTAAGTATGAAGGGCGGGCTGCAACAATGTTGATTCAACAATTTCCTAACTGGCTTCAGTATATTATAATAATAGAAAGAGGTTAATTGAGTAACTATTTATAATAAGAAGTATGAACAATTTTATTTCGGCTGCTGATGCACAGGATATAAATTCCCTGATTGAAAAGGCATTGTACTATAAAAGAAATCCTTTTGCAGATAAAGCTTTGGGACATAACAAACGCATTGGTTTGTTATTTCTCAACCCTAGTTTACGTACCCGTTTAAGTACACAGGTGGCCGCTCAAAACCTGGGTATGGAAGCCATTGTCTTTAATGTTGACAAAGACGGATGGGCACTCGAATTTGAAGAGGGTGCTGTAATGAATGGCACTACCGTTGAACATATAAAAGATGCTGCACCTGTCCTCGGTAAATACTTCGACATACTGTGTGTACGCACCTTTCCCTCGTTGCAAAACCGAGAGCAGGATTATTGTGAAAAGGTTATCACTGCCTTTAAGAAATATGCCGGGGTTCCAATTGTAAGCCTGGAGAGTGCAACGCTGCATCCGTTACAAAGTTTGACTGATTTGGTTACTATAAAAGAAACGTTTACCGGTAGCCATACACCTAAAATTGTTTTAACATGGGCACCACATGTTAAGCCTTTGCCACAATGTGTATCCAACTCATTTGCGCAGTGGGTAAATGCCTGGGGTGAAGCTGATTTTATTATTACCCATCCTGTTGGTTACGAACTTGCTGAAGAATATACTAAGGGGGCAACCATCATTAATAACCAGGATGAAGCCCTACAGAACGCTGATTATGTATATGTAAAAAACTGGAGCAGCTATACAGATTATGGTAAAATTTTAAGCCACGATACTTCGTGGATGATGACACAGTCAAAATTAAATTTAACGAGCAATGCAAAGGTGATGCATTGCCTGCCCGTTCGCCGTAATGTTGAGTTGAGTGATGAAATTTTAGACAGCCCTAATAGCCTGGTTACACAGCAAGCCAGTAATAGGGTATGGGCAGCACAGGCGGTGATTAGTGAGATTTTAAGACGCAGATAAAACATGAAGACCACTAGTAAATTTGGTAAATTTGAACAAATAGTCGATATGAAAACAGTCAAAGGCATTTATGAAAATGGTAAGATAAAATTGCTGGAAAAAACTGTAATCATCGGTTCAAAAAATGTGCTGATTACTTTTATGGATGATGAAGATGAAAAGGAAGATATTGCTATAAGAG
>JBBQVY010000129.1:0-13970 GCA_038211085.1 Chitinophagales bacterium | reverse complement strand
TCAAAAAGTTTTATTTAGATTTAAAGCAATTAAAAATTTACCCATGGACCAGTAAATTATAAACCTTTACGACGAGTATACACACAAGCCGTTACGCCGCGATGTATTTATAAAGAAGCTGGTAAAGATTACCGGCAGTTTTGCAATAGCCATGAGCATATTGCCAAAACTTGAAGCTAACTATACAGCAATAGCAGTACCCGAAACAGATGAAAACTTATTTACAGAAGATATAAAATATGACGGTGCAACCGGTAAAGTGAAAGCATATGTTGCCTGACCCGCAAAGGAGGGAAAGTATCCATCGGTAATGATCATACATGAAAACCGTGGACTTAATCCTCATATAAAAGATGTTACCCGGCGGGCAGCATTGGCAGGTTACACTGCTATGGCACCCGATGCATTATCGCCGTTTGGAGGTACCCCTACTGATGAGGATGCAGGCCGTGACTTATTTGCCAAACTGGATGCAAAGCAAAACCTTGAAAATTTTGTAAAGGGTGTTACCTACCTGGGCAAACGAAAAGATAGTAATGGCAGCGTAGGATGCGTGGGCTTTTGCTGGGGTGGTGCTATGGCCAACCAGCTTGCGGTAAACTCGCCTGAGTTAAAAGCCGCCGTAGCCTTTTACGGCAGGCAGCCGGAGGCAGCAGATGTACCCAAAATGAAAGCAGCCGTACAATTGCATTATGGCGGTTTGGATGAAAGGGTAAACCACTGGTACTCCAGGTATTCCAGCATATGAAGCTGCTTTAAAACAAGCTAAATAAACTTATGAGTTGTATGTATACGATGGCGTAAATCATGCCTTCCATAACGATACTTCTGCAGCACCATACAATGAAAGAGCAGCTAAACTAGCCTGGCAGCGAACCATGGATTTCTTTAAGAATAACTTTAAAGATTAATGGATAATAATTGGTCATTGGGTAAATAATTAATGGTCGGTAGTAAGTGGTTCAATTATTTACTCATTATTCTTCCCCAATGGCCCAATGCACCAATGACCTAATGACCAATGACCCAATGACCAATGACCATTTACCTCACTCCACCACCTCTGCAGACATGATTGACACCGAAACGCTGTCTGTATTTTTAGGAGTAAAATACCTGGTTTTATAAGAATGCTGGTTGTTGGGTAGTATTAATTCGTCATACACTTCTTCATGATTTTCTACCTGGCTGCCCTGGTTATAGTACAATAATTTAACCCGTACCTTTTTGTAGGCCGTAACGGTAGCCGTGTTTTTAATAACACCCTTTACAACAGTTTGTCCTATCAGGTTCTTTTTGTTAGTACTGGTAATGGTTAAGAATTCAACAGGAAATTTTGCTTCCCGTTTGGCGAGTTGTTCTTTGGTAGCCTCATATTTTTCTATATCCCTTTCACTGCTGGAGTTACCGCCGCATGACATCATACAACTCATCAAAACTATAGCAAGCATATTCTGAAACATGGGTAATGATTGAATACTGATGAAAGAAAAAGTCTTTATTGAAATTACAGGATAATGCTTGTAACAATCATACCAATCAACTTACAATTCATTAATGAATTTATAGATTAAGGTATTTCATTAGCAAAGCTTGCAAAATCTCACATAAAAGCTCAAGCCGCGTGGCTTCGTTATTGAAATAGGACTCTTCCGATTTTATCGGAACTATGTTTCCGAAACTGCTTCGCAATGTTTCGGAATGCCTTCTCCGCCGCGGCGGATCGGCACCCAACTGGTTGATGTCCTATTTCAATAACTGTTGGAAGGTGTGAATATTTCTTGAAGAAGTTTGCAAGTTAATCACCTAATTCTATGAATTTAAAAAGCCCCCGTCTTTAGCTTAAAATCCAATACAAACATTACAGGAAGGCCTTAACATTTTTTGAAACATTTATGGGGCCAGCGGTAAGTGTTTACTATTTCCTTTTATTCATTTGAAGCGATATGCCTGCGAAATAATTTCTACCGGCAGCTACATTGTGATAACGTCCGCCAAAAGCGTTTATGTCGTTACCAAGACTATACTTTACATCAAAAAGATTATCAGCACCTGCAAAAAAATTAATGCTATATTTTTTGCCAAAGCTTGTTTTAAAACCAGTCTTTAAACCTAACAGATTGTATGAGGATGCGTATTCAGTATTACCATCATTTAAAGCAATCCGATCAATATACTGGTAGGTTATATTGGCATACAAACCGGTATTGCTATAAACATCAAGACCGGCAATTAAAGAAGTTGGCGCTACGCTGGGAAGTTGCTTGCCTTTAAAGTCAGCATTCAACTGCTTAAAATCTTTATAATTGAAATGATACCAGGTATGGCTGATCCATAGTTTAGAGTTGGTATTAAACTCCTTTTCGATGAACTTACCCAGCCTGTAACTTACTGATGTTTCCAGTCCTTTTTGCCTGGTTGACCCGGCGTTAATATAATAGTCGCCACCTAATGCATCTCTGCGTTGAACAATAGAATTGCTGAGCCTGTAATAAAAAGCACTTACATCCCATGTCAGGTTATTCTGCAAGGCGCTGCCCTTCGTTCCCACTTCAATATTGTTTCCTGTTTCAGCATTCAACGCATTATTTATAGCACTGCCCGATGGTGATAACTCGCTAATGGTGGGTGGCGAAAATCCTTTGGCAATACTTCCATAGACTGACACGTTATCATCAACTTTATACAACAAGGCCAGGCGTGGCGCTAACTGGTTTTTAAATTTTCTTTGAAGGCTTGTTGCCGGTACATTACTTGTTCTTAACAAATCTATCTTACTATCATTTATACTAAGGCCAGCAGTAAACAACCATTTATTAAACTGGTAGGTTGCCTGGGTAAAAGCAAAAAACTGGGTGATGTTTACTTCGTCATTTGAAAGCAACGAATCAGGATTGCCTGCTTTGTTTCTAAAAACCTGTACGGTATTAAATGCCCTTTGCATTTCAGCACCTGCAAGCCAGGTTAACTGGTTATTTGCTTGCCCGTTATTTTTGTATTGAAGTACTGTTCTTCCACCAAAATGCGGCTCGCTGTTACGTCCATAATTCCTGATCGCCGGATTCTTTAATTCAGAAAATGCACCGTACAATGTTGTGGTATTTTGCCAATGATCATTGAAGTATTGTTTATAATCAGCCCCCATAAAAAACGATTTTAAATAGATGGCTGCCCGAGCTTCGTTAGAACCGGGTGCAGCGCCAACCTTTGGCCGCGCTGCTCTTGGGTTTACGTTGTATTCGGCCAAAGTGAGTGCACCAGGAGTTTGATAGTAGAGGTCGCCATACAACAGGTGAGCTGACAAAACATTGTTCTTTAATTTAATTCCACCATCAAAGGAGAATACCTTTTTATTCATAGCTGAATGATCGCGGTAACCATCGCTTTGCAGGTGTTGATACGACACTTTGTAATAGCTATCTTCTTTACTATTACCGGCAGACACATAGGTATTCTGCAAGCCATAACTACCAAGTGTATGGTCAACCCTTATTCTTTCTTCTTTATCAAAATCCGCACTTTCAATCAGCATTACGCCACCAGTGCCAGCACCATACAAACTACTGCCTGGTCCCTTTACTACTTCTATTGATTGAAAATTATAAAAGCCAAATTGATTTAAATAAGTATTTCCACCGGGATCGGTTATGGGAATGCCATTGTAATAGATCTTTACATTCCGTACTCCAAAAGGAGAACGCAACGAACTACCACGTATGTTGAGCCGGTAGCTACCGGGAGATCGTTCTTCCATCCTAACACCCGCAATTGTATTGAGCGCAGGAAGAATGCTTACGTTATTGTAACGATTAAGATCATTTTGCTGCAGTACCCCAATGGAGACCGGTACTTCCAGAAGTTTCCTGTTTTGTTCATAAGCCCTAACTACAACTTCAAATGGTTTTTGCGCCTTAATACTATCTTCTTTTTCCTGGCCCAAAACCGCAGCTGAAACCAGCAAAGCCATACCCACAACAACAAATCGAATAAACATGTAAATGATATAAAAAGTAATTAATAAAGAGCAAGTTCGCTAAAAGACTGAATGATGAAAGTGCCTCTTACAACAAAATAAAAAGAGCCACCTTATGGTCGCTCCCTTTATACAAACTTATGAAGTGAATGGCGTATAATCTCAAGATGATTTCTTTTAATCAAAAGAAGCACCATTCAACAAAAAACCTTTAGAAGTTATAAGCTATAGAAAGACCTTTATATTTTAACCCGGCTTGCGGGGTAATGCTCACATTACGAAGTGCCTTTGTTTTATGAAGCTGCGGCACCAGTATACCACTTGCAGCACCCACTGCATATCCCAATAAATTATCGCTCAAAAAGTGCATACCTGCTTTGTATCTTAAATACCCCACCAATGCTGGGGTAGCTGCTGCAACGGCCCAGATAACATATTTGGTTTTAGAATCAGGGTTAAAGTCGTTATACACTTTTGCTGCAAAAAAAGAAGCAGCCGCTGTTGCAGCAGTATGACCTGCAAAAAAGGAGCGCTGGTTATTGCTGCTCAACTTATAATCAGTTGGGGCACTCGAGCCATAAACCAAAGGTCGGCTACGTTCGATGCCACCGGCAGACAGTGTAAATAATGCCCCTGTAATGGCCATGGTTTGCAAATACAAACCAGCTATCTGCCCCACTTTTTGCCTTTCATTTTTATTTACCAGCATTAATAAAATAGGGTATGCAAACGACGCATTAAAAGGTTTGTAACTGTCCTTGTCTGCCCTCTCTGAGTAGAAACCTACATTGCCCCTGTCGAAAAATGGAACTTTATCCCGTGTACGAGTAGCCAACTCGGCCAGCGTTAAATCTTCTTTTTGTGTAATCAGGTAGTAACCCAGTACTGTTAAACCAATGCCGCCCCCGGTTATCAATGCATCTTTACCAAAACTGGTGGTATAAGGCGAAACAAATTCCTGCTTTTCTAATTTTTGAGCGGAGACATTTGCATAAATAACGGTTGCTACCAGGAGTGTAAATAACTGCTTCATTGTTGATTCAAATTCATTTAGTGATTAAAATTTTCCCCGATTTGCTTCAACTTACCACACCCTTCGTGAGTGTTGTAATACTATTCGGTTTTGAAAATCAGGCATATCACTACTTTATGCAAAAACAATGCGCATTGGCAGAAAGGCTAAAAAAATGAGTGCATTCGCTATTTATTACATGTACAAGAATGAATATAAAGGCTCTAAAAAATTTAAAAATGAAAGATGCTTACATAAAATCATCTGAGTAACGATAGGCTTTTATCAATGCCAACTCGCCTTCTCTACCAGGTATTGAATTGCCATGTTCCATTCCTAAAACTCCCTTATAGCCTTTGCTGTAAATGTGTTTAAAAATATTTTTATAGTTCATCTCTCCTGTAGTGGGTTCATTACGTCCGGGGTTGTCGCCTATTTGCAGGTAACCAATTTCCTCCCAGGTGCGATCCAGGTTTTTGATGATGTCGCCTTCGTTGCGTTGCATGTGATACATATCAAACAAAAATTTACAGGCGGGACTGTTGACCGCTTTACAAATCATATAAGTTTGGTCAGAATGACGGAGGAAGAGGTCGGGGTTATCGCTCAATGCTTCCAACACCATCACCAGCTTATGGGGAGCTAAAATATCAGAGGCAATTTTAAGTGCGTTGATGATATTAGCCGTTTGATATTCTGTTGACAAGCTACGCTCATAGTTTCCCGGAACAACGGTCATATACGTTGCATTGCATCGCTTTGCTACTTCAACAGCCTTGTTACAATCTTTTACCATTAAATCAATCCACTCCTGTTTACCGGTTGCCAGGGATGTTTTCCAATGCCAGTTTTGCGATGTCACCACAAACACTCCCATGCTCATGCCCAGTTTAGCAAGAGTACTTCCTATCTTTTCCTGTTGCTCTACCGGCCTTGCCATCATACCATTGTCTTCAATACCCCTAAAACCCATACTGTGAGCAAATTTTATCTGCTCAATAAAATCAGCTCCTGCATGATTTTTAAACATGCCATCGTGTATACCGTAGTTTAAATGATAGGGTTTATTGTCATCAGCAATAAACGGTTTTTTGTCGAATGCCTTTGCAAGTGAAGTTGTAAAGAGGGCTCCGCCTGCCAGCAGGCTTTGGTGCATAAATTTTCTGCGTTGCATAATGGAAGTTAAAATCGTTATTAAATGTGGTATGTCTAAATATTAAAAGTTAACGTATATAGACATTTCATAAATGTACATTAAACAATTAAACGGCGTAACAGGTTTAGGTATGGTACTTGCGATTAACTTATTACCTGCTTCTTAAAACTTAGCATAAAATTTCCGTTTCCAATATTACAATATTCAACAATGAAAAAATATTCGCTCTTTCTTACACTGGCAATGATTGTTACAATACATGCCTGCACACAACCTGTAATTACTTTTGAAAGTATTGCCACCGGCTTAAGCCAACCGGTTGACATGGTGGAAGAAAATAGTGCTGCTAAAAGGCTTTTTATAGTAGAACAAGGTGGTACTATAAGGATCATAAACGGATCATCTTTCCTAACTAAACCATTTTTGAATGTATCTGATTTAATAACTGCCGGGGGTGAGAGGGGGTTGCTTAGTTTGGCTTTTCACCCAGACTACGCTACTAACGGTTACTTTTTTATTTGGTACAATGAAAAGGTAAATGGTGATGTTACTCTTGCACGTTTTACAAGGAGCAGCACCAACGCTGATACAGCTGACCCGGCAAGTGGAGTGATCCTTCTACAAATACCCAAACGTTTTTCCAATCACAATGGTGCAAAATTGAACTTTGGTCCTGATGGTTACCTGTATTTTGGTACAGGTGATGGGGGCTCCGGAGGCGATCCTGACAACAATGCACAGGATGGTACCAAATTATTAGGCAAGCTGTTGCGGATTGATGTCAACAATCCAAATCCTCCTTATTATAACATTCCTGCTGATAATCCATTTGCAAACAGTGCTACTGTTAGAAAAGAAATTATTGCGTTGGGTTTACGCAACCCATGGCGATGGAGCTTTGATAAGCAAACCGGTGACATTTGGCTTGCAGACGTAGGTCAAAATTTATGGGAAGAGGTTAACATGGTACCGGCAGCGGAACGCTCAAACAAAAACTTTGGATGGAAATGTTATGAAGGAACACATACTTACTCAGGCTGTACCATCGCTGCTAATAATGTGGTTCCTGTTTTTGAATACGGCCACAATAACAATACCGGTGGTTATTCCATTACGGGTGGTTATGTATACCGGGGTAGTGAGTATCCACAGTTGCAAGGATACTATTTATGTGCAGATTATGTGTCGGCCAATGGGTGGCTTATCAAACCAAATGGCTCGGGCGGATTTACGTCAGCTCTACAAAAAAACTGGCCGGCAAACATTACCACTTTTGCCGAGGGTGCTGACGGTACTTTATATGTTGCATCGCAAAACGGCACCTTGTATAAAATTGTTGGGGGTAGTTCGGTACTGCCATTAAAACTGGTTTCATTTATGGCGGCTCCTTCCGGGCCCAATCACCAAATAAACTGGTTGGTGCAAAATGAAGAAGCTGGTGATGTTTACGTGGTTGAAAAAAGGACCGATCCAAACCAACCCTTTACTGAACTCCAAAAGCTTTCCGTTAATATTAGCAAGCAACAAAACAGCTATTCAATAAAAGTAGCCGCTTCAACAAGCACAGTGTGGTACAGGTTGCAAATTAAGAGTGTTCATGGCGCTAGTTCATACTCCCAGGTTATTAGTGTGGCCAACCAGGGCATTGCCTTAATGAAAGGAGTTATTATATCAAACACGTTACAGTTGATGCTTCCACCAAAGGCAAAAACTATAAATATTTTTGATGCAAACGGAAAACTTTTGTTGAATAAGCCAGTATTGAATTCAATTGCAGAGCGTATATCACTTGCTAATTTTTCTAAAGGAGTTTTGGCTGTCCAGGTACAGGGTGATGGTTTATCAGAGACCATTCAGGTATTGTACTAATTGATAGTTTAATCAACCTGCCGCCCATCTTTCAAACGAAAGACTTTAGATATACAGGAGGGCATTTCTTGAGTGTAATGGCTAACAAATAACATAGTCATGTTACTTATTCTGCAAAGTGTATCGAGCACCTGTTTGCAATACGTTTTTTGTGTCTCGTCAAAACCCTGGAAAGGTTCATCCAAAATGAGAAGTGGCGGACTTTTTACCAATGCTCTTGCTAACAAACACAGGCGCTGATCAACAGGGGATAAGTTGCGTAACAGCCGGTTGGCATATTTGTCTACCATCAATATTTTCATCCATCGCATTGCGATTGAAACCCTTGCAGAATTGGACTGCCTGAACAAACCTATGGTATCGTAAAAGCCGGATTCAACAGCCTGCAATGCAGTGGTGTCCACCGGAAAATATTGGTACAACTCAGGTGAAAAGAAACCAATGTGCTTTTTAATATCCCATATACTTTCGCCACTCCCTTTTTGCCTGTCGAACAACACAATGTTGTTTGCAAACGCCTGTGGATTATCAGCATTGATTACACTAAGCAAAGTTGATTTTCCTGCACCATTATGCCCTGTCAATGCCCAGCGGTCTCCCTGCAAAATGGTCCAATTAATATGGTCCAAAATGGTCTTATCACCATAGCTGATGGATACATCTTTCATGCTCACAATGTTGGTATAAGTGATTTGGTTTTGACTGGAAAGCAAGCTTGCAATTTCTTTCTCATCAGGCAGAGGAGCACATTGAACAAGCTCACTTGCATGGTAGTTATGTGCTGGTATCACTTTCATGGGTTCACCATTATTAACTATTGCAACTTTAGTAATGCAAGTTGGAATTTCCTGGGCCTGAGTTGTAATAATAATTGTTATTCCGGTAGTCGAAATTTCATTAATAAGCCTGGTGATTTCAGTCCGTGATGCTACATCTAAACCTGCCAGTGGATTGTACAAAACCAGCAACACCGGGTTATGTAACAACGCAGCAGCAATCATTACCCGTTTTGTTTCCCCATTAGACAGTTTGATGAGGCCTTCGTTGAGCAGGCTGTGAAGATGCAATTTGTCAATGATCGTTTTAAAATTCCATGTACGTCCTTCGCTTCCTATTGAAATGCTTTGAAGGTATTCCTGAACCGTTTCTGAATTTTCAGAATCACATGAATTGAACCGTTGCTGGTAGTAAAAATCATTGGTGTGCGATAGATTTTTAAAGCTGTGTCTTGCACTGACACTGGCAATTAACTTATGCCTGGGAGCACCAGGAGTTTCAGCCAGCGGTTCCGCGTCGCCAGTAAGGTGCAGGATTTTTTTACCGTTTATGATCGCAACTTTCCCTGCTATGGCATCCATCAGGGCATTCTTTACATGCTCATCATTACCTACGATAGCCAGGTGACCACCTTTGCTTATGCTTAGGTTTATACAATTAAAACTCGTCTGATCAGGGTAACGAATGGTGACGTTTTGTAAACTTAACAGCTCATTCATCAGCATGCATATGGTTAAGGTTAGTTAATGTAACGAAACAGCGTTTGAAGTTTCGGCAGCAATTAACTCCAGCAACTCCTTTCTTATTTTCGTAGTAAGCGAGCCGGTCTCTCCGTTGCCAATAAAATGTTCATCAACTTTTATAACAGGCAATATGTTCTTACTGCTATTGGTAACAAAAGCCTCCTTTGCCAGGTACACTTCATCAAGTGTAATATCGCGTTCTTCTATTTCACAGAGATCCTTAAAATGCCTGAAAATTTGAGTTCTTGTTATGCCATACAAAACATTGTTGACTGGTGTTACCAGTACATCATCGTTGGTAACTATAAAAAAGTTTGAACGGGGGCATTCGGTTATCAGCCGGTTGTTATGGTACAACACATCATCAGCCTTGTTTTGTTTGATGAAAGGTTGTAACCAAATGGCCATTAGGTAGTCAATGGTTTTAATGTGAGGCATTTGGCGCTGGTGCTCATAACTTACCACTTTTAAAGGAGCCGTGGTTGCATCGTTATACAAAATCAGCGGTTGCTGGGTAATTAGCAGGTTGGGCTTATTCAAAGTGTAGCCATCTATAGCATAACCACCGGTTACGGTTATTTTAACGCCTGACTGCGGCATATTATTTATACTTATCAACTCAAACAACATTGCCTTTAAGCTATGCCTGTCGTAACCAAAATCAATGTGCATATTGTCTGCTGATCTGTATAACCTGTCCAGGTGATCTTCTAAAAAGACCGGAAATCCATTAATTGTTTTAAAAAAATCGAACACTCCATAACCTCTTTGTATCGCGAGGTCGCTAATTAACAAAGAGGCATTTATCGCCTCCAATATTTCGCCGTTTATAATTACCCTTGGTTGGTTCAACATGTTTGCGTTTTAAGTACATACTTCAAAGCCTTTTCAAAAATATATTCATCTTCTTTTAAAACCAGATTTTTTTACAATACTTACGGTTACCGGCGTTCAATCTAAATGCCATAATCCGTTTAGCTAAAACTGATGTTTTCAAAATTTCAGAAAATCATTTTTCATATTTATCGATGGTCGTAACTAATATTCATAAATTATAATCAGATTTCACACATTTTGAATTGGGGCCTGGTAGGATTCCAGCTACACCAGAAGGAATTATTTTTCAAACTTCACTGCATAAAAAAAGCGAAGCATTTGCTTCACTCAAGTGAACCGGATTGGACAATAAAACCACCTTTTTCCATATTTACCTAATCTTCCCCTAACAATTCCATCAATCTCCAATTCACATAATAAGTTGTCCTTCCCATTTTTTGTGGCCTCACAATATCAGAATCAGCCAATTTTTTCAGCCATGTAGATGCTGTTTGCCGGTGGGCTATTTGTTTCTTTTCTAATAATTCAATTTTTAAATAAGGCAAGGCAAACATTAATTGCAGTAAATCGTAACTGTATGAAGGGCCCAGCACATCTTTCATTTTCTTTTCAATTTCTTCTTTAAGCAAAAGCATACTCCTTATTTTTTTTGTGGTAAGCTGTGCTGTTTCTATTAATGCAGTTAGAATGTACATGATCCAATCGTGCCAGTTATTTTTTTCGGTTACACCTCTTAATAATTGATAGTAGTCCGTTTTGTATTTTACGATGTAGGAACTAAGGTAAAGTACCGGCTGCAACAATAACTCCTGCTGCACCAGGTATAGTGCATTTACAATTCTGCCTGTACGGCCATTGCCGTCGGCAAATGGGTGTATGGCTTCAAACTGGTAATGAATTATAGCCATCTTTACCAATGGGTCTAATGAAGACATTTCCGGGTCGTTAATAAATTGCTCCAATGCCGCCAGTTTTTCTCTAAGTACATCTTCACAACATGGTGGCGTATAAATTACTTCTCCATTTATAGCATTTTTAAGAGCAGTACCGGGTGTAGTTCTGATGCCTGAGTTATTTTGTTTAATGGTTTGAACAACTTCAACCATTGTATTGGTCAGTAGCAAGTTCTTTTGAGCCTGCATTTTTTCTAATCCCACATATAGTGCTTCCCTGTAGCTTAAAACTTCTTTGGTGGCATGGCTTGCCGTCCCTTCCTCACTTGCGGCTTTATACAATTCGTCCTGTGTGGTTACAATATTTTCTATTGCAGAGCTATCCTTGCTTTCCTGAAGCACGATGGTATTGATTAATAACTGGGGGTCGGGTAAAGAGGCGCAAAGGCCGTTTAATTCGCCTATATGCCTTGCAGCTTTAGCCAGGTGTCTTAAAATTTCAGGCGACTCTATAAAATCTTTAGGGGGCAAATCAGGCAGGTCGTTAAAGGCATTGTTTCTATTATAAGCCATTGATGTTGATGTTGATTTTGATACCAGTTTTAGTCTTTTGCCATTATTAGATACATGCAATTCGACATGAAATTTATTTGATGATGAAATTAGTTACAATTTTCGACATAAATGAAATTTGATGTCGAACGGTTATATATCGAGGGGTGGTGAAGGTGAATAAAAAGATTGTTTTCAACATGAAGAAGAACGCAAAGTTAGGTTTGCAATACAATCTGGTAGAGAATTTGAGCGAAAAATAAAAATGGGTAAACCGAATCACATTTCGATTTGCCCATTTAAGTGAACCGGATTGGATTCGAACCAATGACCCTCAGCTTAGAAGGCTGATGCTCTATCCAGCTGAGCTACCGGTCCATCGTTTGTTTTCGACGGCTGCAAATGTAATTTTTAATTAGTTTGCAGCCAAACCAAAATTAAAAGTATGGATGTGAAAATTGAGCCAGATTGGAAACAAGCATTGAAAAGTGAGTTTGACCGGCCCTATTTTCAACAGGTAGTTACTTTTCTTAAAATTGAAAGGGCACAGGGCAAAACCATCTATCCGCCTGGTGCTTTAATTTTCAATGCTTTTGAGAAAACTCCATTCGATAAAGTAAAAGTGGTGATTTTAGGACAAGATCCTTATCATGGTCCGGGGCAGGCACATGGGCTTAGTTTTTCGGTGCAACCAGGGGTTAAACCTCCACCCTCCCTCGTAAATATTTATAAGGAGTTGCAGGCCGACATAGGATTGCCAACACCCACTTCGGGCAATTTAGACCATTGGGCCCAACAGGGAGTTTTGCTATTAAATGCGGCGCTAACTGTACGTGCCAACGAGCCAGCCAGCCATTCAAAAATTGGCTGGGCCGATTTTACCAATGCTGTCATTAGTAAATTATCCGATGAAAAAACAGGCATTGTATTTTTATTATGGGGAAGGTTTGCCCACGAAAAACAATCGCTGATTGATGAGACCAAACATTTTGTGCTAAAGGCCGCTCACCCATCGCCCTTTAGCGCCGACAAAGGATTTTTTGGCTGCAGGCATTTTAGTAAAACAAACGAAATACTAAGTAAGCAGGGTATTGACCCGATAGATTGGAGCGTATAAATTTACTCTTTATTCACCTAATTTCTAACACACTCTACCCCATTAATACACATAGATGAATATTTTAAAAAACATTTTTGGAAGGATTTGGGCACTATGGGGTTTGATCATTTTTTTTGCTACCCTCTTGGTTATAGTAATACCTATCCTGATAACTTTTAAAATAAAAGAACCATTAGGGACTGAGATATTCAGGAATATTTCCAAAGCCTGGATGACTGTTTTTCTTACCATGATTGGATGCCGGCTGGTAATAAAAGGCAAACAACATTTAAAAAAAGGGGAAACCTATGTGGTGGTATGTAATCACAATTCGTTTATGGATGTGCCTGTTACCACTCCTTTTGTTCCGGGAGCCAATAAAACGATTGCTAAAAAATCAATGGCTAAAATTCCTTTGTTTGGATGGATCTACACCCGTGGAGCCGTCTTGGTAGATCGCGAAAGCGACGAAAGCCGCCGCCAAAGTTTTGAATTGATGAAGCAGACATTAGCGGAGGGGCTGCACATGGTAATCTATCCCGAAGGAACCCGCAACCGAACCAAAGAACCTTTGAAACCGTTTTACGACGGCGCTTTTAAACTGGCCTCAGCAACCAACACCAACATCATCCCTACCCTTCTTTTCAATACCAACAAAGTGTTACCTACCAACAAGTTTTTTTACCTGTGGCCAAAAACACTTGAGATGCATTTTTTACCCCAGGTTGAAACCCTTAACATACCTGTAAAGGAGCTAAAAGAAAAGGTATTTAAAATTATGTGGAGCTATTATAAAGAGCATTCGACCACTTAATTCTATTGGTTAAAGAAGGTACGTGACCTGTTGATGCGAAGATCCCTTAGTATACCTGATTTAGGACTGATGCTGATGTTGAAGGATCGGTAAAGACCAATCGGGTTTAGGTTGATGGACATTTGCCAGCAGTGCAAATCGCGGCTTACCCACATGGACAGTGTTTGAATTTTTGCAGTCTTAAAATCAAAATAAGTATTGCCGCCCATCTTCCATTTATTGGTTAAGCTAAAGTCGCCGTTAAC